>NZ_JBEZUP010000006.1:0-326268 GCF_040636485.1 Streptomyces sp. NPDC038707
CACCGGCACCCCCTACCACCTCCACCCCGTACAGGCCACCGGCACCGACGAGACCGTCAAGTCGGCCTCGTACACGACCGGTTCGGGCACCTTCAGCGTTCCGGCGCGAACCGTCGCTGTGTTCAGCCGGGCGGGGAACTAGGGTGAGGCGGTTGCCGTAGAACAGGAGCGCGCATGCCGCAGATCACCATCGAGTACTCCGACCTCATGGAGGACGCCTTCGACCGCGAGGGCTTCGCGCGGGCGCTGCACGAGGCCGCCGTGGAGATCGCGGCGGCGAAGCCGCACGCCTGCAAGACGCAGTTCCGGCCGAGCACGTTCACGGCGTTCGGGTACGAGGACCCCGGGGTACGCGCGCACGCCGTCGCGCACGTGACCATCGGGCTGCTCGCCGGGCGCAGCGAGGAGACGAAGGCACGGCTGACCGAGGCGGCCGTGGAACTGCTGCGGGGGCATGTGAAGGGGGAGGCGTTCACCCTGCACGCCTCCGCCGAGGTCCGGGACCTCGACCCGTCGTACCGGAGTGCCGCGGGATAGCGCCCGCTCAGGAACCGAGGGCGATGAGCCGGCCGGCCAGCACCGCGAAGGGGCCGTCGGCCGGCTCGTCCTTCAGCATCGCGCGCAGCAGTTCGGCCATGCCCTCGTCGTGGGCGGCGCTGACGGCGGCCAGCGCGGCGAAGTCGTGCACGAGCTGGAGCTCCAGCTCGGCGCGCGGCACCCGCCGGCCCTCCAGCCAGATCAGGGCCGTGGACTCGGCGAGCGAGATCCAGGAGCGGACCACCAGCTCCAGCCGCGGGGACGCCTCCGACACGCCCAGATGGGACAGGATCTGGTCGTAGGCGGCCTGCCGCACGGAGTCGATGAGCGCGTTGGTCGCCGACGAGCCGACCGCCGGGCCGCCCCGCAGCAGCGCCGAGAAACCGGGGCCGTGCTCGTCCACGAAATCGAAGTAGCGGCCCATCACCCGCAGCAGACGGGCGCCGAGGGAACCCTCGCGCGGCTCGTCGAAGCGGCTCGCCAGATCCTCCGACGCCCGCTTCAACGCGGCCTCGTACAGGCTGAGTTTGCCCGGGAAGTAGTGGTACACCAGCGGACGCGAGATGCCCGCGGCGGTGGCTATCTCGTCGATCGAGACCTCGTCGGGCGAGCGCCGGCTGAACAGCTCCAGGGCGACGCCGATCAGCTGCTGCCGACGCTCCTCGACGCCCATCCTGCGGCGAACCCCGGTCTTCATACGAACACCTTACCGAGCGGATTCGGCCGCCGTTGATCACATGTCGAGCACCAGCCGGTCACCCCGGGCGCGGGAGACGCAGATCAGCATCGAGTCGTGCCGTTCGGCGTCCGTCAGCAGCTCGTCCCGGTGCTCGACCTCGCCCTCCAGCACCCGCTGCTGACAGGTGCCGCAGAAGCCCTGCTCGCAGGAGTAGGCGGTGTCGGGCAGTTCCCGGCGTACGGCGGCCAGCACGCTGGAGCCCGCCGGGACCGTGACCGTCCGCCCGCTGCGGCGCAGTTCCACCTCGAACCCGGTGTCGCCGCCGGGCGCCGTGCGCGGCGCGAACCGCTCCAGGTGCAGCGTGGCCCCCTCGGGCAGCGCCTGTCCGACGGCCGTCATCAGGCCCTCGGGGCCGCAGCAGTACACCGCCGTGCCCTCGGCCGTGTCCGCGAACAGCGCGGCCAGGTCCGGCCGCCCGTCCTCGTCCTCGGCGACGACCGTCAGCCGGTCGCCCGCGAGCCGCGCCACCTCGTCCAGGAACGGCATCGAGGCCCGCGACCGCCCGCCGTACAGCAGCCGCCACTCGGCGCCGTCCGGCAGGGCCCGCAGCATCGGCAGGACCGGGGTGATGCCGATGCCGCCGGCGATGAAGACGTAGGCGGGCGCCGTGACCAAGGGGAAACGATTCCTCGGTCCGCGTACCTCCAGCTCCATGCCCACGGTGAGCCGCTCGTGCACCTCGCGGGAGCCGCCCCGGCCGTCCGCCACCAGCCGGGCGGCGAGCACGTAGGCCGAGGCGTCCCCGGGGTCCCCGCACAGGGAGTACTGCCGGACCAGCCCCGACGGCAGTACCAGGTCGACATGCGCCCCCGGCTCCCAGCGCGGCAGGCCGCGGCCCTCCAGACGCAGCCGTACGACCCCCTCGGCGACGGTCTCGTGCCCGGTGAGCAGCAGCCGCAGCGGCCGGGGGCGGGGGTGGCCGGAGACGGGCGGGTCCAGGGCGGGCAGCGGCCACAGCGGCGAGACGCCCACCCGGCGGCGCAGGGCCCGCCGGGTGAGCCAGGCGGCGGCCGTGGCGCCCGCGATCAGCGCGGTGGTGCGCGGCGCCGGGCTCACGCGGCCCTCCGCTCCGCCGCCATGGCCGCGGGAGAGGCGGCCAGATAGGCGAGGGCCTGCTCGGTGTCGCCCTCCTGGGAGGGGTGGTAGGCGCGGCTCAGATAGCGGGGGACGGACCGCAGCATGTCCCCGGTCCCGGGCAGCAGGCCCTGCCGGCCCCGGGCGTGGAAGTCCCTGAGCGTGGCCCTGCCGTCGGTGAGCGTCGGATCGTTCGCCAGGAAGAACCGGGTACCGCGCTGCCACAGGAACACCAGCGCCGCGAAGGCGGTGGCCCAGGTCCGCACCCGCCGGCGGTAGCTTCCGTCGAGATGCGTGAACAGTTCGAAGGCGACCGAGCGGTGCTCGACCTCCTCCGCACCGTGCCAGCGCAGCAGGTCCAGCATGGTCGGGTCGGCGCCGCGCCGGTCCAGTTCCCCGGCGTTCAGCACCCAGTTCCCGAGGAACGCCGTGTAGTGCTCGATGGCCGCGATCAGCGCCACCCGCTCCAGCAGCCACCACCGGCGCGGCCGGCCCGGCGGCAGGGTCCGGTCGCCGAGCAGCTTCTCGAAGAACCAGTCGACCTGCGCGGTGTACGGCGTCGGGTCGAGCCCCAGCTCCCTCAGGCGGGGCAGCACCCCGTCGTGCGCCTGGGAATGGACGGCCTCCTGCCCGATGAAGCCGATGACGTCCTCGCGGAGCCGGTCGTCCCGGATCAGCGGCAGTGCCTGCTTGTACACCCGCACGAACCAGCGCTCCCCGGCGGGCAGCAGCAGGTGCAGCACATTGATGGTGTGCGTGGTGACGGGATCCCCCGGCACCCAGTGCAGCGGTGTGTCCTCCCAGGAGAAGGACACCTGGCGTGCCTTGAGCGGCACCCGGGCCTGCGTATTAGACATGGCGTCAATGTACTGACGGGTAGCGCGGCTGAGAACCCCCCGCGCCCCACCTCGTACGACGCCGCGCCGGCTACCCCAGGCCGCTGATCTCCCGCCCGTCCGCCGAGACGCCCTTCAGCTCGGCCCGCGCCCCCTGCTCGGCCCGCGCCACCAGCAGCGGCCCCGGCCCGGACGCGGTGACCCCGCCCGTGGCCTCGATCGACGCCGTGTCCTTGCTGCCCGCCGCCAGCAGGTACCAGTTCCCGCCCGCCGACTTCCACAGCACCCCGGCCAGCACCCGCGGATCACGCGCACCGCAGGCCGGCACGTCCGCGCCCTTGGCGACGACCGCCCCGGCCGCCCCGCCCGGCGCCCGGAACTGGGCCAGCGCGGTCGTTCCCTCCCCGCGCCAGGTCTCCGCCCGGGTGCACACCCAGGCGGCGGAACCGGTGCCGTCCGGCAGCGGCTGCTCGGCGTACGCCCAGGCGTTCACGCTGCGGACACCCGCCGAGCGCTCGGCCGCCAGCGAGCAGGCGAACGGCGCCCAGGTGCGCAGCCCGCGCGCGCCGGAGGCGTCCCGGGCGGCGCCGGGCCGGCCGGCCGTCAGCCGGGCCGGGACCAGCTCGCCGAGATCGGTGCCGAGGTGGGTGCCGGAGGCGTCGGTCAACTGGAGCACGGTCCACGAGGCGCAGCCGCCGGACTGGAGGGCGGGGCTGGCCAGCGGCCCGGTCACGCCGTCGGCGAGGGGCAGCGGAACGGCGGCCGAGTCCGGCTTCACCAGGTCCCGCTGGGCCGCCTTCGTCACCCAGGGCGCGGTCAGGTAGCGGACGTTGCCGTCGGAACGGCCCAGCACCAGCGCGCTCGCCCCGGGACCCGTCGCGCCGTCGACCCGGGCGAAGTCCAGGGCCGCGCCCTGCGTGCCGTCCTTCGGCTCGGCGTACCGGGCGATGCGCAGACCGTCGTACAGGAGCACCACGCGGGCGGCGTCGACCTCGCCCGCGTACAGCAGCTGCGGCGGGCCGGCCGGGCCGCCGGAAGGGGTGCCGGGGGTCGCCGAGACCCGGACGCTCCTGCCGGGACGGGCCCATACGGCGAGGGCGCGGCGCAGCAGGGCCTGATCGCCGGTGAGCGGGCCGCGCGCGGGCCACACGGAGAAGTCGGTGCGGTCCGCGGTCTTCCAGGCGGCGGGGGAGACCCGGGTCAGCCTGCCGGGATCCAGGGCGGCCTCGGCGGCGGGGTTCCCGGCGTACACGGGGGCGGCGGCGCCGTCCGGGCCCCAGCCGGCGCCCGGCAGGGCGACCAGCGCGGCGCACACCGCGAGCGCGGCGGCCGCGGCCAGGGCGGCCTTGGTGTGCTGGCGGCGGCGCAGCAGTTCGGTGGGCCGGGCCTGGAGCGTGCACGGGTCGAACTCGGGGGAGGAGAGCAGGCCCGGATGCGCGGGCACGCTGTTCGCCGAGGCCAGCGCGCCGCCCGGGTCGGACACCCCGGCCGCCTTCAGCAGCTTGCGGATGTCCGGGTCGGACAGCTGCTCCAGGCCGCGCAGCACATAGGCGGCGCGGGCCGGGCCCGAGAGCGTGGACAGCCGCTGGTCCAGGGCGAGTTCGTCGGCGCCGCCGGAGCGCGGGAACAGCCTGAGCCCCCACACCTGCGGCAGCGGCGGCGGCAGCTGGGCCAGGCGGGGCAGGCCCCGGCGGGGGCGGGCCGCCGCCAGGGCCGTGCGCAGCACCCGCTCGCGCAGGAACGCGTACCCCGGGTCGTCCTCCCGGCCGCCGCCCTGGGCCGGGATCGGCGAGGGCCGCTTGCGGCCCCGGGGCAGCGCGCGCTGGGCGAGGGCGTGTGCGGTCAGTACGCGGCGGCCCCGGCCGAGCCCCGGTGGCAGCACGAGGTAGGCGAGCCGGACCAGCCGGGGGTAGTGCTCGGCGAGCGTGGCCTCGGCCTGCTCGGCGTCGGCCGGGCCCGGGGCGGCGGAGGGTGCGTGGCGCGGGGAGAGATCCTGTGACTGCACGTCCGGAAGAACGAGCGAGCCGGTGGAGGGTCACCGCCGGGCGGCCGGTTCAGGCCTCCGGTTCGACCAGGGCGCGCGCGTAGTTGGCCATCGACCGCTGGTAGCGCGGCAGATGCGGGGCGAGCGCGCCGAGCACCAGGGACAGGCCCTCGCGGTCGCGGCCGAGACTGGACAGGCACAGGGCGAGGGTCGCGCGCACCGCGTCGTCCAACTCGTCACAGGGCGCGTCCAGTTCGGGGGTGAGCAGCTTGACGCCCTCCTCCGGCTGCCCGGTGTTCCGCAGGGAGCTGGACAGCTGGATCCTCGCCCGGCGGCCCTTGTATCCGGTGAGGCCGCGGGCCAGCGCCTCCCGGTACAGCGGTACGGCCTTGTCGGAGTGCCCGGTCGAGTCCCAGGCACAGGCCTGCTCGAAGGGGCCGAGCGGGCTGCCGTCGGGCAGTTCGGCGACGAGGGCGTCGATCAGCGCGCGGAACTCGTGCGCGCGCTCCTGCGGATAGTCGTCGAGGGTGGCCCAGGCGGCGGTCACGCGGTCTTCCCAGTCTTGGTTCACCGCGTCACTCTCGCACGCGTGTCCGCTTCCGGTCACCGGATTCGAGCACCCCGGCCCCGGGAGCCGGATCCGTGGGGGCGCCCGTCGCGGCCGTGCCGCTCGCGCCGGCCGACGCGGCGCCGGTCCGCACGTCCGGTGCGCGGCCAGGTCCGCCGGGCCGTCCGCCGCACCGCACGAGGCCGGTCCGTGCCCGCCGCCCTCACCACCGGCCGGGGCCGGGCCGAGCGGAGTGGACCGCCGGCGCGAAGGACCGCGGCGGCCACCGCCCGGTCGGCCGCACACGGGCCGCCGCCGGCTGCGGGAGGGCGGTCAGGGCGCTGCGCGGCGTGCCGGGCGGCGTGCTCCACGCGGGCGCCGGCCGCCCCGCGCCCGGCGGTTGACGCGGCGCGCGGGCAGGGTGAAGCCCGGTGACGAGGCGTGGGGGTGGCGGGCCGGTCCGGGCGGAGAGATCACCGGTCCCGGTCCAGATGGGCGAGCACCGCGAGGACCCGTCGGTTGTCGTCGTCGGAGACCTCCAGGCCGAGCTTGGCGAAGATGTTGGAGGTGTGCTTGGCGATGGCCCGTTCCGTCACCACGAGCTGGGCCGCGATGCCCGCGTTGGACCGGCCCTGGGCCATCAGCTCCAGCACCTCCCGTTCGCGCGGCGTCAGCCGGGCGAGCGGCCGGTCGGCGGCCGACCGCCGGGCCAGCAACTGCTGGATCACCTGCGGGTCCATGGCCGTACCGCCCGCCGCCACCCGTCGTACGGCGTCCACGAACTGCTCCGCGTCGAACACCCGGTCCTTGAGCAGATAGCCGATCCCGCCCTCGCCGTCGGCGAGCAGCTCGCGCGCGTACAGCTGCTCCACGTGCTGGGAGAGCACCAGCACCGGCAGCCCGGGCCGGGCCCGGCGGGCGGCGAGCGCGCACTGCAGGCCCTCGTCGGTGTGCGTGGGCGGCAGGCGCACGTCCACCACGGCCACGTCCGGCGTCAGCTTCTCCAGGGCTTCGGCGAGTTCCGGGCCGGACTCGACGGCGGCGGCGATCTCGAAGCCGAAGGCCTGAAGCATCCGCACCAGCCCGTCGCGCAGCAGGAAGAGGTCTTCGGCTAGGACAACACGCACGGGATCTCCATGGTCACCATGGTGGGACCGCCAGCGGGGCTGCTGACGGCCAGGACGCCGTCGAATGTACCGAGCCGGCGCTCGATGCCCGCGAGCCCGGAGCCGGCCCCGGCCGCCGCACCGCCCCTCCCGTTGTCGGTCACCGTGAGCCGCAGCCGGCCGTCGGTGTGGTGCACGTCGATCCAGACCCGGTCGGCCCCGGAGTGCTTGACGGCGTTGGTCAGCACCTCGTTGACCGCGAAGTAGGCGGCCGACTCCACCGGCGCCTGTGCCCGGCCGGACAGCTCCACGCTCACCTCGGCCGGCAGCGGCAGCCGCAGCGCCAACGCCCGTACCGCGTCGCCCAGTCCGCGTTCGGCGAGGACCGGGGGATGGATGCCGCGCACCAGGTCGCGCAGCTCCTCCAGGGCCTCGGCGGAGTTCCGGCGGGCCTGCGCGATCAGCTTCTTCGCCGCCGCCGGGTCCCGCTCGACCAGCATCTCGACGGTCCCGAGGTCCATGCCCATGGCGACCAGCCGGGCCTGCGCGCCGTCGTGCAGGTCCCGTTCGATCCGGCGCAGCTCGGCGGCCGAGGTGTCCACCGCGTCCCGGCGGGTCTCGGTCAGCACCCGGACCCGCTCGGTGAGGTCGCCCCGGCCGCCGCCGAGGACGGCCCGGGTGAGCAGGAAGTGCGCGGTGAGCAGCCGCGGGGCGAAGCGGTGGGCGACCACCAGCAGCACGACGGCGAGGGCGCCGGCGAGCAGCGCGGTCGCCTGCCCGGTGACCGGCACGAACGTGTACCAGTACGTGTCGTCGGGGCCCTTGACGAACGCCCGCCACAGCCCGGCCGCCACCAGGAGCCCCTGGACCGGCAGGAACACCAGCACGGCCGGGAGCACCGCGGTGACCGTGCCCGCGGTCAGGTCGGTCAGCAGCCACAGCACGTCCCGCCAGGACTGCGGGTCCCGGAGCACGGTGACCGTGCGCGTCCACGGACCCGCACCCGGCGGAACGGGCCGGTAGACCACCGGGATCGCCACCCCGCTCCACTCGGCGGCGATCCGGCGCCGGGCCTCCGCGTACCTGCGCACCGCGCCGAACACCGGCGGCACCAGGAACAGGCCGAGGCCCAGCGGGAGGAGTTCGAGGGACACGAGGGTGAAGGCGAAGCACAGCATCGTCACGGGCGGCATGGCCAGGGCCAGTACCAGGCCCTGTACGGCGGCCAGCACCGCCTGCCGGGTACGGGTGCGGAAGTCGTCCCGCTGGACGTCGGTGTTCATGGCGTCAGTCTGGCCGACCCCACGGGCCCGGTCACGGGGCGGAAGCCCACGTCAGGGGGTGGTGCCAGGTACACCTCCGGCCAGGCCCAGCACCTGCGCCTCCACTCGGGGGTCCAGTCCCGGGCGGCCGCGGTCCGGCCGGTGCGGCCCGGCGCCGCCCAGCCCGCTCAGCCAGCGCCAGGTGTCCGCGACCGTCTCCTCGGCCGGCCGGCACACCAGGCCGGCCGCCACCGCCCGCGACACGTCCGCACCGTGCACGGCACCGTGCGCCTCGCCGCCCGGCGGCATCCACACCGGCAGCTCGGTCCACGGTTCGATCCCGGCGGCCAGGATCGTCTCCGGAGCGGTCCAGCGCAGCTCCGCGTCCGCGCCGGTCGCCCGTACACAGGCGTCGAGCAGGGCGCCCATGGTGGTGTGCCCGGGCGGGCTGACCAGGTTGTACGGCCCGCTCAGGCCGCGTTCCAGCGCGCCGAGCAGCCAGCCGGCGAGGTCGCGGGCGTCGACGTACTGGAGCGGCAGCTCGCGCGGGCCGGGGGCCAGGACCGGGCCGCCGCGCGCGATCCGGTTCAGCCACCAGGGCAGCCGGCCCACGTTCTCGTACGGCCCGAGGATCAGCCCGGCCCGGACCAGCAGCGAGCGGGCCGCGCCGAAGGCCTCCACGGCGGCCAGTTCACCACCGCGCTTGTCCGCCGCGTAGTCCGTGGCCCCGGCGTCGGCGGCGCCGTCGACCAGCGGGGCGTCCTCCGCGGCGCCGGGCGGCCAGGGCCAGGCGTACACCGACCGGCTGGAGACGTACGCGTACCGCCCGGCCCGGCCGCGCAGCAGCCGGGCCGCCTCGCGCACGGCGCGCGGGGCGGCCGACCAGGTGTCCACCACCGCGTCCCAGCCGGCGCGGTCCGCGGTGAGCGCGGCGAGCCCTCCGGGTGCGGTGCGGTCGCCGCGCAACGACCGCGCCCCGGGCGGGGGTTGGTGCCGTCCCCGGTGGAAGACGGTCACCTCCCAGCCCCGTCCGAGCGCGGCCTCCACCACGGCGCGCCCCACGAACTCCGTACCGCCCAGCACGAGAAGTCTCATGCCGGTGATCCTGCCCGGTCCGGGGCCGTGGGCGCGCGGGCCTCTGCCGTGGGCAGAACGGTCAGCGGGCCGTCGGCGGGGTGTACTTGTAACCGACCCGGCGCACGGTCTGGATCGACTGGCGGTGCCGGTCGCCGAGCTTGCGGCGCAGCCGGGCGATGTGCACGTCCACGGTGCGGCCGTCGCCGACGTGGCCGTACCCCCACACCGTGGTGACCAGCTGGTCGCGGGTGTGCACCCGGTGCGGGTGCGCCACCAGGTGGGCGAGCAGCTCGAACTCCAGGTATGTCAGGTCGAGTTCACGGCCGTCCACGCTGGCGGTGCGCCGCACGGGGTCGATCCGCACCGGCGGCTCGGCGCCGGGCTCCGCGTCGGCGTGCCCGGCCGGTGCCGCCGGCTGGCCGGGGACGGCGACCGGCAGGAACGGGGGCCGCTGGTCGGCGGGGACCAGCACCAGGTAGCCGACCATCGGCGGCTGGCCCGGCAGGGTGGGCAGGGTGTGCTGCGGCGCGGGCAGCCAGGTGGCGCCCGGCGGCAGGAAGTCCGCGACGTCCACCACCTCGTCCCGGTCGACGGCGCGCAGCCGGTGCCGGGTGCCGTTCGGGGCGGGGGTGGGCAGGGTCGCGGTGGAGAGGGATCGGGTGGTCGCCATGAGAGGTCAGCTCTTTCGCGCGAGAGGAGTTCGTCGGACGGTGCGGCGGCCCCGATTCGTGGTCGGGCGTCGCCGGAGGACGTACGTCGTTTCGCGCTGGCCGAAGGCCGGGGGTACGGCTTTAGAGGGCCCGCGCGTTCATCGCGGGGCGACACACACGGTCGAAGTCGTGGTGCTGACGGGAAGGCCAGAACGGCTGGAGGTCGTAGCGACCCGTCGCGGTGATCTGCTGGAGGCTGGCCATGGTCCCATTGAAGCAGAGCCGCGCGGCGGGCAGGAGTCTTCTCTCACTGCTTGGACGTTTCCGCAGTGAGAAATCGACGCCGAAACCTCGGGTGAACCCGGCTTTCCGCGCTGGTCAGCGGGTTGGCGGCGGGCCGCGGGAAGGTGGAGTGCCGTCTCACTCCTCGGACAGCGGTACCGGGCCGGCCACCGCGCCGGGGTACGGGGTACGCGACGGGGGCGCCCGCCGTGACGGCGGGCGCCCCCGGGTGGCGCGGGACGGATCAGACCTGGCCGGCCTTCTCCAGCGCGGCGCAGCAGGTGTCCACCAGCAGGCGGGTCACCACGTACGGGTCGACGTTGGCGTTCGGACGGCGGTCCTCGATGTAGCCCTTGCCGTCCTTCTCGACCTGCCACGGGATGCGCACCGAGGCACCCCGGTCCGAGACGCCGTAGGAGTACTTGTCCCAGGGGGCCGTCTCGTGCAGGCCGGTCAGGCGCTCGTCGATGCCGGCGCCGTAGTTCTTCACGTGGTCCAGCGGCTTCGAACCCTCGCCGAGCGACTCGCAGGCGGTGATGATGGCGTCGTAGCCCTCGCGCATGGCCTTGGTGGAGAAGTTGGTGTGCGCGCCCGCGCCGTTCCAGTCGCCCTTGACCGGCTTGGGGTCCAGGGTCGCGGAGACACCGAAGTCCTCGGCGGTGCGGTACAGCAGCCAGCGGGCCACCCACAGCTGGTCGGAGACCTCCAGCGGGGCCAGCGGGCCGACCTGGAACTCCCACTGGCCGGGCATGACCTCGGCGTTGATGCCGGAGATGCCGAGGCCCGCCTTCAGGCAGTTGTCGAGGTGGGCCTCGACGACGTCCCGGCCGAAGATCTCGTCGGCGCCGACACCGCAGTAGTAGCCGCCCTGCGGGGCCGGGAAGCCGTTCTCGGGGAAGCCGAGCGGACGGGAGCCCTCGAAGAAGGTGTACTCCTGCTCGATGCCGAAGATGGGCTCCTGCGCGGCGAACCGTTCGGCCACCTCGGCCAGCGCGGCGCGGGTGTTGGTGGGGTGCGGGGTCAGGTCGGTGTCCAGCACCTCGCACAGCACCAGGATGTCGTCGCCGCCGCGGATCGGGTCCGGGCAGGTGAACACCGGCTTGAGCACGCAGTCCGAGGAGTGGCCCGCGGCCTGGTTGGTGGAGGAGCCGTCGAAGCCCCACAGCGGCAGCGCGTCGAGACCGGCCGGGGCACCCGTGATGATCTTCGTCTTGGAACGGAGCTTGGCCGTCGGCGCGGTGCCGTCGATCCAGATGTACTCGGCCTTGAAGGTCACGGGGGCCACTCCTTCGGGGGTGGGTCGGGCGCATCCGCCTGCGCGGGTGCCGCGTTGCTGCGGCACGGGGCGCCGCTCGAACTGCGGGCAGCCTGTCAACAGGCCGTTTCCCGGCCATTGCCCGAATGTGAACCCCGTGTTACCTGATGTCTGTGTGCCGAGGCTCACGTGGTGAGGGGGAGCGGTCCCGGCCGTCCGGATTGCGTACGACCGGGTCACCCGCACGGGACTCCTGGTGCGGCGGGAGCCGTCAGCGCCTGCTGTGGGAGAGGGCCTCCCGTACGGCGTCCTCGCTGCGGGCCACCAGCGCCGTCCCGTCGTCCGCGGTGATGATCGGCCGCTGGATGAGCTTCGGATGCCCGGCGAGCGCGGCGATCCAGCGGTCCCGGGCGCTCGCGTCGCGCGGCCACTCCTCGAGCCCCAGCTCCTTGGCCGCCGCCTCCTGGGTGCGCGTGATGTCCCAGGGCTCCAGGCCCAGCCGGTCCAGTACGGCCCTGATCTCGTCCTCGTCCGGCACGTCCTCCAGATACCGCCGCACGGTGTACTCGGCCCCCTCGGCGTCGAGCAGGGTGAGCGCGCTACGGCACTTCGAGCAGGCGGGATTGATCCAGATCTCCATGGGCGACACGGTACGCGGTACCGGTTCTGTTCGAATTCAGGGCGCCTCGGCAGCCCCACCCCCACCACCCGTTGACGGTCCGCCAATTTCCTGCGTGAGCTGGGAATTCACCCGCTTCCACGACCGGACGATTGTCAGTGGCCCCCGGTAGAATTGAAGCAGTGTTCGAGACCGGGCGCCGGGCCGCCGGCGGCCGGTCTGACCGCGACAGGAGGATGCCTGTGCCCGCTGCCGCCCTCAAGCCGAAGCCGTTGCCCACCCAGTCCACCGCCCAGCACCCCGTGCTGTTCGACTCGCCCTACGAGCCCGAGGCGAAGCGACCGCTGCCCGCCGGACGGCCGCGTGAGTGGTACGTCACGCACAACCGGCGTCTGAAGGCCATGCGCCTCGCCATAGCCTTGCTCGACTCCGGGATCTATCTGCCGGACCAGGCCCGGAACGAGACGATCCGTGGCACGGCCGAGCGGATCGGCATGCGGCCGCCCTCCGACACCACGTGCCACATGGTGCGGGCGCTGATGCGTTACTCGCGGTGAGCCGCGTGCCGGTTGTCCTCCCCCCGGCCGGGGAGGACAACCGGCACGGTCAGCGAAGGGGCACCTCCGCGTGCCCGTCCAGGCCCGCCAGCAACTGCGTCACGAACTCCCGCCGGTCCCCGTCGTGGTCGCGGAACCACAGGCCGAGGATGTGCTCGGCGTCCGGGAGGTCGAAGCGGGAGAACCGGGCGCGCTCCGAGAGCGCCTCCTGTATGGCCTCGGTGACCGCCGCCGGGACGACCGTGTCGTGCCCCGGCACCGCCAGCACCGCCCGGCCCGCGTACGAGCGCAGCACCTCCAGGGCGGGGGAGTCCCGCCAGCTGTCCGGCGTGCGGATCAGCTCCGAGAAGCGGCTGTCGCCGTTGCCGAACGGCACGTCCCAGGCCTCCGGGCGGTAGACGGCGGGCGCGCACAGCCCCACGGCCGCGACCCGCCGCCCGTAGTGCCGCATCAGATCCGCGACCGTCTGCCCGCTCATGCTGAATCCGACGATGACCAGCTGGTCGTCCGCCGGGGCGTGCGCGTCGAGCACCCCCACCGCCTGCTCGTACCGGCGGCGCAGGCTCGACTCCGCGAGCGCGCCCGTGCTTTCGCCGTGCCCGGAGAAGTCGAAGGCGAGCGCGCGGCAGCCCCGGCCGGCGAAGTCGGCGAGGAACGGCAGCAGTCGCTCCTTGCTGCCGTTGCCCGCGCCGTGCAGCAGCAGCGCCGTGGCCCGGCCGGACGGCCCGGCGACCGCCCCGCTGAGCCGTTCACCGTCGTACGCGTACGTGAAGGTGGAGAGTCGGTTCATGCGGGCCATTCACTCACGGCGCCCTCCCCGGCCCGCGGAAACCCCCGGAAACCCTCTCAGGGGCGCGCGGAAAACGGGATGCGCCGGTGATCGCGCCCTCCCTAAGCTGCACGTACGGAGACGAAACAGACACGCTCCGCTTCCATCCCCCCTCACCCCACGGAGGTCCGTCATGCGTGGCATTCTCGCGACCGGGACCGTGGTCCTGGTGATCCTCGGAATCGGAAACCATCTCTGGTGGCTCGCCGCGGTGGCGCTGTTGTACGGGTACGCGACCCACGGCCGCGGCTCCCCCGGCACGGCCCCGCCCGGCGCCGCCCCGGGCGCCCTCCCCGACAGCTACCGGGCGTACCGGGAGCGCCGGGACCGGCAGGCCCGCTGGGAGCGCCGCTACCGCCGTGAGCGGCCCTTCGAGACCCGCCGGCAGGACCGGGAGAAGGCGCGGTGAACGGGGGCGCCGCCGGCCGTCACAGGCCGGGGGCGCCCCACACCGGGAACCAGCGGTCCAGGTCCGGCTCGATCGGCAGGTCACCGCCGAGGACGGACCGCAGCTGGAGCTCCAGCGCCGTGTCCCGCCGCTCGGCGGCACCGGGCAGCGGGGCGAACGGGTAGAAGGTGCCGCGCTTGTAGAGGTACACGAGCGCCGGGCGCCGTCCGCCGCCGTCCGTGAAGGAGACGAGCGAGCACAGCAGCTGCGGACCGAAGCCGGCCGCCTCCAGCGAACTGTTCACCGCGTGCAGATCGGCCACGAGCTGCGGCAGCTGCCCGGGGGAGCGGCGGGAGACCAGCCAGGAGTAGCCGTAGGCGTCCCGCCGCGGTTCCACCGGCGGACCGGCGCGGTCGCTGTCCGCGTCCAGCAGCGCCCGCACCTCCTCGCGGATCCGCGCGAAGGCCGCCCCCTCCACCGTGGCGAAGCACACCGCCCCGCACCCCGTCGGCGCGAGCCCGGCCGCCGCCTCCAGCGTCACCGCCGCCGACGGCAGCGCGAACAGCCGGTCCAGATCCGGCACGACGGGCCGGCTACGGCCCAGCAGCACATCCAGCAACCGCACGCTTCGCCCACCTCCACCGTGGCCTCGGCCCGGCTCGATCACCCTCGCACGCCCGGCCGACGCTCCGTGTCCGGCCGGCGTTTCCCTTGCCCGGCCGGTCGTCCCCGTCCGTCCGGGCGTCGGTGCCCGGCCGGTCGTCCCTGTTCGTTCGGCGGTCCACCGGTTCGGCTGCCTCGCCCGGCCGGCCGTCCCCGTCCTTCCGGCCCGTGCGACCCGCCACCCGTCCCCCGCCGGCCCCGCCCCCGGGTCGGACCTCGCCTGCCGACCCGCTCGCCCGGCCGGCTTCCCGTCCCCGGGCGGCTCCGGCCCCCACCGGTCAGCCCGCCGTGCCCGGCGCGGTCGGTTCACCCAGCTCCGCCGAGATCCGGCCCAGCTGCTCCAGCCGCTGCCGCAGGGTGGGGTGGGTGGAGAAGAAGCGCTCGATGCCGGGCTCCCGGCCGGTCGCCGGGGTGAAGAAGAACGCGTTGAACGCCTGGGCCGTGCGCAGATCCTTCGTGGGGATGCGCGCGATCTCCCCGGAGACCTTGGTGAGCGCCGCCGCCAGCGCCGAGGGCCGGCCGGTCAGCAGTGCCGCCGCGCGGTCGGCCGCCAGCTCCCGGTACCGGGACAGCGCCCGGATCAGCACGAAGCTGATGGCGTAGACGGCCACCGAGACGCCGAGGACGGCGGCGAGGACGATGGCGGTGTTCTGGTCCCGGCGTCCGCCGCCGAAGATCTGCGAGTAGAAGGCGAACCGCACGACCAGGCCCGCGAGCACCCCGAGGAAGGACGCCACCGTGATCACGGCGACGTCCTTGTGGGCGACATGGGACAGCTCGTGCGCGAGCACGCCCTCCAGCTCGGCGGGCTCCAGCCGGCGCAGCAGCCCGGTGGTCACACAGACCACGGCGTGGTCGGGACTGCGCCCGGTCGCGAACGCGTTCGGCATGTCCATCTCGGACACGGCGACCACGGGCCTCGGGAGGTCCGCGATCGCACACAGCCGGTCGACCACGGCGTGCAGCTCGGGACACTCCTCCCGCGCCACGGGCCGGCCGCGCATCGCGAACAGGGCGATCCGGTCGGAGAACCAGAACTGGGCCACGAACAGCGCCCCGACCAGGACGGCGACCAGCACCCAGGACCTCAGCAGCACGATGAGCGCCGCGACGAAACCGACGTACAGCAGCCCGAGCAGGAACAGCGTCAGGCCCATGCGCACCGTCAGCCGCCGGTCACTCCGGAACCGGCTCCGCATCTCGCATCACCCCGCAGTCAGGGACTCGCCCCGCTGTCCAGTGTGCACCCGCCGGCCCCGTCCGGACCGGCCGCTCAGTAGGGAGAGCGCAGCTGCGCGTACCCCAGCAGCACGATCACCGCGGCCACGCAGCCGAGCACCACGGCCGTCGACACCCAGGACGACCGGCGCGGGCCCACCGGGTCCGGGTCGGCCCGGAAGGGCGCCGGCTCCGGCGGGTTCTCCTTCCACCGGGCGGCGAGCATCCGGGCCCGCGCGGAGGGCTCCTTGTGCTCGGCCGAGTTCGCCCACGCGTGATCGAACTCGCGCTCCCAGTCGTCCTGTCCCGCCATCCCCCTGCAACCCCTCTCATCCGACACTCCGGAGGCATGATCCTCCGACAATAGGAAGTCTGGGAACCGGGAAAGGTTGCACAGCCCGCGAAAGACCGAGACCCCGCCACTCACGGGGAGCGGCGGGGTCTCGGCTGTGGTGCCGGGTCCGTCACACGTCGAAGTACAGCTCGAACTCGTGCGGGTGCGGGCGGAGCTGGAGGGGCGCGATCTCGTTGGTGCGCTTGAAGTCGATCCACGTCTCGATCAGGTCGGACGTGAACACGTCGCCCTGGAGGAGGAACTCGTGGTCGGCCTCGAGGGCGTCGAGGACGGCACCCAGGGAGGTCGGGACCTGGGCGACGTTCGCGTGCTCCTCGGGAGCCAGCTCGTACAGGTCCTTGTCGATCGGCTCGGCCGGCTCGATCTTGTTCTTGATGCCGTCCAGGCCCGCGAGCAGCAGCGCCGAGAAGGCGAGGTACGGGTTGCCGGAGGAGTCCGGCGCGCGGAACTCGACGCGCTTGGCCTTCGGGTTGGAGCCGGTGATCGGGATACGCATCGCGGCCGAGCGGTTGCGCTGCGAGTACACCAGGTTGATCGGCGCCTCGAAGCCCGGCACCAGGCGGTGGTACGAGTTCACCGTCGGGTTGGTGAAGGCCAGCAGCGACGGGGCGTGCTTGAGGATGCCGCCGATGTAGTAGCGGGCCATGTCCGACAGGCCCGCGTACCCGGCCTCGTCGTAGAACAGCGGGTCGCCGTTGCTCCACAGCGACTGGTGCACGTGCATGCCCGAGCCGTTGTCACCGAAGATCGGCTTCGGCATGAAGGTCGCGGTCTTGCCGTTGCGCCAGGCCACGTTCTTCACGATGTACTTGAACAGCTGGAGGTCGTCGGCGGCGGCCAGCAGCGTGTTGAACTTGTAGTTGATCTCCGCCTGGCCGGCGGTGCCCACCTCGTGGTGCTGGCGCTCGACCTTCAGGCCCTGCTTGTCCAGCTCCAGGGAGATCTCGGCGCGCAGGTCGGCGAAGTGGTCGACCGGCGGTACCGGGAAGTAGCCGCCCTTGTAGCGGACCTTGTACCCGCGGTTGTTCTCCAGGGCGCCGGTGTTCCAGGCGCCCGCCTCGGAGTCGATGTGGTAGAAGGACTCGTTCGCCGAGGTGGCGAAGCGCACGCTGTCGAAGACGTAGAACTCGGCCTCGGGACCGAAGTACGCGGTGTCGGCGATGCCCGTCGACGCCAGGTACGCCTCGGCCTTCTTCGCCACGTTGCGCGGGTCACGGGAGTACTGCTCGCCCGTGATCGGGTCGTGGATGAAGAAGTTGATGTTGAGCGTCTTGTCCCGGCGGAACGGGTCGACACGCGCGGTGGACAGGTCGGCGCGCAGAGCCATGTCGGACTCGTGGATGGCCTGGAAACCGCGGATCGACGATCCGTCGAAGGCCAGCTCCTCGTCCGGGTCGAACGCCTCGACGGGCACCGTGAAGTGCTGCATGACGCCCGGCAGGTCGCAGAAGCGGACGTCGACGAACTTGACGTCCTCGTCCGCGATGAACTTCTTGGCCTCGTCGGCGTTCTGGAACATCCAGCTCCTCCTACTCCCGACCGTCCTCGCCGGGGTGGTAGATCGTTCGTGCGGCCAGTGCGGTGGCACACGCTGGCCTCGACCCTAGGGACGGGTGATTTCTCGGGCGTGACCCGTTTGTTTCGCAGAAGTTAACCGGCCACATGTCCACCGTAGCTCCCGCGCCCCCCTGCGCACAGTGTCCGAAACCGGGCGCAGTACCGTGGACGGGTGGACAACAGGCAGGCAATCGGATCGTGGCTCTCCGGCCCCCGCGCGGCCATGGAAGAGGCGGGTGCCGACTTCGGCTACCGGGGCGAGCAGCTCGGGCTCCCGGAGCACGGGCCGAACTCGATCGCCCGGCCCGGCCGGCGGCTCGGCGCGCTCGCGGTGGACTGGGCGCTGTGCGTCCTGATCGCATACGGCCTGATCACCCACGGCAACGGACCGCTCACGAGCAACTGGGCGCTGGGCGTCTTCTTCGTGCTGAGCGCCCTCACCGTCGGCACGGTCGGCTGCACGCCGGGCAAGCGGCTTTTCGGCATCCGGGTGGTCGCCCTGCGCACCGGCACGGTCAGCCCGGGCCGCGCCCTGCTGCGCACGGTCCTGCTGTGCCTCGCGATCCCCGCGCTGATCTGGGACCGCGACGGCCGCGGCCTGCACGACCGCCTCGCCC
This sequence comes from Streptomyces sp. NPDC038707, assembly GCF_040636485.1. Taxonomy (NCBI): domain Bacteria; kingdom Bacillati; phylum Actinomycetota; class Actinomycetes; order Kitasatosporales; family Streptomycetaceae; genus Streptomyces; species Streptomyces sp. NPDC038707. The sequence goes on from NZ_JBEZUP010000006.1 coordinate 18,153, forward strand.
AGACGGTCGAGGTCCGCATCTGAGCCGGCCCCGGCGACCACGGCGGAAGGGTCACCCGCACCACCGGTACGGGTGACCCTTCGCCGTGTCACCCTCCTGCCCTCACCCCCGTCGCAGCACCGCCCGCACCACCCGCCGCAGCTCCCCCTCCGGATCGGCCACGGCGCCGGACGCGCGCCAGGCCACGAAGCCGTCCGGGCGGACCAGGACCGCGCCGTCGGCCGTCGTGCCGTGCAGGGCCGCCCAGTCGGTGCCGCCGCCGGGGCCCTCGCCGTCGTAGGTGAGGTCGGCGCCGGGGCCGGTGCCGACGCGGTAGGGCTCCAGCCGTACGCCGTCCGTGTCCGCGACGCGCCGCGCGGCGGTCTGCCAGGCCGCGCCCGCGGCCGAGCCGGCGTCGCTGAGCAGGACCAGCGAGCGCTCGTAGAGGTCGATCGTGGAGATCCGCTCGCCGGCCCGGCGCAGCCACAGGTGCGGGGCCCGGCTGCCCGGGTCCGCGGTCAGCCGGACCCCGTCGGGGACGACCGGCTGGGCCGGGTCGGCGTCCAGGACGGCGCCCTCCAGATAGCGGTAGGCGAGGACCACCGGGAGGATGCCGCTGCGCGGGCCGCCGCCGACGCCCGGGGTGGGGGCGAACCCGGGGTGGCTGTGCTCCACGGAGCGGGCCGAGGCGCGGGCGCTGGTGGCCAGGGCGACCGGCCTGCGCTCGGTGTCGTAGGTCTCCAGCAGGTCGGGCCCGGCCCAGCCGCCGAGCACGGCGGCCAGCTTCCAGGCCAGGTTGTGCGCGTCCTGGATGCCGGTGTTGGAGCCGAACGCGCCGGTCGGTGACATCTCGTGGGCCGAGTCCCCGGCGAGCAGCACCCGGCCGGCCGTGTACCGCTCGGCGACCCGTTCCGCCGCGCGCCAGGACGCCTTCCCGGTGATCTCGACGTCGAGGTCGGGCACGCCGACGGCCAGCCGGATGTGCCGCTGGAGCCGTTCCTCGGTGAACTCCTCCAGCCGCTCGCCGTGCTCCGGGTGCCACGGCGCGTGGAAGACCCAGTGCTCCTTGTTGTCGACGGGCAGCAGCGCGCCGTCGGCCTCCGGGTTGGTGAGGTAGCAGCAGATGAAGTGCCGGTCGCCGACGGTCTCGGCGAGCAGCTTGGACCGGAAGGTGACGCTGACGTTGGCGAACAGGTCGCCGGGGCCGCTCTGCCCGATGCCGAGCCGGCCCCGGACGGGGCTGCGCGGGCCGTCGCAGGCCGCCAGGTAGTCCGCGCGGACCGTGTACAGCTCGTCGCTGTCCCGGTCCCGGACGTACGCCGTCACCCCTTCGGGGTCCTGGGAGAAGGACTCCAGCTCGTGGTAGTAGCGCAGGTCGCCGCCGAGCGCCCGGGCCCCCCGCAGCAGCACCGGCTCCAGGTCGTTCTGGCTGCACAGGCACCACGTGGTGGGGCTGAACTTCGCGAGCCCGCCGCCCGGGTCGATGTGCCGGAACAGCCACTCCCCGGCGTCACCCGCCAGGGTGGGCGTCTGCAGGATGCCGTGGTTGTCCGCGAGCAGCGAGGCCGCCGCCTTGATGTCCGGCTCGAGGCCGGCCACCCGGAACAGCTCCATCGTGCGCAGGTTGTTGCCGCGGCCGCGCGGGTGGATCGAGGTCCCGGAATGCCGCTCGACGAGCATGTGCGGTACGCCGAGACGGCCCAGGAACAGGGAGAGGGACAGGCCCACCAGGGAGCCGCCCACGACGAGGACGGGCACCCGGTGATCGGCTTTCTGCTGCATCAGGGCTCCAGGGGCAGGGTTCGGGATGCGGGGCGCATTGGTGTTTGTGTGCCCTGTGGGACGGCTTTCGCGTGCTCAATCACCCGCGTGGTTCACGCGAGTCGCGCGACGCGGGGGAAGCGGCACAGGATCAAGAAGCGCTGACGTCGCGTCATTCGGCCGCCGGCGTTGCCTCTGCCCCCGTGAAGGAGATGTGCGCAGCATGACCACCTTGTCGGAAAAGCCCTCGGCCCCGTCGACGCGCCAGGTGTCGAAGCGGGTCTCCCAGTCGGTGTTCGACGGCTCCCGCCTGCGGGTCGTCCTCCTCGTGGACGTCCACGACGGCGCCCAGCAGCAGTTCCTGGAGGCCTACGAACAGCTGTGCAACCAGGTGGCACAGGTTCCCGGCCACGTCAGCGACCAGCTGTGCCAGTCCATCGAGAACCCCTCCCAATGGCTCATCACCAGCGAGTGGGAGAGCGCCCCGCCGTTCCTCACCTGGGTGAACAGCGAGGAGCACGTGCGGATGGTGGAACCGCTGCACAGCTGCGTGCGGGACACCCGGTCGCTGCGCTTCCACGTGGTCCGGGAGACCGGGGGAGAGGCCGCGGTCTCCGCCGAGCGCCGACGGCTCCAGTCCTCCCCCCGGATCGGCGACGGGGTGATCCGGCACGCGCTCACCTTCACGGTGCGGCCCGGCAGCGAGGCGGAGGTGCGGCGGATCCTGGCGGACTACGCCTCGCCCCGGGCCCGGGTCGACGAGACCACCCGGCTGTGCCGGACCTCGCTGTTCATGCACGGCAACCGGGTGGTGCGGGCCATCGAGGTGCGCGGCGACCTGCTCGCGGCGCTGCGCCACGTGGCCCGGCAGCCCGAGGTGCGGGCCGTGGAGGAGGCCATCAACCCCTATCTGGAGCAGGAGCGGGACCTGAACGACCAGGAGTCCGCGCGGGTGTTCTTCACCCGGGCGGCGCTGCCCGCCGTGCACCACGTCACCGCCGACGAGCTGACCGAGGGCGAGCGGCTGGCCCGCTTCTACCCGGCCCGCCCGGGCAGCGGCATGCGGCTGGCGGAACTCCTCGCCCAGCGGGACGAGGCGGCGGCGGACGACCCGGACAGCTTCGTGCTGCGCAGCACGATCTTCCAGCGCGACGACGTCGTCGTCCGGCTGCTGGACGTACGCCCCGGCGTCGGCGCCCGGGCCGCCCTGGAGGAGCCCGGACACCTGGCCGGGCTGGAGGCCCTGCTGGACGGCGAGCCCGTCGGCATGGACCTCGTCACCGACCGCCGTTCGCCCGACGCCTGACCCCGGCAGGCCGGCCCAACCTACGGAGGAACACCGTGACCTCATCCCTTCCGAAGATCATCGACCTGAGCGAGATCGAGCCCAACACCCGGCGCGGTGGTGATCTGCGCGCGATGCTCACCCCCACGACGGCGGGCGCCACCAGCGGTTTCATGGGCGTGGCGATCGTCCAGCCCGGCGACCGCATCGGTGAGCACTACCACCCCTACTCCGAGGAGTTCGTCTACGTCCTGTGCGGGCAGCTGGAGGTGGACCTGGACGGCGAGCCGCACCCGCTGCGGCCCGAGCAGGGCCTGTTGATCCCGATCAACATGCGCCACCGGTTCCGCAACGTCGGCAACGTGGAGGCGCGGCTCGTCTTCCACCTGGGCCCGCTCGCCCCGAAGCCGGCCCTCGGCCACGTCGACACCGAGGAGACGGCGCGGCCCCTCGCCGCCGTCGCCGAGCCGGCCGCCCGGGAACAGGTCCGCTCATGACCCGGCGCGTGGCGGTCACCGGCATAGGCGTCGTCGCTCCGGGCGGGATCGGCGTACCGGCGTTCTGGGACCTGCTGGCCGAAGGCCGTACCGCGACGCGGGGCATCACGTTCTTCGACCCGGCCGGGCTCAGGTCCCGGATCGCGGCCGAGTGCGACTTCGACCCGGCCGCGTACGGCCTGGACGCGGAGCAGGTCCAGGGGGCGGACCGGTACATCCAGTTCGCCCTGGTCGCCGGCGAGGAGGCGGTGCGGGACTCCGGTCTCGACCTGGCCCGGGAGGACCCCTGGCGGGTCGGTGTCTCCCTGGGCACCGCCGTCGGCGGCACCACCCGCCTGGAGCACGACTACGTCCTGGTCAGCCACCGCGGCCAGCGCTGGGACGTCGACCACACCGAGGCGGAGCCCCAGCTGCACCGGGCGTTCTCGCCGAGCACCGTGGCCTCCGCGGTGGCGGAACGTTTCGGCGCACGGGGTCCGGTGCAGACCGTCTCCACCGGCTGCACCTCCGGCCTGGACGCCGTCGGCTACGCGTTCCACACCGTCCAGGAGGGGCGGGCCGACATATGCGTCGCCGGGGCCTCGGACTCCCCGATATCCCCGATCACCATGGCCTGCTTCGACGCGATCAAGGCCACGAGCCCGAACAACGACGACCCGGCGCACGCCTCCCGGCCCTTCGACAACAACCGTGACGGCTTCGTCATGGGCGAGGGCGGCGCGGTGCTCGTCCTGGAGGAGCTGGAGCACGCCCGGGCCCGCGGTGCCCATGTGTACTGCGAGTTCGGCGGCTACGCCACCTTCGGCAACGCCTACCACATGACCGGCCTGACCAAAGAGGGCCTGGAGATGGCGCGGGCCATCGAGACCGCCCTCGGCCAGGCGCGGCTCGACCCCACGGCGATCGACTACGTCAACGCGCACGGCTCCGGCACCCGGCAGAACGACCGCCACGAGACGGCGGCCGTGAAGCGGGCGCTCGGCCACCACGCCTACGACACCCCGATGAGCTCCATCAAGTCCATGGTGGGGCACTCCCTCGGGGCGATCGGCGCCATCGAACTGGTCGCCTGTGTGCTGGCCCTCGCCAAGCAGGTCGTACCGCCGACCGCGAACTACGAGATCCCCGACCCGGAGTGCGACCTGGACTACGTCCCGCGCGTCGCCCGCGAACGCAAGCTGAGCAGCGTGCTGTCCGTGGGCAGCGGGTTCGGGGGCTTCCAGTCCGCGGTGATCCTGACCCGGCCGAGGGAGTGAGGACACACGATGAGCGAACCGAAGGACCGGCAGGCGGCCATCACCGGCATCGGGGTGGTCGCACCCAACGGCACCAGCACCGACACCTTCTGGAAGGCGACCCAGGAGGGCCTCAGCGTCCTCGACCGGGTGACCCGCGAGGGCTGCGAGCACCTTCCCCTGAAGGTGGCCGGTGAGGTCCGCGCCTTCGACCCGGCGGCCACCATCGAGGAGCGCTTCCTCGTCCAGACCGACCGGTTCACGCACTACGCCATGGCCGCGGCCGACCTCGCGCTGGACGACGCCCGGCTCGCGCCGTCCGGCATCCCGGACGCGCCGTACTCCATCGGCGTGGTCACCGCCGCCGGATCCGGCGGCGGCGAGTTCGGCCAGCGCGAACTGCAGCGACTGTGGGGCAAGGGCAGCCGGTTCGTCGGGCCGTACCAGTCCATCGCCTGGTTCTACGCCGCCAGCACCGGCCAGGTCTCCATCCGCCGCGGCTTCAAGGGGCCCTGCTCGGTCGTCGCCTCCGACGAGGCCGGCGGGCTGGACGCCCTCGCCCACGCGGCCCGGGCGGTGCGCCGGGGCACCGACGTGATCGTGGCCGGCTCCACCGAGGCGCCGCTCGCGCCGTACTCGATGGTCTGCCAGCTCGGCTACGCGGAGCTGAGCCGGGAGACCGACCCGGCCCGGGCCTACCGCCCCTTCACCGACGGGGCGTGCGGGTTCGTGCCGGCCGAGGGCGGCGGCATGCTCGTCGTCGAGGCGGCGGGCACCGCCCGGGAGCGCGGCGCCGGCATCCGGGCCGTCGTCGCGGGCCACGGGGCCACCTTCACCGGGGCCTCCCGCTGGGCGGACTCCCGCGACGGCCTCGCGCACGCCATCCGGCAGGCCCTCGCGGAGGCGGGGGCGGCCCCCGAGGAGATCGACGTGGTCTTCGCCGACGCCCTCGGGGTGCCGGAGGCCGACCGGGCCGAGGCGCTCGCGCTCGCCGACGCCCTCGGCGCACACGGCACCCGCGTCCCGGTCACCGCGCCGAAGACCGGGATCGGCCGCGGCTACTGCGCGGCCCCCGTGCTGGACACCGCCGCGGCCGTGCTGGCGATGGAGCACGGCCTGATCCCGCCGACGCCGAACGTCTTCGACGTCTGCCACGACCTCGACCTCGTGACGGGCCACGCGCGCGTCGCCGAACCGCGCACGGCACTGGTGCTCAGCCGCGGACTCATGGGGTCGAACTCGGCGCTGGTGCTGCGAGCCGGCACCAGGCAGTGAGCACAGCAAAGGAGGAAGCACATGCCGCAGATCACCGTGGAAGAACTCGCCGCGCTGATGAAGAAGGCCGCCGGGGTCACCGTCAGCCCGGAGCAGCTGATGGAGAGGCCGGACACCGGTTTCGACGTCCTGGGCGTCGACTCGCTCGGCCTGCTCGGCATCGTCGGCGAGCTGGAGAACACCCACGGCACCCCGATGCCGGTCGACGCCGAACGCTGCAAGACGCCGCAGCAGTTCCTCAACCTCGTCAACACCACCCTGATGGCAGGAGCCTGACATGGCAGGACACACCGAGAACGAGATCACCATCGCGGCCCCGCTGGACCTGGTCTGGGACATGACCAACGACCTGGAGCGCTGGCCCCAGCTGTTCAGCGAGTACGCGTCGGTGGAGGTCCTCAAGCGGGAGGGCGCCAAGACCACGTTCCGGCTCACCATGCACCCGGACGAGAACGGCACCGTCTGGAGCTGGGTCTCCGAGCGCGAGCCGGACCGCGACTCCCTGACCGTCACCGCCCGCCGGGTGGAGACCGGCCCCTTCGCCCACATGGACATCCGCTGGAGCTACGAGGAGGTCCCGGCCGGCACCCGGATGGTGTGGGTCCAGGACTTCGCGATGAAGCCGGAGGCGCCGGTCGACGACGACTGGATGACCGACAACATCAACAAGAACTCCAAGGTCCAGCTCGCCCTGATCCGGGACAAGATCGAGAAGGCGGCGGCCGGCCGGCGGCCCGCCCCGGCCCTGGCCGACTGAGCCGGAGAGCAGGAGACGACCGTGCACCAGGCCCTGATCGTCGCCCGCATGGCCCCGGGCTCCGCGCCGGACATCGCCAAGGTGTTCGCGGAGTCCGACCGCGGAGAGCTGCCGCACCTCGTCGGGGTGACCCGGCGCAGCCTCTTCCAGTTCGGCGATGTGTACATGCACCTCATCGAGTCCGAGCGCGAGCCCGGACCGGCCATCGCCAAGGTCACCTCGCACCCCGAGTTCCGGGAGGTCAGCGAGCGGCTGTCGGCGTACGTCAGCGCGTACGACCCGGAGACCTGGCGGTCCCCGAAGGACGCCATGGCCCAGCGCTTCTACGTATGGGAGCGCGACGCCGGAGTCTGACACCCTCGTCCGGAGCACCGGTGCCGGGCCCGCGCCTGACGCGGACCCGGCACCGGTGTGCCGTGGGGAGGGGGCTCAGCCGCGGACCGTGCAGTCGAACGCGTGCAGGAACGGGTTGACCGGGCGGATGTCGTCCACCTCCAGGCCCGCCGCCCGCAGCCGGCCGGTCATGCTGGCGGTGGTGTGCTTGGCCCCGCCGACGTTGAGCAGCAGCAGCAGGTCCATGGCGGTGCTGAACCGCATGGACGGCGTGTCGTCCACCAGGTTCTCGATCACGACGACCCGGGTGCCGGGGCCGCCCGCCTCGACCACGTTGCGCAGCAGCCGGGCGGTGGACTCGTCGTCCCACTCCAGGATGTTCTTGATGATGTAGACGTCGGCCCGCACCGGGACGGCCTCGCGGATGTCGCCGGGCACGATCCGCGTCCGGCCGGCCAGGTCGCCCTCGCGCAGCCGGGGCAGGGCGTTGTCCACCACCCGCGGCAGGTCCAGCAGGTAGCCCAGCATGGCCGGGTACTTGTCGAGCAGGCTGGCCACCACGTGCCCCTGCCCGCCGCCGAGGTCGGCGACCGAGTCGCTGCCGGACAGGTCGAGCAGCGCGGCGACCTCCCGGGCCGACTGCTCGCTGGAGCGGGTCATGGCGCGGTTGAAGACGTCGGCGGACTCCGGGGCGTCCTCGTTGAGGTACGCGAAGAACTCCTTGCCGTACAGGTCCTGCACGACGTTGTGCCCGGTGCGCACCGCCCGGTCCAGCCGGGGCCAGGCGTCCCAGGTCCACGGCTCGGTGCACCACAGGGCGATGGCCCGCAGGCTGTTCGGGTCGTCCTCGCGCAGAAGCCGGGACATCTCGGTGTGGGCGAAGGTGCCGTCGGGCCGCTCGGCGAAGACGCCGTAGCAGGACAGGGCGCGCAGCAGCCGGCGCAGCGGCCCGGGCTCGCTGTGCACGGCCGCCGCCAGGCTCTGGACGGTCATGGGGGCGTCCCCGAGGGCGTCGGCGACGCCGAGCCGGGCGGCGGCGCGGACGGCGGCGGCGCAGGCCGCCCCGAACACGAGCTCGCGCAGCCGCATCGACGGCGGCGGGGTGGGGGGTGCCCCGGGCTCCGGCGCGGTGGAGAGCGCGGGGGATGGTGCGGTCATGTGCCGCCTTCCTTCCTTGCGTGGGTCGGGTACGGCTGTCCGGTCAGCACAGTCCTGCGGGCCTGGAGGCGCGGCAGGAGTTGCGCTCGAAGGCGTTGCCGCTCTTCGCCGCCTCCTGGTTGACCAGGTCCGCGGGGGAGTTGGCCGACAACTGGTTGCCGGTGATCCGGTTCTGCTCGCTGGTGGCGCCGACGAAGCTCTTGAACAGGACGATGCCGCCCGACAGCGGGGACTTCCCGGAGTGGCCGGTGACCGTGTTCCGGGTGATCAGGGCCTTTTCGGTGCCGGTCAGGACGATGCCGGAACCCTGGAGGTAGGGCAGCCGGGCGGTCTTCGGGCAGTACTTGTTGTTCCGCTCGACCAGGTTGCCGCGCACGGTCAGCGCGCCCGCCCGCGGCTTGTTCTCGTCGCCCACGACGAACACGCCGGCGCAGTTGCCGGTGACGTGGTTGCGCCGGACGGTGAGGTTGCGCAGCCGGCGGACGGTGAGGCCGATCCGGTTGTCCTCCAGCAGGGTGTGGTCGACCACCGTGCCCCGGCTGTCCTTGGCGCCCTGCTCGGCCTTGACGCTGTTGGCGAGGAACAGGCCGGCGTCGCCGTTGCGCCGGGCGATGTCACGGCGGAAGACGCCCCGGGTGGAGTGCTCCTGGGCGATGCCCCACTGGCCGTTGCCGTCGGCGGTCACCCCGGTCACGGTCAGCCGGTCGGTGCCCATGGACCACACGCCGACCTTGGCGAAGCCGGTCACCCGCAGATCGGCGACGGTGACGTCCCGGAGGGCCTTGTTCTTCCCGCCGACGACGCAGATGCCGTTGCCGGCCCCGAGGCAGGTGGGGGTGGCCCCCTTCGCGGGCGGCCCGGCCTGGGCCTTGGCGGGCGGCCGGATGACGGTGCGCGGGCCCGCGCCCCGCAGGGTCACCGCGGCGGTCCTGACGGTGACGCTCTCGTGGTAGGTGCCGGCCAGGACCCGTACGGTGTCGCCGGGCCGGGCGGCGTTCACCGCCTTCTGGATGGATTCGCCCGGGTGCACCACGAGGGTCCGGTGGGCCGCCGACGCCGGGGCGGCGCCGGCGAACGCACCGACGAGGGCCGTGGCGCAGGCGAGGTACGTAATATGGCGTTTTGTCACATCCCGAAGGCTAAAAGCGGATGAGCTGATAACCGGCTGGATGCTCCGTTCGGTGGCGTGTCAACGAAGCCCCGTACCCTCCAACGGGGTACGGGGCTTCGTCGATGGCGTACAGGGGTGCGGTCAGCGCCCGCGGGGGCCGCCCTTCGGGAGCTTCATGCCTTTCGGCATAGGGCCCTTCGGCAATGGCATGTTGCTCATCAGGTCGCCGAGCGCGCGCAGCCGGTCGTTGGTCGCGGTCACCTGGGGGCCGGTCAGCACCCGCGGGAACTTCAGCAGGGTGGTGCGCAGCTTCTTCAGCTCGACCTGGCCCTCGCCGTTGCCCACGATCACATCGTGCACCGGAACGTCCGCGACGATCCGGTTCATCTTCTTCTTCTCTGCGGCCAGCAGACTCTTCAGCCGGTTCGGGTTGCCCTCGGCGACCAGCACGATGCCGGCCTTGCCGACGGCCCGGTGCACCACGTCCTGGCTGCGGTTCATCGCCACCGCCGGAGTCGTCGTCCAGCCCCGGCCGATGTTGTCCAGCACGGCCGCGGCGGCGCCCGGCTGGCCTTCCATCTGGCCGAAGGCGGCCCGCTCGGCCCGGCGGCCGAACACGACGGCCGTCGCCAGCAGGGCGACCAGCAGACCGAAGATGCCCAGGTAGACCGGGTGTCCGATCAGGAAGCCGATCGCGAGGAAGACACCGAGCGTGCCGATGCCGACGGCCGCGAGTACAAGGCCGATCTTCTTGTCGGCCTTGCGGGTCATCTGGTACGTGAGGGCGATCTGCTTCAGTCGCCCGGCATTCGCGGCGTCCGCCGCGGTTTCCTTCCTCGCCATGCCACGAAGTCTACGTGCCCCCGGGAGCGCCCACGACGGCAGTGCCCGGCGGGAGCGGTCCGGGGGCGGGGCGGGGTCAGGAGCGGGCGGCGGCCTGCTCCAGGTACCGCTGGGCCTCCACCCGGTCCTTGGCCCGGCGGCGGTCCTCCAGGACGGAGGTCCAGGCGTTGCGGCGGGCGGTGCGCTGGCCGCCGCTCAGCAGCAGGGACTCGACGCGGCGGAGCGCGTCGGTGAAGGACGGGATGGCGCCGGCGCGCACGGGTGCTGCCTGCATGATCGGGATCCCCCCTCGAAACGGTGGAGACAGGGGCATGGCACCAGGGTCACTGTCCGGTGTTACCAGGGCGTGACCGGCCGGTCAAACAGTCATGAACCCCTCGGTGCGGAGGCCGGAACGGCGACGCGGCCCCGGCGCCGCCCTCATCAGCGAGGACGGCCGGGACCGCGTCGACTCGGCCATTACCGGGCAGTAGCGATTTGTGCGACGATTCACACGCGCGGCGCACACCGCTTCGCCCGCGGAGCGGGGCTCACACCGCCTGGGCGGCGACGAACGCGCCCCGCTTCTCGACGGCCATCTGGTACAGGCGCCCGGCGCGGTACGAGGAGCGCACCAGCGGGCCGGACATCACACCGGAGAAGCCGATCTGCTCGGCCTCCTCCTTCAGCTCCACGAACTCCTGCGGCTTCACCCAGCGCTCCACGGGGTGGTGCCGCACGGAGGGGCGCAGGTACTGGGTGATGGTGACCAGCTCGCAGCCCGCCTCGTGCAGCTGCTTCAGCGCGTCGCTGACCTCCTCGCGGGTCTCGCCCATGCCGAGGATCAGGTTCGACTTGGTGACCAGGCCGAAGTCGCGGGCCTCGGTGATGACCTTCAGGGAGCGCTCGTAGCGGAAGCCGGGGCGGATCCGCTTGAAGATCCGGGGGACCGTCTCGACGTTGTGCGCGAAGACCTCGGGGCGCGACTCGAACACCTCGGCCAGCTGCTCGGGGACCGCGTTGAAGTCGGGGGCCAGCAGCTCCACCTTCGTCCGGCCGCCCTCGCGCTGTGCCGTCTGGGCGTGGATCTGGCGCACGGTCTCCGCGTACAGCCAGGCACCGCCGTCCGGCAGGTCGTCGCGGGCCACGCCGGTGATGGTGGCGTAGTTCAGGTCCATCGTCACCACGGACTCGCCCACCCGGCGCGGCTCGTCGCGGTCGAGCGCCTCGGGCTTGCCGGTGTCGATCTGGCAGAAGTCGCAGCGCCGGGTGCACTGGTCGCCGCCGATGAGGAAGGTCGCCTCGCGGTCCTCCCAGCATTCGTAGATGTTCGGGCAGCCGGCTTCCTGGCACACCGTGTGCAGGCCCTCGCTCTTCACGAGGTTCTGCATCTTCGTGTATTCGGGGCCCATTTTCGCCCGGGTCTTGATCCACTCGGGCTTGCGCTCGATGGGGGTCTGGCTGTTGCGGACCTCCAGGCGCAGCATCTTGCGTCCGTCCGGTGAGACTGCGGACACGTCGGCTCCCTGTGACTTCGATTCTTCGGCGTACACCAGGGTACGCCCGTGCTCATCGCGCCCTGCCGGTGAGACCAACCTCGCGACCACAGGGCGCATTCCCGCGGCCGGCGATCAGGCGGACGCCTTCTCGATCTCCCGGGGCCTGAGGACCGCGTTCTCCAGGACGTCCCTGAGGTGCCTCTCCACCACCGGAACGACCTCCTCGACCGTGATGTCCCGGCCCAGCTCGGCCGCGAGGGAGGCCACGCCCGCGTCGCGGATGCCGCACGGGATGATCCGGTCGAACCACTTCATGTCCGGGTTCACGTTGAACGAGAAGCCGTGCATCGTGACGCCCTTGGCCACCCGGATGCCGATCTGCGCGATCTTGCGGTCCTCGCGCCGCTGGCCCGCGTTGGAGGGGGCGTACTCGGGGCCGTTGAGCCGGGGGTCGAACTCCTCGTCGGTCAGGCGCGGGTCGAAGTCCAGGGAGAGCCCCCCGAGCGCGGGCCGCTGCTCGACCGGGTCGCCGAGCACCCACACGCCGCTGCGGCCCTCGACCCGGGTGGTCTCCAGGCCGAACTCGGCGCAGGTGCGGATGAGCGCCTCCTCCAGCCGGCGCACGTGCGCGACCACGTCCACCGGGCGGGGCAGCTTCTGGATCGGGTAGCCCACCAGCTGGCCCGGGCCGTGCCAGGTGATCTTGCCGCCGCGGTCCACGTCGATGACCGGGGTGCCGTCCAGCGGGCGCTCGCTGTCCTCGGTGCGCCGGCCGGCCGTGTACACCGGGGGGTGCTCCAGGAGGATCACGGTGTCGGGAACCTCGTCGGCGAACCGGGCCGCGTGGATCCGGCGCTGCTCGTCCCAGGCCTCCTGGTAGTCGACGGCATCGGCACCGAATCCCCTGCGGACGAACCGCAACTCACTCACGGCAAGCGCCTCCCTCGGCGATGGGTGTGTCAGGCATGTATCGCGCCCACGCCACTGTACGTCCGACCGGTTCACGTCAGCCCTGCGGGCGTTCCTCACACGATCGGATGAATGCGGGGCAAACTGTGTGATCGTGCGCTCACTCTCCGCTACATTCGCGCCGTTCGTGAGGCCATAAGGGCTGCTCAACGGCAATCCGGGCACGCGACAGGCCCGGAAGGCAGGAGACCGCACCGCAGATGACGGACCGACCCGCGCAGCGCACCCCCAACCGCCAGCTCGCCGCGCTCATCGCAGAAGCCGGGTTCTCCAACGCGGGTCTGGCCCGTCGCGTCGATCAGCTCGGTCTGGAACACGGGCTGGACCTCAGATACGACAAGACATCCGTCACCCGCTGGCTGCGCGGACAGCAGCCGCGCGGGACGACCCCCGCCCTCATCGCCGAGGTCTTCACCCGCCGGCTCGGGCGCCGGCTCACCGCCCAGGATCTCGGCCTGGACTCCTGTGCGCCGGTCTACGCGGGGCTGGAGTTCGCGGCCACCCCGGAGGAGGCCGTCGACATCGTCAGCGGCCTGTGGCGCAAGGACTCCGGCAGCCACGCCGAGCTGCGCAAGATCGCCTTCACCCCGGCGGGACTGGTCGTGCCCAGCCGGGACTGGCTGATCGGCAAGCCCGACGACCGGGTGGCCCGCGAGCCGGGGCCCCGGGTACCGGCGCAGGCCCGGCCCGGCACGCCCCGCACCCCGCTGCCGCCCGGCGCGGCGGCCGTGGCCCGGGCCCGCGCGACCGCCGAGCGCGCCCCCGGCCACCGGGTCACCGCCGGCGACATCGCCGCGCTGCGCTCGGTCGGCGAACTGTTCCGCACCCTCGACGACCGGTTCGGCGGCGGCCACGCCCGGCAGGCGCTGGTGCGCTATCTGGAGCACGAGTGCGAGCCGATGCTCCGCGGCAGCTACGGCGAGCAGACCGGCCGCCGGCTGTTCGGCGCCGCCGCCGACCTGACCCGGCTGGCGGGCTGGACCTCGTACGACATCGCCGCGCACGGACTGGCCCAGCGCTACTTCGTGCAGGCCCTGCGGCTCGCCCAGGCCGCCGGCGACCGGGCCTACGGCTCCTACGTCCTGGTCACCATGAGCCGCCAGGCCGTCTACCTCGGCCACGGCAGGGAGGCCGTGCAGCTCACCCGGGTCGCCCAGCAGGGCGTCGGCAGCGGCGCGCCGCCCGTCGTCCAGTCGCTGCTGCACGCCTCCGAGGCGCGGGCGCACGCCGTCCTGGGCGAGGTACGGGCGTGCACCGCCGCACTGGTGCGGGCCGAACGCGCGCTGGAGGCGGCCCGGCCCGGGGACGAGGTGCCGTACTGGGCCCGGTTCTTCGACGAGGGGCAGCTCGCCGACGAGTCCGGGCACTGCCACCGGGACCTCCAGCAGTTCCGGGCCGCCGCGCAGCACGCCGAACGCGCCCTCCAGCTGCGGGCGCCCGTCTTCGCCCGCAGCCGGCTGTTCTGCCGGGTCGTCCTCGCCACCGCACGGCTCGGCCTCGGCGAGCTCGACCAGGCGTGCGCGCTGGCGGCGGAGGCCGCGGGGCAGGCCGCGGAGATGCGGTCCGCCCGCGCGGTGGAGTACGTGAAGGACTTCGAACGCCGGCTGGAGCCGTACCGGGACGCGGCGCCGGTACGGACCTACCGGGAGAAGGTCGCGGCGCTGGGGTAGGACCGCCTCGCCGCTCCGATCGGCTACGCCGCCCTCGGCAGCACCGGCGCCGGGTCCGCGCGGTGCAGCGAGCCCGCCGCGCCCAGGTCCGCCAGGATCGCCGACGCCGCCCGGCGGGCGGAGTGCAGCGCGCCCTGGACCGTGCCGGCGTCGCGGTGGTCCCCGCAGACGTACAGGCCCGCCAGCAGGCGCACCGGGCGGCGCGGGTCGTGCGGGGGACGCATGGCCGGGACCGCCTCGGGGGTGTGGTGCACGGCCAGCGTCTCCCAGCGGCGCGTGGAGGTGCCGTAGAGGCGGGCGAGGTGGATGCGGACGGCGGTGTCGACGCCCTCCGGCGGCGGGCCCAGCACCGTCGAGGAGATCAGCACCCGGCCGGCCGGTGCCCGGCTCGGGTCCACGGCGCTGAGCACCGCCGTGTGCGCCACCGGCCCGCCCCGGTCCGCGTCCAGCAGCAGCGAGGCACCGGTCGGGAACGCCTCAGCGGGCTCGTCCGTGGTGTGGTGGACCACCGTCACCGGATGGAAGTCCGGTACCCGCAGGCCCGGCAGCAGCTCCGCCGCGGCCCGCGCGTCCGTGGCCAGCAGCACCGCCCGGCAGCGGACCTCCCCGTGCTCGGCGGTGGCCACCGAGGTCGTGGACACCGACGTGACCCGCACCCCGGTGTGCACCGTGCCCGGCGGCAGCGCCCGCGCCAGCAGCTCCGGCAGCGCCTCCGCCCCGCCCTCCGGCACGCACAGCCGGCCGCTCGCGAAAGCGCGCAGCGCCAGGTCGGCGCACCGGCTGGAGGTGGTCAGCTCCGGGTCGCACAGCAGCGCGGCCAGCAGCGGGCGCAGGAAGCCGTCGATGGTGCGCGCCGGCACCCCGCGCCGGGCCAGCGCCTGGGCGGCGGGCAGTTCGGGGCGGGCCAGGACGCGCTCGACGGGGGTCGCCGCGAGCCGGCCGAGCGCGGCGCCCAGCCGGGCCTGGTCCACCGCGCCGCCCACCGGCGCGCCGCCGGACCGGCCGGGCGTGACCGTCGTCCCCCGGCCGGTCGTGGCCCGGGCCGCCGACGCCCCGACGGCGGCCCGGGCGGCCGGGACCCTGACGGCCGTGCCCCGGGGCGGGCCGGCGAAGGCGCGCACCGCGTGGAGTGCGCCCCGTGCGCCCCTCGCGCTCCCGCCGGGCGCCGGGGCGCCCGCGCGCTGGAGGCGCCCGTCGCGGTGCAGCAGCACACCTGGTGCGAAGCGGCGCACGGCCAGCTGGGCGAGGCCCGGGGTCAGCCGGAGTTCGGGGTAGGACGTGGACAGCAGCTGTCCGACGCGGTCGAGCCGGAAGCCGTCGACCTTCTCCGTCGACATGCGGCCGCCGACGTACGGGGCGGCCTCCAGGACCGCGGTGGTGATTCCGGCACTGGTCAGCCGGTGAGCGGCCGAGAGACCGGCGATGCCGGCCCCCACGATGACGACGTCCACCTGGTACGCGGGCTCAAGCACGAGGCCCCTCCTGTGGTTACGCGGCCGGTGGAGGAGCCATGCCTCCGACTGGCGCCACGGATACCCGAGTTCGGATCGAGGTTAGGGCGGTGATCGGTCGGCAGGAGTCGCGCATCAACAGGGCACGGTCGCATGGAGGTCGCATACGGTCACTTTTGTTCGCCCGTGTTGCCAACCGGCTCATTGCGCCGCGCGGATCGCCTCCTCGATGCCCGGGAACGCGAACCGGAACCCGGACTCCAGCAGTCGCCTGGGCACCACCCGCTGACTGCCCAGCACATCCCCGGCCATCTCCCCGAGCACCGCGCGCAGCACCCCGGCCGGCACCGCGCACACCGCCGGCCGGTGCAGCACCCGGCCCATCGCCGCCGTGATCTCCCGGTTCGTCAGCGGCCGCGGAGCGGTCAGGTTGACCGGGCCGGACAGGTCGTCCCGGTCCATGAGGTGCCGGATCGCGGCCACCTCGTCGTGCAGCGCGATGTACGACCAGTACTGCCGCCCGTCGCCCAGCCGCCCCCCGAGCCCCGCCCGGAACAGCGGGAACAACCGCCCCCAGGCCCCGCCGCCCCGGGCCACCACCAGCCCCGTGCGCAGGAACACCGTCCGCACCCCGGCCTCCTCGGCGGGCGCCGCCGCCCCCTCCCACTCCTCGCACAGCCCGGCCAGGAAGCCGTCGCCCGCGGGCGCCTCCTCGTCCACCACCCGCTCGCCGGTGTCGCCGTAGAAGCCGATCGCGCTGCCGTTCAGGAAGACGCGGGGCGGCTCGGGCAGCGAGGCCACCGCCTCGGCCAGCGCGGCCGTGCCCAGCACCCGGCTGTCCCGCAGCACCCGCTTGTACTCCGGGGTCCAGCGCCGGTCGCCCACCCCGGCCGCCGCCAGATTGACCACCACCTCGCACCCGGTCAGCCCGGCCGCGTCGACCCGGCCGCCCTCCGGGTCCCAGCGGACCTCGTCCGGGCCCCGGGGCGCCCGGCGCACCAGCCGCACCACCTCGTGCCCGTCGGCGGTCAGGGACCGCACCAGGGCGCTGCCGATGAGACCGGACGCGCCGGCCACCGCGATACGTGAACGTTCCATGGCCCCAAGCATGACCCCACCCGCGCCCCGGAAAACGGCTGGACACCCGGACCGCGCGCCATAGGGTGACCTTCATGCCCGAGCCCCGCATACGCACCGCCCAGGCCGACGACGAGGAGGAACTGGCCGCCCTCGACCGGGCCATATGGTCCCCCCTGCACGCCGTCATGCCCCGGCCGACGCCGCCGTACCCGCCGTTCTTCGACGACCGGCACCCCCCGGAGGACTTCCTCGTCGCCGAGGCCGGCGACGCCCGCACCGGCCGGCGCCTGCTCGGCTACATCCGCCTCGCGCGCCCCACCCCGCTCGCCGCCAACGCGCACGTCCTGCAGATCCAGGGGTTCGCCGTCGCCGAGGAGGCGCGCGGCCGGGGCGTGGGGCGCGCGCTGATCCGGGCCGCCGCCGGCCTCGCGCGCGAACGCGGCGCCCGCCGGCTGACCCTGCGGGTGCTCGGGCACAACACCCCGGCCCGGGGGCTGTACGAGTCCGAGGGGTTCGCCGTCGAGGGCGTACTGCCGGGGGAGTTCTTCCTCGACGGCCGCTACGTCGACGACGTGTGCATGGGCCGCTCCCTGTAGCCCGGTGCGGTCCGGTGCGCTACGCGGCGACCAGCACGCCCGTGTCCACCCGGGCCGTCGCCGTGGCCGCGCGCCGGGCTGCACCCACCACCTCGGCCACCGTGAGCGCGTACCCCGTCCCGGCGTCCGAGACGGACCGGGCGAAGACCACCCCGGCCACCCGGCCGTCCGGGGTCAGCAGCGGGGCGCCCGAGTCGCCCGGCAGCACCTCGGAGCGGATCGTCCAGACGTCCCGGACGACCGTGCGCTCGTCGTAGATGTCCGGGCTCGCCGCCCGGACCCGGTCGGCGAGCGTCGCCGCCCGCAGCGCGAGGTCCCCGTCCTGCGGATAGCCCGCCACCACCGCCGGGTCCCCGCGCCCGGCGTCCGGGGCGAACCGCAGCGCCGGGGCGCGCAGCCCGGGCACGTACAGCACCGCCACGTCCCGGGCCGGGTCGAAGAACACCACCCGGGCCGGGTACGGCCGCCCGGCCCCGCCGACCCGCACGCCCGGCCGGTCGATGCCGGCCACCACGTGCGCGTTGGTCAGCACCCGCCGGGACGCGTAGACGAACCCGCTGCCCTCCCGGCCCTCGGCGCCCGCGCTCCCCTCGATCTTCACCGTGCTGCGCCGCGCCGCCCGGGCCGCGGCCGGGGAGACGCCGTCGTCCGCCGGCCGGGCCGCCGCCCCGGAGGCGAACGGGCCGGACACCCCGGAAGAACCCGCTCCGGGCAGCGCGGACGCGGCCCGGGGGGACCAGTCCCGCCCCTGTGCCGCCGGCGTCCCGGACGGGGCCGTCACCAGCACGCCCGCCGCCAGCGAGGCCGTCACCAGCACCGCCACCGCGCCCCCGACGCCGTCCGCCGCCCGCAACGGGCCCCGGCCCGGCCGCCCGCGCGGCCGCGGCGCCGCCCGGCCCGTCGCCCCCGGCGGCGGCCACACCCCGACGACCGCGCCGCCCTCGCACCAGGCCGGCGGGACACACCCGGCCGCCGGACCGCGCCGGTGTCCCGACACCGCGCAGCAGACGGCCACCACGACGAGCAGCAGATCCAGCCGGTTCACGGGAGCCGCCTCTCTCTCGACACTCCGGTACGGGACGGACCGGACCGGGTACGCGCGCACCCCTCGGAACGGCCCCGACCGGGACGGTGGTTGCGCCAGGTGGCAGAGCGCGCGTCGCGGGTACGGCCCGGCGGCTTGACAGTGGGATCATGCGTGTCCCCCGAAGAGTCCCGCAGGCCCCGGCACGGCCCGCCGCGGGCAGCCCCCGTACCGCACGGCGGACACCCGGGGCGCTGCTGGTGCTGCTCGGCTGCCTGCCCGGGCTGCTCGCCGTCGGCGCGCTGGTGGTGTGCGCCCGCGGCGCCGACCGCGCCGCCGTCTCCCGGCCCGACCGCCCCGCCGCCGGAGCCCGGCCGCCCCTCGGGCACCGGGCCGCCCGCCCGCGCATCGTGCCGCGCTCCGCCTGGCTGGACCGGGTCACCGGGCACACCCAGCCGCCGCCGCGCTACGACGACAAGGTGGTCGCCGTCTTCCTGCACCACACCGACTCGCCCAACGACTACGCCTGTGCCGACGCGCCGCGCATCATCCGCGGCCTGTACGCGGGCCAGACCGGCGCCCGGCACTGGGACGACATCGGCTACAACTTCCTGGTCGACCGCTGCGGCACCGTCTACGAGGGCCGCGCCGGAGGCATCGACCGCCCCGTCACCGGCGCCCACACCCAGGGCTTCAACCACCGCACCGCGGGCATCGCCGCCCTCGGCACCTTCACCGCCGGCGTGCCCGTGCCCCGGGCCATGACCGACGCCATCGCCGCCCTCGCGGCCTGGAAGCTCGGGCTCGCCGACATCGACCCGCGCGGCCGGGTCCGGCTGGTCTCCAGCAGCGGCCAGAGCCGTTACAAGGCGGGCGCCGGCGCCACCCTGCCCGCCCTGGCCGGGCACGACGCCGGGTTCCCCACCAGCTGCCCCGGCGAGGCACTCACCGCCCGGCTCCCGGCCATCCGGGAACGGGCCGCCCTGCTCCAGGGCCGCCCGCCCACGGCGCCACCACGGAAGACCCACAGTCCGCGCCCCACCGGGCGTACCACGGTCGCACCCAGTGCCAGTGCCAGTGCCAGTGCCAGTGCCAGTGCCGGCAGCGGCACCGGCCGGGCCGAGCCGGCCGGAGGCGGAAAGCGGCACGGGAAAGAGCCGTGACGGCGGTCGCGGCGGCCTGACGCGGGAGCCTTCCGGCACGGGCGGCGGCCTCATGCCCGGAACCGCTCCCACAGCCGGGGGAACCGCCCGGCGAGCACCCGGTCGTCCTCCAGGTCCAGCGGCGTGCCCTCCGGCTCGGCCGGTGCCGGGGCGAGGCCCAGCTCGGAGGCGACGGTCCCGGTCAGCTGCTCGTACGCCTCGTCCGCCGCGTACCCCAGCTCCTCGCCGTCGCCGTCGATCTCCTCGTCGAACTCGCCCAGCAGCCCGGCCAGCGCGTCCGGGTCGTGCAGGGCCCCCTCGAACACCTCCCGCCCCTGCCCGATCAGCCAGCACCGGAAGTAGTCGAACGCGTCGTCGCTGCACCCGTCCAGCAGCAGCCAGGCCGCACCCCACAGGTCCCAGCGGTAGGCGCGGTTGTAGCGGGCCTCGAAGTGGCGGGCGAAGTCCAGGACCCGCTCGGGGTCCAGCGCGAGCAGCCGCTCCACCAGCAGGTCGGCCTGCTCCTCGGGGTCGCCTCCGGCGGCCTCGCGGGTGGAGTCGATCAGCTCCCAGAACTCCGTCTCGTCCATCACGCCACCAGCATCGGGCCTGAGCCGGTGGCACGCACCCGGAGTACGCCCGGGGTGCTCAGCCGTCCCCGCGGTGGTACAGGGCGGCGGCGCGGGCCGCGTCCGCCGCGAACCGCTCGCGCAGCGCGGGGGGCGCCAGCACCTCGGCCTCCGGCCCGAGCGCCGTCAGCTGCTCGTGCGCGACCTCCTCCGACTCCACCGGCAGCGTCACCGTCACCCGGCCCGCCGCGTCCGGCGCACCCGGCTCCGCGAGGGCCGCCCGCGCGGCGAGCGGATCGACGGCGTGCGGCAGCCGGCGCACCCCCTCGGGGGAGAGCCGTACGACGACCTCGGCGCGCAGGATCGACCGGGCGAACCGCTCCGCCTGCTCCGCCCAGAAACCGGGCAGATCGAACTCCGGATCACGGTCGAACCCCTCGCCCAGCCGGTCCACGGCGGTGAACCGGTCGATCCGGTACGTCCGGAAGGAACCGCTGCCGCTCACCCGCGCGCACAGGTACCAGACCCCGGCCTTCAGCACCAGCCCGTACGGCTCCAGCCGCCGCTCCACCGTGCCCTCCCCGCGCCGGTAGCGGGCGAGGACCCGGTCGTCGCCCCACACCGCCTCGGCGAGCACCGGCAGCAGCGCGGGCGGCTCCGGCTCCCGGAACCAGGCGGGCGCGTCCAGGTGGAAGCGCTGCGCGGCGGTGTCCGGGGCGTCCCGCAGCGAGGGCAGCAGGGCCGCCGACACCTTCAGCCGGGCCGCCGACGCGGCGTCCTCGAGCCCCATCTCCCGCAGCGCCCCCGGCACCCCGCTCAGGAACAGCGCCTCGGCCTCGCCCCGGGCCAGCCCGGTCAGCCGCGTCCGGTACCCGCCGACCAGCCGGTACCCCCCGGCCCGCCCCCGGTCGGCGTACACCGGCACCCCCGCCTCCGACAGCGCCTGGGCGTCCCGCGTCACGGTCCGCTCCGACACCTCCAGCTCCCGCGCCAGCTCGGCGGCGGTCATCACGGGCCGGGACTGGAGCAGCAGAACCATCTTGATGAGCCGGGCCGCACGCATGCGCCCATGATGCCGAAGACACGGACGGCACGTCCCACCCGGCCCACGGCCCGGCCGGTTACCGCGCGGACCGCGGGCCGTCACGTCGGCAGGGGACGGCCAGGCAGCGGCGCGGGCGGATCGCCGTCCGGGCCGGAGAGGCGGGCGGCCGTGTCCACCGGGCCCCAGGCCGTGGCGTCGGGAAGGAGAGCGGGACGCGGGGGGCGGCGGGCCGGAAAAGGAGACGTGGCGGGCCGGAAAAGGAAACGCGGCGGACGGGAAGGCGCCCGCACCCGCGAAGGTGCGCGCCCTCCTGTCCGCCGCGACGGCGCTCGGCCGTCATGGCGTCCGGCCGCGACGGCGCGGCCCGGCGGTGCCGGGCCGGCCGTCACTTCCCGTCGGCCCTTTTACAGGCCGTACTTCTCCCGGGCCTCCTTGACGGCCGTCGCCTTGACCTCGCCGCGGCGGGCGAGCTGGGCGAGGGCGGCCACGACGATCGACTCGGCGTCGACGCCGAAGTGGCGGCGGGCGGCCTCACGGGTGTCCGACAGACCGAAGCCGTCGGCGCCCAGCGAGGACCAGTCCTGCTCGACCCACTGCGCGATCTGGTCCGGTACCTGGCGCATGTAGTCGGACACCGCGAGCACCGGGCCCTCGGCGCCCTGGAGGGCCTGGCGGACGTACGGCACCCGGTCCTCGCCGCGCAGCAGCGCCGCGTCGGCCTCCAGCGCGTCCCGGCGCAGCTCGGTCCAGGAGGTCGCGGACCACACGTCCGCGGCCACGCCCCACTCCTCGGCCAGCAGCTTCTGCGCCGCAAGGGCCCAGTGGATCGCCGTGCCCGAGCCCAGCAGCTGGATGCGCGGGGCGCCCGCCGCGACGGCGATGCCCGCCGACTCCGCCGTGTTGAAGCGGTACAGGCCCTTGACGATGCCCTCGTCGATGCCGAGGCCCTGCGGCTTGGCCGGCTGCGGCAGCGGCTCGTTGTAGACCGTCAGGTAGTAGAAGACGTTCTGGTCCTCGCCCGGCTTGGCCTCGCCGTACATCCGGCGCAGACCCTCACGGACGATCACCGCGATCTCGTAGGCGAACGCGGGGTCGTACGACAGCGCGGCCGGGTTGGTCGCGGCGATCACCGGGGAGTGGCCGTCGGCGTGCTGGAGGCCCTCGCCCGTCAGGGTGGTGCGGCCCGCCGTCGCGCCGACCAGGAAGCCGCGGCCGAGCTGGTCGCCGAGCTGCCACATCTGGTCGGCCGTGCGCTGCCAGCCGAACATCGAGTAGAAGATGTAGAACGGGATCATTGCCTCGCCGTGCGTCGCGTACGACGTCGAAGCGGCGATGAAGTCGGCCATCGAACCGGCCTCGGTGATCCCCTCGTTGAGGATCTGGCCGTTCTCGGCCTCCTTGTAGTACATCAGCTGGTCACGGTCGACCGGCTCGTACGTCTGGCCCTTGGGCGAGTAGATGCCGAGCGACGGGAAGAGGCTCTCCATGCCGAAGGTGCGCGCCTCGTCCGGGACGATCGGCACCCAGCGCTTGCCCGTCTCCTTGTCGCGGACGAGGTCCTTGACCAGGCGGACGAAGGCCATGGTGGTGGCCACGTTCTGGGAGCCGGAGCCCTTGTCGAAGGAGGCGAACGCCTTCTCGGCCGGGGCCGGCAGCGCGGGGATCGCGTGGGTACGGCGGGCCGGGGCCGGGCCGCCGAGGGCCGCGCGGCGCTCCTGGAGGTAGCGCACCTCGGGGGAGTCGGTGCCCGGGTGGCCGTAGGGCACCACGCCGTCGACGAAGTCGCTGTCCTTGATCGGCAGGTCGAGCCGGTCGCGCATCGCCTTGAACTCGTCCACCGAGAGCTTCTTCATCTGGTGGTTGGCGTTCTTCGACGCGAAGCCCTCGCCGAGGGTGTGGCCCTTGACCGTCTGGGCCAGGATCACGGTCGGCGCGCCCTTGTGCTCGACGGCGGCCTTGTACGCGGCGTAGACCTTGCTCGCCTCGTGACCACCGCGCGAGACGTGGAAACACTCGAGGATCTTGTCGTCGCTCAGCAGCTTGGCCATCTCGGCCAGCGCCGGGTCCTTGCCGAAGAAGTCCTCGCGGATGTAGGCGGCGTCGCGGGTCTGGTACGTCTGGACCTGCGCGTCCGGCACCTCGCGCAGCCGGCGGACCAGCGCGCCCGTGGTGTCCAGGGCGAACAGCTCGTCCCAGGCCGTGCCCCACAGCGTCTTGATCACGTTCCAGCCGGCGCCGCGGAACTGGGCCTCCAGCTCCTGCACGATCTTGAAGTTGGCGCGGACCGGGCCGTCCAGGCGCTGGAGGTTGCAGTTGATGACGAACGTGAGGTTGTCCAGCTGCTCGCGCGAGGCCAGCGCGAGGGCGGCCGTGGACTCCGGCTCGTCCATCTCGCCGTCGCCCAGGAAGGCCCAGACGTGGGAGGCGGAGACGTCCTTGATGCCGCGGTTGGTCAGGTAGCGGTTGAACCGCGCCTGGTAGATCGCCGACAGCGGGCCGAGACCCATGGAGACCGTGGGGAACTCCCACAGCCAGGGCAGCCGGCGCGGGTGCGGGTAGGAGGGCAGGCCGTTGCCGGCGGCCTCCTGCCGGAAGTTGTCCAGGTGCTGCTCGGACAGCCGGCCGTCGAGGAAGGCGCGGGCGTAGATGCCGGGGGAGGCGTGGCCCTGGATGTACAGCTGGTCGCCGGAGCCGTCGCCCTCCTTGCCCTTGAAGAAGTGGTTGAAGCCGGTCTCGTACAGCCAGGCGGCCGAGGCGAAGGTCGCGATGTGGCCGCCGACGCCGTGCTTGGCGCCGCGGGTCACCATCGCCGCCGCGTTCCAGCGGTTCCACGCGGTGATCCGGGCCTCCAGCTCCGGGTCACCGGGCAGGGCCGGCTCCGCGGAGGTGGGGATGGTGTTGACGTAGTCCGTCTCGAGGAGCTTCGGCAGCGCGATGCCGCCCGCCTCGGCGCGCTCCAGCGTGCGGCGCATCAGGTACGCGGCGCGGTGCGGTCCGGCCTCCCTGGCCACGGCGTCCAGGGAGGCCTGCCATTCGGCGGTCTCCTCCGGGTCGCGGTCCGGGAGCTGGTCGAGCGCGCTCGGCTGGATGGCGTTGGGGTCGGTCATGTCGCCGCCTTCCTCAGTCGAAGGGGGTTCCCTCATCGTCAAGGGTTCGGGGGTGCCCTAGGTCTTTGGCAGGACAGGGCAGCGGACTTCGGTGGAAGTCCGTCGGCGACTGTAACTCTCTGATCGATGATCGATCAAAGGGTTGAGGTCGAAAAAGTCTCGATTCCGAGAAAGTCGGCACCCGGTGCCTTCGAAATGGGCACCCGGTGCCGCCTGGGAGAGGGGTTTTCGCAGGTGAGCGAGGGTGTGCTCGACTGGGTCAGGCGCGCGGGGCGCACCCCAGCACATGCGCCTTCACCAGCTCCGCGATCCGCGGGTCACGGCGCTTGAACGCCTGCACCAGCTCCTCGTGCTCCTCCGCGTACGACTGCTGCACCGTGCCCAGCCAGCGGATCGACAGCGCCGTGAAGACCTCGATGCCCAGCCCTTCCCACGTGTGCAGCAGCACCGAGTTCCGCGCGGCCCGCACCAGCTCCCGGTGGAAGCCGACCGTGTGCCGTACCTGGGCCGTGCCGTCGGCCTCCCGGTCGGCCTCGTACAGGGCCGTGACGTGCGGTTCCAGCGCCGAGCAGTCCTCCGCCAGCCGCTCCGCCGCCAGCTCGGCCGCGATGGCCTCCAGACCCGCCCGGACCGGGTAGCTCTCCTCCAGGTCGGCGGCGGTCAGATTGCGGACGCGTACGCCCTTGTTCGGGGCCGACTCGATCAGCCGCAGCGACTCCAGCTCGCGCAGCGCCTCCCGCACCGGGGTCTGGCTGACCTCCAGCTCGGTCGCGATCCGGCGCTCCACGATCCGCTCGCCCGGCTGCCAGCGCCCGCTGACGATCCCCTCCACGATGTGCTCGCGGATCTGCTCGCGCAGCGAGTGGACGACGGGCGCGGTCATGAGGGCTCCTTAGGGAGGGGCCGTCCTGCGGCCCCCGGGGGCTTTGACGCTTAGACAATACGGCTGCTTCAGTCCGCGGGGAGGGCGCGCGGGGGCGCTTTGCCGCAGGTGAGACGAGCCTTACACGCTGCGCACCCGGACAAACACGAACACCCCGCCCGGAAAAACTCCGGACGGGGTGTCGCATGGCCGTACTGCCGGTCAGGGCGTCAGAGGCCCAGCTCGACCTCGAACTCGCCCGCCTCCAGGATCGCCTTGACCGTCGTCAGGTAACGGGCCGCGTCGGCGCCGTCGACCAGGCGGTGGTCGTAGGAGAGGGTCAGGTAGGTCATGTCGCGGACGCCGATGACCGTGCCCTCCTCGGTCTCGATGACGGCCGGACGCTTGACCGTGGCACCGATGCCGAGGATCGCGACCTGGCCCGGCGGCACGATGATCGTGTCGAACAGCGCGCCGCGCGAACCGGTGTTGGAGATGGTGAAGGTCCCGCCGGACAGCTCGTCCGGGGTGATCTTGTTGGCGCGGACCTTGCCCGCCAGCTCCGCCGTGGCCTTGGCGATGCCCGCGATGTTCAGGTCGCCGGCGTACTTGATGACCGGGGTCATCAGGCCCTTCTCGGAGTCCACCGCGATACCGATGTGCTCGGTGTCGAAGTAGGTGATGGTCCCCTCGGCCTCGTTGATCTTGGCGTTGATGACCGGGTGGGCCTTCAGCGCCTGCGCGGCGGCCTTGACGAAGAACGGCATCGGGGAGAGCTTGACGCCCTCGCGGGCCGCGAAGGAGTCCTTCGCCCGGGCGCGCAGCTTCATCAGGCGGGTGACGTCGACCTCGACGACCGACGACAGCTGCGCCTGCTCGCGCAGCGCCTTGACCATGTTGTCGCCGATGACCTTGCGGATGCGGGGCATCTTGACGGTCTGGCCGCGCAGCGGGGAGGCCTCGAGCGCCGGGGCCTTCTTCGCGGCGGCGGCCGGGGCGGCCGCGGCGGGCGCCGGGGCAGCGGCGGCGGGGGCCTTCGCGGCCTCGGCGGCGGCGAGGACGTCCTGCTTGCGGATCCGGCCGCCGACGCCCGTGCCCTTGACGGTGGCCAGGTCGACGCCGTTCTCGGCGGCGAGCTTGCGCACCAGCGGGGTCACGTACGCGCCCTCGTCGGTCGCCTGGGTGGCGGTCGGCGAGGTCGGCGCGGTGGCCGGGGTGACCGGAGCCGGAGCCGGAGCAGGAGCCGGGGCGGGGGCCGGGGCCGGCGCGGGGGCCGGGGCCTCGGCGGCGGGAGCCGGAGCCGGAGCAGGCGCCGGGGCGGGCGCGGGCGCCGGGGCGGGGGCCGGAGCCGGGGCAGCCGCGGGGGCGGCCGGGGCGGCCTCGGCGGCGGGAGCCGGAGCGGCACCCGGGGCACCGATGACGGCGAGCTTGGCGCCGACCTCGGCCGTCTCGTCCTCGCCGACCACGATCTCCAGCAGCACACCCGAGGCGGGGGCGGGGATCTCGGTGTCGACCTTGTCCGTGGAGACCTCGAGCAGCGGCTCGTCGGCCTCGACGGTCTCGCCGACCGACTTCAGCCAGCGGGTCACGGTGCCCTCGGTGACGGACTCGCCCAGCGCGGGCAGGACCACGTCGGTGCCCTCGGCGCCACCGGCCGGGGCGGCCTCGGCGGCGGGCGCCGGAGCCGGGGCCGGAGCCTCGGCGGCCGGGGCGGGGGCCGGCTCGGCGGCGGGGGCCGGAGCCTCGGCCGGGGCCGGGGCGGCCTCGGCGGCGGGGGCCGGAGCGGCGGCGGGCGCACCCGTGCCGTCGTCGATGAGGGCCAGCTCGGCGCCGACCTCGACCGTCTCGTCCTCGGCCACCTTGATGGAGGCCAGGATGCCCGAGGCGGGGGCGGGGATCTCGGTGTCGACCTTGTCCGTCGAGACCTCGAGCAGCGGCTCGTCGGCCTCGACGCGCTCGCCCTCGGCCTTCAGCCAGCGGGTGACAGTGCCCTCGGTGACGCTCTCGCCGAGCGCCGGAAGGGTTACGGAAACCGCCATGGTTTCGGTTGCTCCTAACGAATTGCGGAAGTCTGTGGTCGTCGCGCCCGAAGACGGAAGGCGTCAGTCGTGCATGTGGAGGGGCTTGCCGGCCAGGGCCAGGTGGGCCTCGCCGAGCGCCTCGTTCTGCGTCGGGTGGGCGTGGATGAGCTGGGCCACCTCGGACGGCAGCGCCTCCCAGTTGTAGATCAGCTGCGCCTCGCCGACCTGCTCGCCCATGCGGTCGCCCACCATGTGGACGCCGACCACGGCACCGTCCTTGACCTGGACGAGCTTGATCTCGCCCGCGGTCTTCAGGATCCGGCTCTTGCCGTTGCCGCCGAGCGGGAACTTGATGGAGACGACCTTGTCCGCGCCGTAGACCTCCTTGGCCTTGGCCTCCGTGATGCCGACGGAGGCGACCTCCGGGTGGCAGTACGTCACCCGCGGAACACCGTCGTAGTCGATCGGGACGACCTTCAGACCGGCCAGGCGCTCCGCCACCAGGATGCCCTCGGCGAAGCCGACGTGCGCGAGCTGGAGGGTCGGGACCAGGTCACCGACGGCGGAGACGGTCGGGACGTTGGTGCGCATGTACTCGTCGACGAGCACGTAGCCGCGGTCCGTCGCGATGCCCTGCTCCTCGTAGCCGAGGCCCTGGGAGACCGGGCCGCGGCCGACGGCGACGAGCAGCAGCTCGGCCTCGAACTCCTTGCCGTCCGCCAGGGTGACCTTCACACCGTCCTGGGTGTACTCGGCCTTCTGGAAGAACGTGCCCAGGTTGAACTTGATGCCGCGCTTGCGGAAGGCGCGCTCGAGAAGCTTGGAGGAGTTCTCGTCCTCGACCGGGACGAGGTGCTTCATGCCCTCGATGATCGTGACGTCGGCACCGAAGGACTTCCACGCCGAGGCGAACTCGACGCCGATGACGCCGCCGCCCAGGATGATGGCGGACTTCGGCACGCGGTCCAGGACCAGGGCGTGGTCGGAGGAGATGACGCGGTTGCCGTCGATCTCCAGGCCCGGCAGGGACTTCGGCACGGAGCCGGTCGCCAGCAGGATGTGGCGGCCCTGGACGCGCTGGCCGTTCACGTCGACGGAGGTGGGGGAGGACAGCCGGCCCTCGCCCTCGATGTACGTCACCTTGCGCGAGGCGATCAGACCCTGCAGACCCTTGTACAGGCCCGAGATGACCTCGTCCTTGTACTTGTGGACCGCCGGGACGTCGATGCCCTCGAAGGAGGCCTTGACGCCGAACTGCTCGCTCTCGCGGGCCTGGTCGGCGACCTCGCCCGCGTGCAGCAGAGCCTTGGTGGGGATGCAACCCTTGTGCAGGCAGGTGCCGCCGACCTTGTCCTTCTCGATCAGGGCGACGTCCAGGCCCAGCTGAGCCCCGCGCAGGGCCGCGGCGTAACCACCGCTACCACCGCCGAGGATCACTAGGTCGAAAACGGTGCTGGCGTCGTTCGCCACGTCACGTCCTCCATGCATGTGCGCCGTGCGCCGGTCGGCGATGACCGGCAGGCGGCTGGTGTCCGGCCGCTTGATGCTTCGGCCCTTCGGTGGGGGCCCTGTCCTGCCGGGCTCCATCTTTGCACTTGTCGGACGAGATCGAGACGCCGGGCCGGTGTGTGAGACGTCCCACGTTCACTGGTGACGAACAGGGGAGCAGTACGCGCGTTCGATGTGCGTACGGCTCCGTGACGGGGCGCATCGGGCGCCCGCGCCACGGAGCCGTCGCACGAGGAGCGGGTCGAACTCCCGGGCGGGCGTCAGCCCAGGTCGCCCTCGGCCGTGAGCTCGGCCAGCCGGACCAGCGTCCGCACCGCGGACCCCGTGCCGCCCTTCGGGGTGTACCCGAACGGGCCGCCCTCGTTGAACGCCGGCCCGGCGATGTCCAGGTGCGCCCAGGCGATGCCCTCGCCCACGAACTCGCGCAGGAACAGACCGGCCACCAGCCCGCCGCCCCAGCGCTCGCCCATGTTCGCGATGTCGGCCACCGGGGAGTCCATGCCCTTGCGCAGGTGCTCCGGCAGCGGCATCGGCCAGGCCGGCTCGCCGACCTCCTCGGCCGCCTCGTGCACCGCGGTGCGGAAGGCGTCGTCGTTGGCCATGACACCGAACGTCCGGCTGCCGAGCGCCAGCATCATCGCGCCGGTCAGCGTGGCGACGTCCACGATGGCGTCCGGGTTCTCCTGCGAGGCCGCCCACAGCGCGTCGGCGAGCACCAGCCGGCCCTCGGCGTCGGTGTTGAGCACCTCGACCGTCTTGCCGCTGTACATGCGCAGCACGTCGCCCGGGCGGACGGCGGAGCCGGACGGCATGTTCTCGGCCAGCGCCAGCCAGCCGGTGACCTCGACCTGGAGGCCGAGCCGGGCGGCGGCGACGACCGCGGCGAACACGGCGGCGGCACCGCTCATGTCGCACTTCATCGTCTCGTTGTGACCGGCCGGCTTGAGCGAGATGCCGCCCGAGTCGTAGGTGATGCCCTTGCCGACGAAGGCCAGGTGCTTGTCCGCCTTCGGGTGCTTGTACGACAGCTTGACCAGGCGCGGGGTGGCCGCCGAGCCGCCGCCGACGCCGAGGATGCCGCCGTAGCCGCCCTTGGCCAGCGCCTTGTCGTCGAGCACCTGCACCTTGATGCCGTGCTCCTTGGCCGCGGTCTGCGCGAGGGCGGCGAAGGCGGCGGGGGTGAGGTCGTTCGGCGGGGTGTTGACCAGGTCGCGGGCGCGGTTCAGCTCCTCGCAGACCGCGACCGCGCGGGCGAGCGCGCCCTTGTGGGCGGCGTCGCGCGGCTTGCCGCCGAGCAGCGCGGCCTCGCCCAGCGGGGCCTTGCCGTTCCTGGCCTTGGCCTTCTTCGCGTCCTGGGCGCCGCTCTTGTAGACGTCGAAGGAGTAGGCGCCGAGCAGCACGCCCTCGCCGATGGCACCGAGCGCGCCGGGGCCGTCGACGGGCAGCGCGAACGCGGCCTTCTTGGCGCCGGTGAGCGCGCGGGCGGCCACACCGGCGGCCTGGCGCAGCGCCTCGGCGCCGAAGCCGGCGTCGTCGCCCGAGGGGGCCGCGCCCAGGCCCACCGCCACCACGAGCGGGGCCTTGAAGCCGGCCGGCGCGGGCAGCTTCGTCAGCTCGCCCTCGGCACCCGAGGCGCCGAGGGTCTCCAGGACGCCGGCCAGCTTGCCGTCGTACGCCTTGTCCACGGCCTCGGCGCCCGGCGCGACGACGGGCCCCTGGGCGCCCTTGGCGACACCGATCACGATCGCGTCGGCCCGCAGGCCGGGCGCCGCGGCGGTGCTGAGAGTCAGAGCAGTCACGGTGGTGAATTCTCGCTTCCGTGTGAAGTTGCAGTGGCCGAAATGGGGTGGGTCGACCGGGCCCGAGAGCCGACCCTAGGTCCAGGCCTGGGGACAGGTGGCAACCGGGGCCTTCACCCTGTCGGCGAACACCCGGGACGAGAGTACGCGGGTGGGTGCGTTCGATCATTCCTTCGGGTGGTTCCCCGCGTGTGGCGACAGGCCTCAGCGGCCCAGCGCGAGGACCACGAGCGCGGTCGTCGCCGCCGTCTCCGCGAGCGCGCCGAACACGTCCCCGGTCACTCCGCCGAACCGGCGGACGCAGCGCCGCAGCAGCAGGTCGGCGACCACGAGGGCGGCGGCCACCGCGAGGGCGGTACGGACGCCGTCGTAGCCGCCGAGGCAGGCGCCCGCCGCCCCGGCCGCCGCCGTCACCCCGGCCGCGGCGCCCAGCGCGGCGGGCCCCGGCACCACTCCGGCCACCGCCGCCCCCAGCCCCTCCGGGCGGGCGGCCGGCACCCCGGCGCGGGCGGCCAGGGTGAGCGCCAGCCGGGCCGCGACCGCCGAGACCACGGCCGCGAGGGCGCCCCGCGTCCAGGAGGCGCCGTAGAGCTGGGCCAGCACGGCCACCTGGGCCAGCACGGCCAGGACGAGGGTGAGCACCCCGAACGGCCCGATGTCCGACTGCTTCATGATGCGCAGCGCGTCCTCGGCGGGCTTGCCGCTGCCCAGCCCGTCGGCGGTGTCGGCCAGCCCGTCCAGGTGCAGCCCCCGGGTCAGCGCGGCCGGTACGGCGACCGAGGCGACCGCGGCGAGCAGCGGACCGGCGCCGAGGACGAGCAGCAGCAGGCCGAGTCCGGCCGCGCCCCCGCCCACGACCAGCCCGGCCACCGGGGCGCACAGCATCCCGCCGCGCGCCGCCGCCCGGTCCCAGCGGCGCACCCGTACGGGCAGCACGGTGAGCGTGCCGAACGCGAACCGCAGACCGTCGGACACGGAGGACGACGGGGACGGGGGAGAGGAGGGAGAGGGAGAGGAGGACGTGAACACCGGCGCAGGGTACCGGTCGGTTCCGGACCCCCTGGGCACCCGGGCATGCGGTTCCGGTTCCCCGGGGGCTTCCGGCCGGCGAACGGCCGTCGGGCCGGCACCGGCAGCCGCCCGGCGTTCCGGATGCGGGCGGGGCGGGCTCCGGGCTCCGGGCCTGGGCCGCCGGCCGGTGCGTCCGCCGCCCGGCCCTCCGGGGGCGGGGTGGCTGGTGTGTCCCTCGGCCGGTTCCGGTCGTCCGGCCGTCCGGCGTCCGGGGGAGGGGCGGGGCGGCCTCCGAGCCGGGGCCCGGAGGGCCGGGCCGTGGATCCGTCGTCCGGCCCGGGTCATCCGGTCTTCCCGGGGCGGGGTGGGGCGGGCTCCGGCCGGGAGGTGGGGGGCGTGGTGCTCGGCCATTTCCGGTCCTCCGGCGTTCCGGGACCGGGCAGGGCGGGCTCCAGCTGGGCGGTGGGGGCGTGGTTCTCGGCCGGTTCCGGTCGTCCGGTGTTCCGGGGTGGGGTGGGGCGGGGCGGGCGGGCTCAGGGGCGGCCCGCCGGTAGGCCCGGGCCTCCTCCGGGCCAGGCGGACGGTACGCGGTCCGGGCGGGGCGGGTGCCGGTCGCGCAGGGCGGCCAGCAGGCACAGCAGGCCCACCACGGTGAGCGCGGCCAGGTGCTCCTTGCCCGCCAGGTTCTCCTTCAGCAGCACCTCGGCGACCATCGCCACGGTCACCGCGCCCGCCGTCGCGTAGGCGCCGTACCGCCAGCCCACGTACACCGCGAGCCCCACGACCGCCGCCGACGGACCGGTGTCCACCACCTGCGCGTCGGTCCACGGCAGGCCGAACGGGGCGTGCGCGCCGAGGAGGACGCCGAGGCGCGCGTACAGGGTCCCGGCGAGCGTGGCGGCGTAGGCGAGGGTCAGCGTCCGCCACCGGCCCAGGCACAGCTCGGCGATCCCGAACACCAGCAGGATCTGCGCCAGCGCCCCCCACACCGGCAGGTCCGGCGCGGGCACGAACAGGGACAGCGGGGTGCGCAGCAGGGCCGGCCCGAGCGCGTCGTCGGCCCGTACGGCGCCCAGGTCCTGCACCAGCGGGTATCCCCACGGCTGGTTCTGCACGTACTGGAGCAGCGCCGTCAGGCCCACCGCGGCCCCGGTCAGGGGCAGCGCCGCCGGTCCCCTTCGGCGCAGCGGGCCGCGCACGGCGGCGTACAGCGGGCCCCACTCGGCTCGGGCCCAGCGGGCGAGCGTTCCCCTCATGTGCTCCTCATCCCCGTACGGTCATCGGTGCGTCCGCAGCTGCCCGCGGTGCCGCCCGGGCAGCCCCGGCGCCTCCAGGAACCCCTCCGCGCGGGCCGAGGCGAGGCCGATGCGCGGCAGGTCCGCGCTCTTCTCGAAGAGCAGGAACCGCGGTTCCCAGACGGGCCGGTACTTGGCGTTGGCGCGGTACAGCGACTCGATCTGCCACCAGCGGGAGAAGAAGCCGAGCAGCGACCGCCACAGCCTCAGCACCGGTCCGGCACCGAGGCGCGCGCCACGTTCGAAGACCGAGCGGAACATGGCGAAGTTGAGCGAGACCTGCGTGATCCCGATCTCGCGGGCGCGCCGCAGCAGCTCGATGACCATGAACTCCATCAGCCCGTTCGCCGGACCGCCGGTGTCCCGGTCGCGCCGCATCAGATCCAGCGACAGCCCGTGCGGGCCCCACGGCACGAAGGACAGCAGCGCCCGCAGCCGCCCCTCGGCGTCCACGCACTCCAGCATCACGCACCGGCCGTCACGGGGGTCCCCGAGCCGGCCCAGCGCCATGCTGAAGCCGCGCTCGGTCGCGCCGTCCCGCCAGTCGTCGGCGCGCTCGACGAGGTACGCCATCTCGTGCGCCGGAATGTCCTCGTGGCGCCGGACGCGCACCCGGTACCCGGCCCGCCGCACCCGGTTGTACGCCTGCCGCACGGTGCGCATGGCCCGCCCCTCCAGCGTGAACCCGTCGACCTCCACGACCGCCTCGTCCCCGAGTTCCAGCGCGTCCAGGCCGTGCCGGGCGTAGACCGTCCCGGCCTCCTCGCTCGCGCCCATCACCGCCGGGATCCAGCCGTGCGCCCGCGCCTCGGCCAGCCACGGCACGATCGCCCCCGGCCAGGCCTCCGGGTCACCGAGCGGATCCCCGGACGCCAGGCTCACCCCGCCCACCACGCGGTAGGCGACGGCGGCCTTCCCGGTCGGTGACCACACCACGCTCTTCTCCCGGCGCAGCGCGAAGTAGCCGAGCGAGTCCCGGTCACCGTGCCGCTCCAGCAGCTCCCGCAGCCGCTTCTCGTCGTCCTCGGTGAGCGGGTCGACGGCCCGCCGGGAGCGGAAGGCGGCGTACGCCACGGCGAGCAGCAGCGCGGTGCTGAGCACGTTCACCGCCACGTTCGCCCAGTTGGGCGGGTCGACGCCGGGGAAGCGGGACTCCTCGGCCGCCACGGACACCAGCCGCAGCGTGCCGTAGTACCAGCGCTCCGGGAACGTCGAGCGGGCCGCGTCCGGTGCCTGGTTGGTGACCGTCACGAGCAGTCCGGCCAGCAGGCTCGCGGCCAGGCCGCCGCCGACGGCCACGGTCGCCGCGAGCCGGGGGTTGGACCGGTCGCCCTTGGCGTAGAACTCCCGGCGGCCGACGAGCAGCGCGCCCACGAAGGCGGCCGTCAGCGCCAGGGAGACCCAGTTCTGCGGGTGGCGCCGGATCTCCGGGAAGGTCATGGCGAACGCGAGCAGGGTCAGCAACAGCCCGCTCAGCACCAGGTTCAGGATCCACGCGGCCCGTTTGCGGCGGCGCGTGGTGACGGCCAGGAAGGCGGTGAAGACGCCGGAGGCGAAGCCGGCCGTCAGCAGGTACGGCGTGAAGAAGTCATCCTGGTTGTGCCGGCGCACGTCCTGGCCGAGCGAGACCCACACCGCGCTGAGGAAGTTGACGAACGCGACGGTCCGCAGGTACCAGACGGCGCAGGTGGCGGCCCGCCGGGAAGCCCCGGCGGCCCACCGCACCCTCAGTCGCCGCACCGCGGCAATCCGGGCATCTTCCATAAGGGAGGATCATATGGCTGTGATTGCCGCATATCGCACTTTTCGCCCCCCTGTGGCATCAGTCCACGGATTGTTCCTTCTCCGCCGCCTCGTTCCCGGCAAGCTCCGCCGCCTCGTTCTCGGCAAGCTCCGCCGGCTCCTTCTCGGGAAGCTCGGCGGCCAGCGCGGCGGCGGCCCGGACCAGCGGCAGCGCCAGCAGCGCGCCCACGCCCTCACCGACCCGCACGCCCTGCTCCAGCAGCGGCTCCAGGGCCATCCGGTCCAGCGCCTTGGCCTGCCCCGGCTCCCCGCTCGCGTGCCCGGCCAGCCACCAGTCCGGCGCCCGGAACGCGATCCGCTGGGCGACCAGCGCGCACGCGGTGGCCACCACCCCGTCCAGGATCACCGGCAGCCTGCGGACCGCGCACTGCAGCAGGAACCCGGTCATCGCCGCGAGATCCGCCCCGCCCACGGCCGCCAGCAGCCGGAGCTGGTCCCCGAGCACCGGCCGGGCCCGCCGGAGCGCGTCCCGGATCGCCGCGCACTTGCGCATCCACGTCAGGTCGTCGATCGCGAGCCCGCCGCGCCCGGTCACCACCGACGCGTCGGTGCCGCACAGCGCGGCGATCAGCACCGCCGCGGGCGTGGTCCCGCCCACGCTGACATCGCCGAGCACCACCAGATCGGTCCCCGAGTCGGCCTCCTCGTCGGCGACCGCGACCCCGGCCCGCAGCGCGGCCTCGGCCTCCTCCACGGTGAGCGCGTCCTCGATGTCGATACGGCCGCTGCCGCGCCGCACCCGGTGCCGCACCACGTCCGCCGGGAACGCCTCCGGCGGGCAGTCCAGTGCCATGTCCACGACCCGGACCGGCACCTCCAGCCGGCGGGCGAGCACGGACACCGGGCTCGCGCCCTCCAGCACCGCCCGCACCAGCTGTTCCGCGCCGCCCGCGGGCCGCGCGGAGACGCCCAGCCCGGCCACGCCGTGGTCACCGGCGAAGAGCACCACCCGCGGCCGTTCGACCGGCCGTACCGGCACCTCGCCCCGGGCGGCGGCCAGCCACTCGCCCAGCTCGTCGAGGCGGCCCAGGGCCCCGGGCGGCACGATCCGGCGCTCCCGCAGGGCCTCGGCGTCACGGCGTACGCCCCCGTCCGGGCGCTCGATCAGATCGGTGAAGTCGTCCAGTTCAAGGCTGCTCATTCGCCGAACAGTACCGCCCGGCCGCGCACGGTTCCGCGCCACATCGGCACCACACCGCCACGATGTCTTTGCACCGGGGATCGGCATCCCATACGTTCCGCTTTGCCGCGGAATGTCGCACAGGGAGCCGCCCATGCCGACCTCGCCCCTCACCCCGCAGTTCACCACCCCCTACGACCCCTTCCAGGAGCCGCGCCGCGAGGACTGCCCCTGGTGCGGTTCCCGGGGACTGCGGACCCGGCTGCGCGCCCCCGACCCGCTGCGCCACCGCGGGGGCACCTTCACCCTCGACGCGTGCGGCGACTGCGGCCACGCCTTCCAGAACCCCCGGCTGAGCGCGGAGGGGCTCGCCTTCTTCCGCCGGGACTCCTACGAGAGACAGCTGGAGGAGTTCGCCGGCCGGCTCCTGTCCCCCCGCGCGGTCCGGCGCCGGCACCGGGCCGCCGCCTGGCGTCTGTCGGCGCTCGGCGAACCGGAGAGCTGGCTGGACGTCGGCACCGGGCACGCCCGCTTCCCCGAGGCGGCGAAGGAGTTCTTCCCGTACACCAGCTTCGACGGGCTCGACCCCACGGCCCGGGTCGAACAGGCGCTGCTGGAGGGCCGGGTGGAGGAGGCGCACCGGGGCTATCTGACGACCCCCGGGATGGCGGCCCGGCTGCGCGCCCGCTACGACGTGGTCACCATGTTCCACCATCTGGAGCACGCCCCCGACCCGCGCGCCGAACTCCGCGCCGCGCTGACCGTGCTGCGTCCCGGCGGCCACCTGGTCGTCGAAGTCCCGGACCCCGCCTGCCTGTTCGCCGCGCTGCTGGGCCGGTGGTGGCTCCCCTACGGGCAGCCGCGCCATCTGCACCTGGTGCCGCGGGCCAACCTGTGCGCGGAACTGGCCGGGCTGGGCTGCGCGGTCCTCGTCGTGGACCGCAA
The DNA here is from genome assembly GCF_040636485.1 of Streptomyces sp. NPDC038707. Taxonomy (NCBI): domain Bacteria; kingdom Bacillati; phylum Actinomycetota; class Actinomycetes; order Kitasatosporales; family Streptomycetaceae; genus Streptomyces; species Streptomyces sp. NPDC038707. Next base: position 54,883 of record NZ_JBEZUP010000006.1, read on the forward strand.
GGCCGCGCACCTCCCCTACGACCTCTCGGCGGCCGTCGCCCTGTCCCTGGTCCACGCCCACCCGGCGGTCCAGCTGGCCGCCGCGCCGGCGCTGGCGCTGGCCTCGGCCCTGGACCACGGGGGCGCTCCGCTGTTCCGGCGGACACGGTTCTGCAACGGGTACCGGGTGGTGGTGCGGAAGGGCGGGGGGTAGTTCCGGTTCGCCGCCGCCTGCGGGTGTGCCGTGGTTGCTCGCGCAGTTCCCCGCGCCCCTTCGGGGCGCCCCCCTTCGGGGCGCCCGCTCAGCCCCGCAGCACCAGCGCCTGGCCCGCCACCACCAGGACGACCTGTTCGCACTCGCTCCCGAACGCCGTGTTCAGGCGGCCGAGTTCGTCGCGGTAGCGGCGGCCGGAGGCGGTCGCGGGGACGATGCCCGAGCCGACCTCGTTGGACACCGCGACCACGGTCCGGCGGGTGGAGCGCACCGCGTCGGTCAGCTCCCGCACCCGCTCCCGCAGCGTCTTCTCGCCCCCGCCCGCCCACTCCGCGTCGTCCCACGCCCCCACGGCGTCCATGGCGTCGGCCAGCCACAGGGACAGGCAGTCGATCAGCACCGGCGGGCCGTCCTCGGCCAGCAGCGGCACCAGGTCCGTCGTCTCCGCCGTACGCCACGACCCCGGCCGCCGCTCCCGGTGCGCGGCCACCCGTGCCGCCCACTCGCTGTCGCCGCTGCGCGTGCCGCCCGTCGCCACGTACAGCACGTCCGGGAACGTCTCCAGCCGCCGCTCCGCCTCCACCGACTTGCCCGAGCGGGCACCGCCCAGCACCAGCGTCCGGCGCGGCACGTCCGGCACCTCCTCGTACGCCCCGACCACCAGCGTCGTCCCGTCCGGCACCGCCCGCGCCCCGGCCGCCGCGAGCCGGCGCCGCAGCTCCCGGCCGCCCGGCACATCGTGGTCGAGGTGGACGGCGACCACGTCCGTCGTGGGGCCCGCCGAGCCGACCGCGCGGAGCCGGGCGAGCGCGTCCGGCCGGGTCACGACGTCGGCGAGGACCATGTCGTAGGACTGCGCGCCGGCCTGCTCCAGGCCGGCCGGTGCCCCGCCCGGCGGCAGGTACAGCAGCCGCTGCCCCTCCGGCCCGGTCACCGCGTACCCGGTGCCGCCCGCGTCCATCGCCACCGCCCGTACCCGATGGCCCGTCAGCAGCGCCAACTCCCGCCCGTCCGGCACCCGGGCGGGCTGCGGCAGCCCGGCCGGCACCTCCACCGCGGGGCCGTCGTGCGGATGCGACAGCAGCACCTGCCGTACCCCGCCCAGCGAATGCCCGGCGCGCGCCGCCGCGAACGCCGCGCCCGGCGTGAGGTCGAGCAGCAGCGCGCCGTCCACGAGCACCGCGGTCGCGGCCCGCGCGTCCGGCCCGAGCGCGGTCGTGCAGACGGCGCAGGAGCAGTCGGGGCGAGGCAGTCCCGCGGGGGCGCCGGTTCCGAGCAGAGTGATGTCCACGGACCGATTTTCGCCTGTCCCGGCGGGTCTTGCGCTTCCGGCTAGGCTGCCAGCAGGTGTCGGATCGAAGGAGGCCTGTATGACGGCATGGACGTGGCGGTTCGAGAAGGCCGACGGGACGGAGGTCCAGCCCGCCGTCGTGCCCGAGGAGTTCACCACGCAGGGCGATGCCGAGTCCTGGATCGGCGAGAACTGGAAGGCGCTGCTGGAGGGCGGGGCGGACCAGGTGCGGCTGTTCGAGGAGGGCACCGAGATCTACGGGCCGATGAGCCTGCACGGCGCCGACGCCTGACCGGACCGGCACGGGCGGTGGGGAGGGGCCTGCCCCTCCTCACTGCTCGCCCAGCGTCACCTGTACCGTGCGCTCGTCGCCGTCGCGGAGGAACGTCACGGACGTCCGCCCGCCCGGCCGGCCCGTGGCCAGGGCCTCGGCGAGCGAGGTGACGGTGGTGATCCGCCGGCCGCCCAGCCCGGTGATGATGTCACCGGGCCCGAGGCCCGCCTTGTCGGCGGCGCCGCCCGCGCGGGCGCTGACCACCGCCACCCCGACCGGCTGGTAGCGGTCGTCGACGACGGTCCGCGCGGTGATGTCCAGGGCCGCCCGCCCGGAGTCGACGACCTTGCCCTCCTTGACGATCTGGTCGGCGACCGTCTTCACCATCGTGGCCGGGATGGCGAACCCGATGCCCGGGGCCGCGCCGCCGCCGAGGCTCTGGTCGACCGCCGCGAGCGTCGGGATGCCGATCACCCGCCCGTCCAGGTCGACCAGCGCGCCGCCGCTGTTGCCCGGGTTGATCGCGGCCGAGGTCTGCACCATGTTGGCGATGGTCGCGCCCGTGCCGCCGTCCGAGTCGCCCTCGCTGACGGTCCGCCCGGTCGCCGAGACGATGCCCTGGGTCACGCTGGACGACAGCCCCAGCGGCGACCCCATGGCCAGCACGATCTGGCCCACCGCCACCTTCTCGGAGTCCCCGAACACCGCCGGCTTCAGCCCGTCCGGCACCTTCTCCAGCCGGATCACGGCGAGATCCTGCTCGGGGTAGGAGTAGACCAGGCGCGCGGTGAGCGGTTCCTCGTTGTGGGCCGTGGTCACCCGGAACGTCTTCTCCGAGCCGACCACGTGCGCGTTGGTGACGATGTGCCCGTTGGCGTCGTAGACCACGCCGGAGCCCAGGTCGCGGCTCGCCTGGATCTGCACGACCGAGGGCAGCGCCTCCTCGATGACGCGCAGGTACCGGCTCTGCAGGTCGCCGTCCGCGGCCATCGGCACGGCCGCCCCGGGGCTCGCCGGGGTGTCCCGCCCGGCCGGGGCGGCGGGGGTGGCGGGGGCGGTGCAGCCGGCGGCGAGGGCCGCGCAGCACGCCAGCGCGGCGGCGAAGACGGCTCGGCGACGGCAGCGCGCGCGGTTACGGGAAGCGTCCATGCCCCGAGTCTCACCGCGCGGTGATCAGCCGTCCCGCGCGGTTCCCCCGAACGGGCTCAGCCCCGTACCCCGCACAGATGCAGCAGCGCCGCCACCCCGCGGTAGGGGTCCGTGCGCCCGGCCCGCTCCTCGACCGCGAGCAGCGTCGAGAGGTCCTGGGGCAGCGCCGCGTTGTGCGCCGCCGTGTCCGTGAAGACCCGCACGCCGTACCAGGCCTGCAACGGGGCGGCGATCCCGGCGAGCGTGGCGGTCAGCGCGGACAGCCGGTCGGCGCGCACGTCCAGGCCCAGCCGGTTGCGGTAGGTGGTGGTGTCGAAGGCGGCCAGGGCGCCCGCCCAGTCACCGCCGAGGCCCGGCCGCATGGCGAGCGCGTCGCCGTTGCGGACCAGCAGGGAGAGCAGGCCGCCCGGGGCCAGCATCCGGGCCAGGCCCGCCACCAGCGGATCGGGGTCCTCCACGTACATCAGCACGGCGTGGCACAGCACCACGTCGAAGCTGCCCGGCCGGAAGTGGACCCCGGTGTCCCGGCCGTCGCCCTGCACCAGCCGCACCCGCTGCCGGATGCCCTCCGGTTCCCGGGCCAGGTTCGCGCGGGCGGCGGCGATCATCCTGGGGTCCCGTTCGACCCCGGTGACCTCGTGGCCGAGCCGGGCCAGGCGCAGCGCCTGCGCGCCCTGGCCCATCCCCACGTCGAGCACCCGCAGCCGCCGCCCGACCGGGAACCGCCCGGCTATCTGTTCGTCCAGCTGGCGGGTCACCAGCTCCTGGGACACGAGGTCGCGCAGCCCGCCCAGCTCGTGCGGCCGGGCCGGGGAGGCGCCCCCGGTGAACGCGTCGGCGCTCAGGGCCGCTCTCCGCGCTTGACCCGCGGCTTCGGCAGCCGCATCCGGCGCATCTGGAGGGACCGCATCAGCGCGTAGGCGACCGCGCCGCGGGTGTTCTCGTTCGGGAAGCGCTCCGCGAGCCGCTTCTTCAGCCGGAAGCCGCTGACCGCCGCGTCCAGCACGATCAGCACGATCACGATCAGCCACAGCAGCAGCGCCAGGCTCTGGATCGCCCCGACCCGCACCACGCTCAGCACCAGGATGATCACGGCGAGCGGCAGGAAGAACTCCGCCGCGTTGAACCGCGCGTCCACCCAGTCCCGGGCGAAGCGGCGGACCGGGCCCTTGTCCCGGGCGGGCAGATAGCGCTCGTCCCCGCTGGCGAGCGCCTGGCGCTGCCGTTCCAGGGCCTGCCGCCGCTCCTCGCGCTGGCGCTTCGCGGCCTCCTTGCGGGTCGTCGGCGTGTGGGCGACGCTGCGGCGCTGGGTACGGGCCTCACTGCGCTTGGGCGTGGGCCTGCCCTTGGGGGCCTGCGGGTCGCGGGGCTGCTTGGAGTCGGTCACCGCCGCCTTGACGGCGGGGGCCTTCTCTTCCTTGGCACGGCTACGGAACACAAATCCCAAGGGTAAGGGCTGCACCGGCATGGACCCCAGCCCGGTGGGGAACGATCCGGCAACGCCGGACGTCGAAAGGGACGGAGGAGGAGGCGCGGGTGGGATCACCTACTCCTTGCGCCGGAGCGGAGCGGCCCGCAGTCGTCCTCGGGGATGAGCGCATCACCCCGCGAACAGTGCGGTAATGGAGACAGGGCCCGTACTGTGGGTTCTGTCGCAGGATCGGTGAGCTGGAGTCCGTCAGAAGGGGGCGCGCGAAGCCCATGAGCGGTGTCATGAAGCGTATGGGGATGATCTTCCGCGCGAAGGCGAACAAGGCCCTGGACCGGGCCGAGGACCCGCGCGAGACCCTCGATTACTCCTACCAGAAGCAGCTCGAGCTGCTGCAGAAGGTGCGGCGCGGCGTCGCCGACGTGGCGACCAGCCGCAAGCGCCTGGAGCTCCAGCTTGGCCAGCTCCAGCAGCAGTCCGCGAAGCTGGAGGACCAGGGCCGCAAGGCGCTCGCGCTCGGCCGGGAGGACCTGGCCCGCGAGGCGCTGTCCCGCAAGGCCGCGCTCCAGCAGCAGGTCACCGACCTGGAGTCGCAGCACGCCACCCTCCAGGGCGAGGAGGAGAAGCTCACCCTGGCGGCCCAGCGCCTCCAGGCCAAGGTGGACGCCTTCCGCACGAAGAAGGAGACCATCAAGGCCACCTACACCGCCGCCCAGGCGCAGACCCGCATCGGTGAGGCGTTCTCCGGCATCTCCGAGGAGATGGGCGACGTCGGCCTCGCCATCCAGCGCGCCGAGGACAAGACCGCCCAGATGCAGGCCCGGGCCGGCGCGATCGACGAACTGCTCGCCTCCGGCGCCCTGGACGACCCCTCCGGGATGCACAAGGACGACATCCAGGCCGAGCTGGACCGGCTCTCGGGTGGTACGGATGTAGAGCTGGAACTGCAGCGCATGAAGGCCGAGCTGGCCGGGGGCTCCCCGCAGCAGGCCATCGAGGGCGGCGCCGGTCAGGGGCAGTCCCAGCAGCAGCCGCAGGACACCCCGCGCTTCGACAAGCAGTAGCCGGGCGCCGGGGCCCGAGCCGAGGAGGCCGTCGTGATCGTACGGATCATGGGGGAGGGCCAGGTGCGGGTGGACGACACCCACCTCGCCGAACTGAACAGGCTGGACGACGAACTGCTCGCCGAGATGGAGAGCGGCGACGAGGACGGCTTCCGCCGCACGCTCACCGCGCTGCTGGACGCCGTCCGCCGCCTCGGCACCCCGCTCCCGGACGCCGCGCTGGAACCGTCGGACCTGATCCTGCCGTCACCCGACGCGACCCTTGAAGAGGTCCGGGAACTGCTGACCGACGAGGGCCTCATCCCGGGCTGACGGGGCTGACCGCGGTCCCTAGGACTTGTACCGCGTCTCCAGGTACCGGCTGTACTCGCTCTTGGTGAGGTACCCGTCGCCGTCGGCGTCGATCTCCGACAGCTCCGCCAGGGCCTCGTGCACGGGCACCCCCTTGGCCTGCTGCCAGGACAGCCACTCGGTCACCGACACCTTGCCGTCGCCGTCCTCGTCGGACAGCTCCAGCACGGCGACCTCGAAGGGGATGGCGGTCCGCTCCAGGAACTCGGGGCGGCGGTAGGCGGTGACGAACTCCCGGGCCGAGATACCGCCGTCCTGGTCGGTGTCCAGCCCGGCGCGCAGCTCGCTCCAGAGCCGGTTGCCGAGGTCGGTGATCCGCCGCCAGCGCTCGCTGCCCGGGAGGGCGCCGGAACGCAGCAGCGTCGTCTGCACCAGGTGGTCGAGGTCCACCTGCGCGATCGTCCCGTCCCCGTCGCTGTCGAGCTGCCGGAACAGCGTCTGGAAGTAATCGCGCTCGGCCTTGGTCACCATGGGTCTCACCCGTCCTGTAGGTCTCGCTGGTCACGGACGGCTCCAGACTGCCGAAGGAGGCGAGCGCCGGAACGGACGTTCACCCGGTGATCACCCGAACGGACGATGCAAGGGTCTCCGGCCCCGGGCCACGGTGTCCGGGGGGCGCCGTACTGTTCCCGGGTGAGCACTCTCGAACGCGCCCGGTGCCGCCTGAAGGCCCACCCTCTCGCCCTGGACGCCGCCCTGGCCGCCGGCGTCCTGGTGTGCATGGTCGCCGGCTCCTTCGTGGTGCCGAGGGACGGGCACGGCGTCACCTGGGGCGTGCACACCCCGGACACCCTCAGCCTGCTCCTGATGCTGCTCGGCGCCGTCGCGCTGGTCTTCCGCCGCCGCCGGCCCCGCACCGTGCTCGCCGTCACCGGCACGCTGGCCGTGGTCGAGTGCGTCACCGGGGATCCGCGCGCCCCGGTCGCGATGTCCGCCGTCGTCGCCCTCTACACCGTCGCCGCGACCACCGACCGCGCCACCACCTGGCGGCTCGGCCTGCTCACCATGACCGTGCTGACGGCCGCCGCGATGCTGGCCGGCCCGCTGCCCTGGTACGCCCAGGAGAACCTGGGCGTGCTCGCCTGGACCGGCATCGGCGCCACCGCCGGGGACGCCGTACGCAGCCGCCGCGCCGTCGTGCAGGCCATCCGGGACCGCGCCGAACGCGCCGAGCGCACCCGGGAGGAGGAGGCCCGCCGCCGGGTCGCCGAGGAACGGCTGCGCATCGCCCGCGATCTGCACGACGTCGTCGCCCACCACATCGCCCTGGTGAACGTGCAGGCCGGTGTCGCCGCCCACGTCATGGACAAGCGGCCCGACCAGGCCAAGGAGGCCCTCGCCCACGTCCGCGAGGCCGGCCGCAGCGCGCTGAACGAACTACGCGCCACCGTCGGCCTGCTGCGCCAGTCCGACGACCCCGAGGCCCCCACCGAACCCGCCCCCGGCCTGAGCCGTCTGGAGGAGCTGGCGGCCACCTTCCGCAACGCCGGCCTGCCGGTGGAGCTGGCCCTCGCCGACCGGCCCGGCGAACTGCCCGCCGCCGTCGACCTGGCCGCCTACCGGATCGTGCAGGAAGCCCTCACCAACGTGCGCAAGCACGCGGGGCCCGGGGCCCGGGCCGAGGTGAGCGTCGTCCGGGCCGGACCCCACCTGGAGGTCACGGTGCTGGACGACGGGAAGGGCGTCCCCGGCGTGCCCGAGGACGGCGGCGGGCACGGGCTGCTCGGCATGCGCGAGCGGGTCACCGCCCTCGGCGGCACCCTGACCACCGGACCCCGCTACGGCGGCGGCTTCCGCGTCCATGCGATCCTTCCGGTCCAGCCGACGACCGCCCCGGGGGAGCCCGTATGACCATCCGTGTCCTGCTCGCCGACGACCAGGCCCTGCTGCGCAGCGCCTTCCGGGTGCTGGTCGACTCCGAGCCCGGCATGGAGGTGGTGGGAGAGGCCTCCGACGGCGCGGAGGCGGTCCGGCTGGCCCGCGAGCACGCCCCCGACGTCGTCCTGATGGACATCCGGATGCCCGGCACCGACGGCCTCGCCGCCACCCGGCAGATCGGCGCCGACCCGTCGCTGGCCCAGGTCCGCGTGGTCATCCTGACCACCTTCGAGGTCGACGACTACGTGGTCCAGGCGCTGCGCGCCGGCGCCTCCGGCTTCCTCGGCAAGGGCAGCGAGCCGGAGGAACTGCTGACCGCCATCCGGGTCGCGGCCGGCGGGGAGGCCCTGCTCTCCCCGGCCGCCACCAAAGGGCTGATCGCCCGCTTCCTCGCCCAGGGCGACACGGGTGCCGCGCCCGACCCCGCCCGCGCCGAGCGGCTCGCCGCCCTCACCGGCCGGGAGCGGGAGGTCCTCGTCCAGGTCGCCGGCGGCCACTCCAACGACGAGATCGCCGAGCGCCTCGCGGTCAGCCCGCTGACGGTGAAGACGCACGTCAACCGCGCCATGGCCAAGCTGGGCGCGCGGGACCGGGCGCAGCTGGTCGTCATCGCGTACGAATCGGGGCTGGTCCGTCCGAGGACGGACTGATCTCCACCCGGGCGTACTGCGCGGGGAGTAGGGGCCCCGCGGGGAACGGGACCTGGGACCTACGCGGCGGCCGTCCCGGATGGCTCAGGGTGGGGGAGACCTGTGCCGTCCCCGGGATGAGAGAACCTGATCCATGTCCTGGCTGTCCCGCTTCAGCCTCGCGCAACGGGCCCTCGTCGGGCTCGTGTCGCTGGTCGCGCTCGCCTTCGGGCTGATCGCGATACCCCAGATCAAACAGCAACTGCTGCCCACCATAGAACTGCCCATGGTGTCGGTGATCGCGCCGTACCAGGGCGCCTCGCCCGACGTGGTCGAGAAGCAGGTCGTCGAGCCCCTCGAGGACAACCTCCAGGGCGTCGACGGCGTCACCGGTGTCACCTCCACCGCGAGCGAGGGCAACGCCGTGATCATGGCGTCCTTCGACTACGGCAACGACACCGAGCGGATCGTCGGCGACGTCCAGCAGGCCGTGAACCGGGCCCGCAACCAGCTCCCGGACGGCGTCGACCCCCAGGTCGTCTCCGGGTCCACCGACGACCTGCCGACCGTGGTCCTGGCCGTGACCTCCGACCAGGACCAGCAGGCGCTCGCGGACCGGCTCGACACCACGGTGGTCCCGGCCCTGAAGGACATCGACGGCGTCGGCCGGGTGCAGGTCATGGGCGTCCGCGACCGCCAGGTCACCGTCACCCCCGACGACGCGAAGCTCGCCCGAGCCGGTCTCACCGTGCCCTCCCTCGGCCAGGCCCTCCAGGCGGGCGGGGCGACCGTCCCGGCCGGTTCCTTCGACGAGGACGGCGCCAACCGCACCGTCCAGGTCGGCGGCGGCTTCACCTCGCTGAAGCAGATCGAGGACCTGATGGTCACCGGCGAGGGTGCCGAGCCGGTGCGCCTCGGCGACGTGGCCACCGTCAGGGAGCAGCCGGCCCCGGCCGACTCCCTCGCCCGCACCGACGGCCGGCCGAGCCTCGCCGTCAACGTCACCATGGACCACGACGGCAGCGCGGTCTCCATCTCTAACGCGGTCAAGGACAAGCTGCCCGGGCTGCGCGCGGACCTCGGCTCCGGCGCGAAGCTCACCGTCGTCAGCGACCAGGGCCCGGCCGTGGCCAAGTCCATCAAGGGACTGACCACCGAGGGCGCGCTCGGTCTGCTCTTCGCGGTCCTGGTGATCCTGGTCTTCCTGGCGTCGGTCCGCTCCACCCTGGTGACGGCGGTGTCCATCCCGCTGTCCGTGGTCCTCGCCCTGCTGGTGCTGTGGACCCGGGGCCTGTCGCTGAACATGCTCACCCTCGGCGCGCTGACCATCGCCGTCGGCCGGGTCGTGGACGACTCCATCGTGGTCCTGGAGAACATCAAGCGGCACCTCGGCTACGGCGAGGAACGCAAGGAGGCCATCCTCACCGCGGTGCGCGAGGTGGCCGGCGCGGTCACCTCCTCCACCCTCACCACGGTCGCCGTGTTCCTGCCGATCGGCCTGGTCGGCGGCATGGTGGGCGCCCTGTTCGGCTCGTTCAGCATCACCGTGACGGCGGCCCTGCTGGCCTCCCTGCTGGTGTCGCTGACGGTCGTGCCCGTGCTGTCGTACTGGTTCCTGCGCGCCCCCAAGGGCACCCCCGAGGACGCGGCCGAGGCCCGCCGCGAGGCCGAGGAGAAGGAGGCGAACAGCCGCCTCCAGCGCGCCTACGTCCCCGTGCTGCGGTTCGCCACCCGGCGCCGGCTGACCAGCGTGCTCATCGCGCTCGCCGTCCTGGCCGTCACCTTCGGCATGTCCGGCCTGCTCAAGACGAACTTCTTCGACCAGGGCGAGCAGGAGGTCCTCACGGTCAGGCAGAAGCTGAAGCCCGGCACCAGCCTGGCGGCCACCGACGCGCAGGCCCGGCGGGTGGAGAAGCTGCTGGCCTCCACCGAGGGAGTGAAGGACTACCAGGTCACCGTCGGCTCCTCCGGCTTCATGGCGGCCTTCGGCGGGGGCACCGACACCAACCAGGCGTCGTACCAGGTGATGCTGGAGGACTCCGCGTCCTACGACGAGGTGCAGCGGCACCTGGAGGACGGGCTGGAGAAGCTCGACGGCGTCGGGACGACCACCGTCTCGGCCGGCGACGGCTTCGGCAGCCAGGACCTGAGCGTGGTCGTCAAGGCCTCCGACCCGAAGGCGCTGCGGACGGCGGCGGAGCGGGTCCGCGCCACGGTCGCCGGGCTCGACCACGTCACGGACGTCACCAGCGACCTCGCGCAGAGCGTGCCGCGGATCTCGGTCAGGGCCAACGCCAAGGCGGCGGCCGCCGGGTTCGACGACCAGAAGCTGGGCGCGGCGGTGGCACAGGCGGTGCGCGGCACCACGGCGGCCAAGGCGGTCCTGGACGACACCGAGCGGGACGTCGTCGTACGGTCCGCGAAGCCGGCGACCACGCTGGCCCAGTTGAAGAAACTGCGCCTCGGGCCCGTGCGGCTCGGTGACATCGCCACGGTGCGGCTGGTCGACGGCCCGGTGTCCATGACCCGGATCGACGGGCAGCGCGCGGCCACCGTCACCGCCCGGCCGACGGGCGACGACACGGGCGCGATCAGCGGCAAGCTCCAGTCGAGGATCAAGGCGCTGAAGCTCCCGGCGGGCGCCACGGCCGAGATCGGCGGTGTCTCCTCCGACCAGGACGACGCGTTCAAGAACCTGGCCCTGGCCATGCTGGCGGCCATCGCGATCGTCTTCATGCTGCTGGTCGCGACGTTCCGCTCGCTCGCCCAGCCGCTGATCCTGCTGGTCTCCGTCCCCTTCGCGGCGACCGGCGCCATCGGCCTGCTGGTGGCCACCGGCACCCCGATGGGCGTGCCCGCGATGATCGGCATGCTGATGCTGATCGGCATCGTGGTGACCAACGCGATCGTGCTGATCGACCTGATCAACCAGTACCGGGCCCAGGGCCACGGCGTGGTGGACGCCGTGGTCGAGGGCGGCCGGCACCGGCTCCGCCCGATCCTGATGACGGCGCTGGCGACGATCTTCGCCCTGCTGCCGATGGCCCTGGGCGTCACCGGCGAGGGCGGCTTCATCGCCCAGCCCCTCGCGGTGGTCGTCATCGGCGGCCTGATCACCTCCACCCTGCTGACCCTCCTGCTCGTCCCGACGCTCTACGCGATGCTGGAACTGCGCAAGGAACGCCGGGCGCGGAAGCGGGCGGCGAAGCGGCGGCAGGACGCGGAGCGGACACCGGAGCCGGCCGGGGTCCAGTGACGGCGGAAGGGGGCCGCACCCTCGGGTGCGGCCCCCTTCTCGCGTCGTACCGCCGGAGGCGGCCGTACCACCGGAGGCTACGGCAGCGCCAGCATCCGCTCCAGCGCCAGCTTGGCGAACGCCTCCGTCTCCTTGTCGACCTCGATCCGGTTGACCAGGTTGCCCTCGGCCAGGGACTCCAGGGCCCAGACCAGGTGGGGCAGGTCGATGCGGTTCATGGTCGAGCAGAAGCAGACTGTCTTGTCCAGGAAGACGATCTCCTTGCCCTCGGGCGCGAAACGGTTCGCCAGCCGCCGGACCAGGTTCAGCTCGGTCCCGATGGCCCACTTGGAGCCGGCCGGGGCGGCCTCCAGGGCCTTGATGATGTACTCGGTCGAGCCGACGTAGTCCGCCGCCGCCACGACCTCGTGCTTGCACTCGGGGTGGACCAGGACGTTCACTCCGGGGATGCGCTCGCGCACGTCGTTGACCGAGTCCAGGCTGAACCGGCCGTGCACCGAGCAGTGGCCGCGCCACAGGATCATCTTCGCGGCCCGCAGCTCGTCGGCGGTGAGGCCGCCGTTCGGCTTGTGCGGGTTGTAGACCACGCAGTCGTCCAGGGACATCCCCATGTCCCGGACGGCGGTGTTGCGGCCCAGGTGCTGGTCCGGCAGGAACAGCACCTTCTCGCCCTGCTCGAACGCCCAGTCCAAGGCGCGCTCGGCGTTGGACGAGGTGCAGATCGTGCCGCCGTGCTTGCCGGTGAAGGCCTTGATGTCGGCGGAGGAGTTCATGTACGAGACGGGGACGACCTGCTCGGCGATCCCGGCCTCGGTCAGCACGTCCCAGCACTCGGCGACCTGCTCGGCCGTCGCCATGTCGGCCATGGAGCAGCCGGCGGCGAGGTCGGGCAGGACCACCTTCTGGTCGTCGGACGTCAGGATGTCCGCCGACTCGGCCATGAAGTGCACACCGCAGAAGACGATGTACTCGGCCTCCGGGCGTGCGGCGGCGTCCCGGGCCAGCTTGAAGGAGTCACCCGTGACATCGGCGAACTGGATGACCTCGTCGCGCTGGTAGTGGTGGCCGAGCACGAAGACCTTGTCGCCGAGCTTCTCCTTGGCCGCGCGGGCGCGTTCGACCAGGTCGGGGTCGGACGGCGACGGCAGGTCGCCGGGACACTCGACGCCCCGCTCGCTCTTCGGGTCGGCCTCGCGGCCGAGCAGCAGCAGGGCGAGCGGACTCGGCTGCACGTCGAGCTCCGGGGTCTGGGCGGTGGTCACGACACGCACCCTTTCTACTTTTCGTCTAACTGACGCTATCTATCATAACTGCTTCACGTCACTTTGACGATGGCCATAACGTCGATGTGACGTGAATCCCGCCGAGGCCCTTCTGCGGGCCGCTGTCCCCCCGACGGGCCATGTGCGAGCATGAGGAAGCGACAGAAAACGCGACAACGCGATTGCCCGGCCCGGAATGAATCCGCGGGAACGCCGGTTGCACTCGTCGGCAAGCAGTCTCCGTACAACCCGGGAGAGATGTAGATGTCCGTATCGGACGAGACCACCACCGTCACCGACGGCATCATCCTGACCGACGCCGCCGCGGCCAAGGTCAAGGCCCTGCTCGACCAGGAAGGCCGCGACGACCTCGCGCTGCGCGTCGCCGTCCAGCCCGGCGGCTGCTCCGGCCTGCGCTACCAGCTCTTCTTCGACGAGCGCTCGCTCGACGGCGACGTCGTGAAGGACTTCGGCGGGGTCAAGGTCGTCACGGACCGGATGAGCGCTCCGTACCTGGGCGGCGCCACCGTCGACTTCGTGGACACCATCGAGAAGCAGGGCTTCACGATCGACAACCCGAACGCGACCGGCTCCTGCGCCTGCGGCGACTCCTTCAGCTGAGCCGAGCCGGACACCGGACGGTGAAGGCGGCGGTCCCCTCCACGGGGGCCGCCGCCTTCGTCCGTCACGGACCGGCGGGCCGGGTCAGCGCGGCCGCGCCGACGCCTGCGGCAGCGGCGCGCCCGGCCCGGCCTCCCGGACCGCCCGGCCGTCCGCGCCGGTCACCGTCCGCCCGTCCAGGGGCGCGTCCAGCGTCACGGTCCGCGTGTACTCCCTGCCGATCAGCACGCACACCCGGCCCGGCCAGGGCGTCTCGGTGACCGTCACCGTCACCCGGTCGCCGCTCTCCCGCGCCGCGACCCGGTAGTCGGCGCACACCCCGCCGTAGAAGCGCACCCGCAGCGTCCGCCCGTCGGCCGTGTACGAGGTCACCGGCACGCTCCGGCTCCTCCCGCGCTCCCCGGACGGCGCCGGTGCCGGGGACGCGGACGCCGATGCGGACGTCAGGTACGCCGGGTCGACCGCCGCACGCGGCACCGTGAAGGTCTCGCCCCCGCCGGACGGCCGCACCCGGAACAGCCAGGACGGCACCAGCGCCTGCCGCCCGCCCACCGAGTGCGCGGCCAGCCCGAACACCGCCCGCTCCACGGTGAGCGTGTTCCGCGCCCGCTTCGGCACCCCCGTGGAGGCCCCGCACGTCCGCGCCGGCCGGTCCTTCAGCGGCTCGGGGCTCGCGCACCCGCCGGTCCCCGTCCGGTGGCCGTCCCCGGCCGGCCCGTTCATCAGCTCCAGCGTCCGCGCGGCGCCCAGCACCGGATACGTGTCGCCCCGCACCGGCATGGCCAGCAGCCCGTGCCCGCCGAGCAGTTCGCCCCCGCGGCCGACGGTCAGGCCGGTCGTCCAGCCGTACGTGGGCAGCCCGCCCACCACCGGATCGGCGGTCACCACCCGCCCGGCCCCCCTCACCCGGCTCGCGTCGGTCCGCGCGCCCTTGAGCCCGGCCGCCTCCAGCACCGGCGCCGCCGCCCGCCCGGCCTCGGCCGCGCTCACCGGACCGCCGGCCGGAGCGCCCGGGTCCGGGGAACAGACGGTCACCTTCCGGCAGTTGTCGGTGCCGGGCGCGTACCGGCTGTACGACCAGCCGCCCGGCGCGTCCCGGTCCACCGTCAGCACCGGCCCGGAGCCGTCCCGGCCCCCGACCCGCCAGCTCCGCCCCGCGGCCACCGGGGTCCCGTCCATGCCGAGCGCCCGTGCCAGCCGCGCCACCCGCTCCCGGCCGACCTCGGCCCCCGGCCCGTACACCGGCGCCGAACCGGGCCCCCTGGGCAGCTCGCCGGCGGCCACGTACCGGGCACCGGACGGATCGGGCTCACCGGGCGCGATACCGCCGGTACCGGCACCGGGCCGGTCGTCCAGGGCGAGCGGCGGGGGAGTACGGGCCCCCGCGGGCGCGGCCGGGTCGTCCGAGGATTCGCCCCGGCCGCCGGCCGCGAGATACGCCCCGCCGCCGCCGACGAGCAGCACGGCGGCGGCGACGGAGACGACGAGCGCGGTGGGGCGCCGCCTCGTCCGCCCGGTCCCGTGGCGCTCCGGGGCGCCGGAGTCTTCGGGGTGCTCGGTGTTCACCGCGTCCCTCCTCGCTGGTCGTGCCCCGCGCTCCCTGCGTTGCCCGCGCGGGGGACGGCGATGGGACGCGGGAGCGCGGCGCGCGGTTCCCGGTCGCGTGCTCCCGGTCAGTCGCCGTAGTCCGACATCGCGTCCAGCAGCCGGGCGGACCGGGCCGGCACGGACACCCCGTGGATCCGGGACGGGGACACCGGACGGGACTCGGCCCGCTCCGGGACCGCCCAGTGCGGCACCATCCGGGCACAGTCGCCCCACAGGGGGGCGAGGCCGCCGCCGGGCTCGGCCGGGGCACAGGAGAAGTCGTCGGGGTTCGTCATGGGCGCACCGTACGCACGGCACGGGCCGCGAAGAAAGATCTACTATCGGGTAGTTTCGTCAGCTTCTGCGGGGGCGGCCGAACCGGTAGCGTGAACTGTCACCCCAGCCTCCCCAGGAGAATCCCCGTCGTGCGCATCGCAGTCACCGGCTCCATCGCCACCGACCACCTCATGACCTTCCCCGGCCGCTTCGCCGACCAGTTCGTCGCGGACCAGCTGCACACGGTTTCGCTCTCCTTCCTGGTCGACAACCTCGACGTCCGCCGCGGGGGCGTCGCCGCCAACATCGCCTTCGGCATGGGCCAGCTCGGCACCCGCCCGGTCCTGGTCGGCGCCGCCGGCTTCGACTTCGACGAGTACCGGGCCTGGCTCGACCGGCACGGCGTGGACACCGAGTCCGTCCGCATCTCCGAGACCCTGCACACCGCCCGCTTCGTGTGCACCACCGACGCCGACCACAACCAGATCGGCTCCTTCTACACCGGCGCGATGAGCGAGGCCCGGCTGATCGAGCTGAAGACCGTCGCGGACCGCGTGGGCGGCCTCGACCTGGTCCTCATCGGCGCCGACGACCCCGAGGCGATGCTCCGTCACACGGAGGAGTGCCGCTCCCGGAACATCCCGTTCGCCGCCGACTTCTCCCAGCAGATCGCCCGGATGGAGGGCGAGGAGATCCGGATACTGCTGGACGGCGCGACCTACCTCTTCTCCAACGAGTACGAGAAGGGGCTGATCGAGTCCAAGACCGGCTGGAGCGACGCGGAGATCCTCGCCAAGGTCGGCCACCGGGTCACCACGCTCGGCTCGCGGGGCGTGCGCATCGAGCGGACCGGCGCGGACCCGATCGAGGTCGGCTGCCCGGAGGAGGACCGCAAGGCCGACCCCACGGGCGTCGGCGACGCCTTCCGCGCCGGGTTCCTGTCCGGGCTGGCCTGGGGCGTCTCGCTGGAGCGCGCGGCGCAGACCGGGTGCATGCTCGCCACGCTCGTCATCGAGACGGTGGGGACGCAGGAGTACCAGCTGCGGCGGACCCACTTCATGGAACGGTTCGTGAAGGCGTACGGCGAAGAGGCGGGCGAGGAGGTCCGGGCCCACCTGAGCTGAGGCCGGGCCCGGCCACTCGGCCGCCCCGGTTCCCACCCTGCCGGGCGCGAGTGCGATCGCGGTCGCCGCGCACGGCCCCTCCTCCGCTGGACCGCGCGGTGCGCTTCGTCGCCGGCCGCGTCCTGGAGGACGGCGCCGGCTGCGTCCCGCCCACCCCGTGGACGGCCGGGCGCTCCCGGCGCAGCACGCCTGCCGCTCCTCGGCCACCCCGGCTGCGGTGACCGCGCCGGCAACCGTCCGTCGCCGAACGGCGGACCGAACCGGATGCCGGGCTCCGGGAGCCGGACGACCGCGGGTGCGCGGGGGCCCGGTCGCGCCCCCGCGCCCCCGGGCCTGTCAGCTCACCCGGCGGACCAGGTACGCCGTCCCTCGTTCCGCCGGCTCCTCGCCCGCGTACTCCTGTCCGCGCATCTCGCACCACGCCGGGATGTCCAGGCGGGCCGCCTCGTCGTCGGAGAGGACCCGTACGAGGCCGCCCACCGGGACCTGGCCGAACACCTTCGCCAGTTCGATGACCGGGATCGGGCAGCGCTTGCCGAGGGAGTCGACGAGCAGTTCCTCCGGGCCCCTCCGGGTGACCGGCGCGGGACCGCCCAGCTTCTCCCGGACGCCCGCCACCGCGTCCGGCAGCACCCGGAGGAACCGCTCCACGTCCTCCTCGGCCGTCCCCGCCGGCAGCGACACCCGGACGTTCCCCTCGCTCAGCACCCCCATCGCCTTCAGCACATGGCTGGGGGTCAGGGTGCTGGACGTGCACGAGGAACCGGAGGAGACCGAGAAGCCGGCCCGGTCCAGCTCGTGCAGCAGGGCCTCGCCGTCGACGTAGAGGCAGGAGAACGTGACGATCCCGGGCAGCCGGCGCCCGGCGTCGCCGACCACCTCCACGTCCGGCACCAGCTCCGGCACCCGGGCCCGGATCCGCTCCGTCAGCTCCCGCAGCCGTACCGCCTCCCCGGCCGCCTCGGCCCGTACCGCGCGCAGCGAGGCCACGGCCGCCACGACGGCGGGGATGTTCTCGAACCCGGGCGCCCGGCCCGACTCCCGCTCGTCCACCGGTCCTTGGGCGGCGAACCGCACGCCCTTGCGCACGGCGAGCAGCCCGACCCCCGACGGCCCGCCCCACTTGTGCGCGCTGGCCGTCAGCAGCGACCAGCCGCCCTCCACCGGCCCCCAGCCCAGCGACTGCGCCGCGTCCACCAGCAGCGGCACCCCGGCGGCCCGGCACACCTCGGCCACCTCGGCCACCGGCTGTACGGTGCCCACCTCGTGGTTGGCCGACTGGAGGCAGGCCAGCGCAGTGTCCGCCCGGAGCGCGTCCGCGTACCCCGAAGGGTCGACGGCTCCCGTCCGGTCGACCGCCACCCGGGTGACGCTCCCGCCCTCCGCCTCGCACACCTCCGCCGAATGGAGTACGGAGGAATGTTCGACAGCGGACACGATCAGGTGGCGTCCCACCCGTCGCCGCCCGGCCAACGCCCCCGCGATCCCGGTGTGTACGGCCCGGGTCCCGGACGGGGTGAACACCACCTCGTCGGCCCGGCAGCCCACGGCCTCCGCGGCCGCCTCCCGGGCCGCGTCCAGCAACATCCGTGCCTTGCGCCCCTCCCGGTACAACCGCGCGGGATCGGCCCACCCTTCCTCCAAAGAGGCCAACAGAGCCTGTCGGGCCACGGGATGGAGGGGAGTGGCGGAAGCAGCGTCAAAATAGGCCATACGGCAACGCTAAACCGCCGGTCAGGGGGGCGTCTCCCAGGGGCTTCGGGCAGGGCGCGACCAGCCACAACGCACCCGCAGCCGCCAATCAAGCGAACCACCCCACCCAGTAGGCACCCCTCCTCGCGAACCCTCGGAGAGGGTGGGCTAGGGTTTGGTCCGCATAAACATCCAAACCCCTGCCCGACGCAGGGCGGCGACCGACCAGCGAGAAGGCCGCAGCCGACCGCGCGGGCGAGACTCTCGGGAAGGCGCTACGTGAGTCCCAACGGCTCCGACCGCTCGCCGCGGCGCCCGATGCGGCGGAAGCTGCTGCAGGCACTGACCGCGGGCCTGGTCCTGGCGACCGCAACCGGTTGCACATACAAGGACTTCCCCCGCCTTGGCATGCCCACCCCGACCACGGAAGAGGCTCCGCGGATCCTCTCCCTGTGGCAGGGCTCCTGGGCTGCCGCGCTCGCCGTCGGCGTGCTGGTGTGGGGCCTGATCCTGTGGAGTGCTTTCTTCCACCGGCGCAGCCGCACCAAGGTCGAGGTTCCTCCGCAGACGCGATACAACATGCCGATCGAGGCCCTGTACACAGTGGTCCCGATCATCATCATCTCGGTGCTCTTCTACTTCACGGCCCGGGACGAGTCGAAGCTCCTGGACACCTCCAAGAAGCCCGACGTCACGGTCAACGTGGTCGGCTTCCAGTGGAGCTGGGGCTTCAACTACATCGAGAACGTCCCCGGTTCCACCGGCGATGCCAAGACCGACAAGAACCTGGACGCCATTCCGGACCGGTTCAAGAACGCCTTCCCGGCGAACGCCGGCGGCGTCTACGACGTCGGTACGCCGGGCACGCGGAACCCGCAGACGAACAACCCCGGTCCGACGCTCTGGCTCCCCAAGGGCAAGACGGTCCGCTTCGTCCTGACCTCGCGCGACGTCATCCACTCCTTCTGGGTGGTGCCGTTCCTCATGAAGCAGGACGTCATCCCGGGCCACACCAACGCCTTCCAGGTGACTCCCAACAAGGAGGGCACCTTCCTCGGCAAGTGCGCCGAGCTCTGCGGCGTCGACCATTCCCGGATGCTGTTCAACGTGAAGGTCGTCTCCCCCGAGCGTTACGAGCAGCACCTCAAGGACCTCGCCAAGAAGGGGCAGACCGGTTACATTCCCGCCGGCATCGCGCAGACGAGCCACGAGAAGAACCGGGAGACGAACAACCTGTGAGCATCCTCAACGAACCCCAGGGTGCCGCGGCAGCAGGGTCCCACTACGAGGACGAGCTGCCGGTCCGGCGCCAGCGCCGCGGTGAAGTCGTCATCAAGTGGCTGACGACCACCGACCACAAGACGATCGGCACGCTGTACCTGGCGACGTCTTTCGCGTTCTTCCTGATCGGCGGCGTGATGGCGCTGCTCATGCGCGCCGAGCTGGCCCGTCCGGGCCTGCAGATCATGTCGAACGAGCAGTTCAACCAGGCGTTCACGATGCACGGCACGATCATGCTGCTGATGTTCGCGACGCCGCTGTTCGCCGGTTTCGCGAACTGGATCATGCCGCTGCAGATCGGCGCGCCCGACGTGGCGTTCCCGCGGCTGAACATGTTCGCCTACTGGCTGTACCTGTTCGGCTCGCTCATCGCGGTGGCCGGCTTCCTCACCCCGCAGGGCGCGGCCGACTTCGGCTGGTTCGCCTACTCCCCGCTGTCGGACGCGGTCCGCTCGCCGGGCGTCGGCGCCGACATGTGGATCATGGGTCTGGCCTTCTCCGGCTTCGGCACGATCCTCGGCTCGGTCAACTTCATCACCACGATCATCTGCATGCGTGCCCCGGGCATGACCATGTTCCGCATGCCGATCTTCGTGTGGAACGTGCTGCTGACCGGTGTGCTGGTCCTGCTGGCCTTCCCGGTGCTGGCCGCCGCGCTGTTCGCGCTGGAGGCGGACCGGAAGTTCGGCGCCCACGTCTTCGACGCGGCCAACGGCGGCGCGCTGCTGTGGCAACACCTCTTCTGGTTCTTCGGACACCCAGAGGTGTACATCATCGCCCTGCCGTTCTTCGGCATCATCTCCGAAGTCATCCCGGTGTTCTCCCGTAAGCCGATGTTCGGCTACATGGGCCTGATCGCCGCGACGATCGCGATCGCCGGTCTGTCCGTGACCGTGTGGGCCCACCACATGTACGTCACCGGCGGTGTGCTGCTGCCGTTCTTCTCCTTCATGACGTTCCTGATCGCCGTACCGACCGGTGTGAAGTTCTTCAACTGGATCGGCACGATGTGGAAGGGCTCGCTGTCCTTCGAGACACCGATGCTCTGGGCGACCGGGTTCCTGATCACCTTCACGTTCGGTGGTCTGACCGGTGTCATCCTGGCCTCGCCGCCCATGGACTTCCACGTCTCCGACTCGTACTTCGTGGTGGCCCACTTCCACTACGTGGTCTTCGGCACGGTCGTCTTCGCCATGTTCTCCGGCTTCCACTTCTGGTGGCCGAAGTGGACCGGCAAGATGCTGGACGAGCGCCTCGGCAAGATCACCTTCTGGACGCTGTTCATCGGCTTCCACGGCACGTTCCTGGTCCAGCACTGGCTGGGCGCCGAGGGCATGCCCCGCCGGTACGCGGACTACCTGAACGCCGACGGCTTCACCGCGCTGAACACGGTGTCGACCATCAGCTCCTTCCTGCTCGGCCTGTCGATCCTGCCGTTCCTCTACAACGTCTGGAAGACGGCCAAGTACGGCAAGCCGGTCGGCGTGGACGACCCGTGGGGCTACGGCCGCTCCCTGGAGTGGGCGACCTCCTGCCCGCCGCCGCGGCACAACTTCGTCACCCTGCCGCGGATCCGCAGCGAATCCCCGGCGTTCGATCTGCACCACCCTGAGATCGCCGCGCTCGAGCAGCTCGAGCACGCCGGTCACGGCACCGCCGTCGCGGGCAGCAAGGAGGCCGGCAAGTGAAGATCCAGGGTCGGATGTTCATCTGGCTGAGCGTCTTCATCCTGATCATGGCCATCGTGTATGGCGTGTGGTCGAAGGAGCCGGCCGGTACCACCGCGCTCTTCCTGGCCTTCGGCCTGGCCGTCATGATCGGCTTCTACCTGGGCTTCACCGCCCGGCGGGTCGACGCGGGCGCCCAGGACGACAAGGAGGCCGACGTCGCGGACGACGCGGGCGAGCTGGGCTTCTTCAGCCCGCACAGCTGGCAGCCGCTCATGCTGGGCTTCGGCGGCGCGATCGCCTTCCTCAGCATCGCGGTCGGCTGGTGGCTGATCTACTTCTCCGCCCCGTTCATCCTGGTCGGCCTGTTCGGCTGGGTGTTCGAGTACTACCACGGTGAGAACCGGACCCAGTAGGGCGCCGGACGCACCGGGAGCCCGGACCTTCCTGACGGAGGGTCCGGGCTCTCCTCGTTTGCCGGAGCATCGTTCGCTCGAATGAGTGACCCACCGTGCCGGTAGTCACTTCATCTCATAGCGTGATCATATGAACCACACCGCGCGGACCCGTACCGTCGTCGGCTGCACCCTGCTGGTGACCGCCCTCGGCGCGGGCGTCACCGCTTGCGGTTCGGACGGCAACCCCCTGTCGGCCAGGCCGTACGACGCAGCGGACCTGATCTCCTTCAACGGCCCCATGGAAGCCGGCAAGCGGGCCGACCCCGACAAGCCCCTGGAGGTCACCGCCAGCAGCGGTGACGGCCGGATCACCGACGTCACCGCCCGGGACTCCACAGGGCGCTATGTGACGGGCGAACTGGCCGCCGACGGCAGCCGGTGGCACAGCACCTCCCCGCTGGCCGCGGGCGCCCACTACACGGTCACGGTGAGCACCGAGGACGAGGACGGCGCACCCGGCCGCAAGACCCTCACCTTCGACACCGGCAAGCCCGCCGGCAAGAAGCGCCTGGGCGTCACCTTCGGGCCGGGCAGCGGTACCTACGGCGTCGGTCAGCCCATCACGGCCCAGCTGGACCAGGGGATCAAGGACAAGGCGCAGCGCGCCGTCGTGGAGCGGGCCCTGCGGGTGGAGTCCGTGCCGGCCGTACCGGGCTCCTGGCACTGGGTGAACGACAAGGAACTCCACTACCGGCCCAAGGACTACTGGCCGGCCCACGCGACCGTCCGGGTGCACAGCAACCTGGACGGCGTCCGCGTCGGCGACCGGCTGTGGGGCGGGACGTCCAAGCCGCTGAAGATCACCACGGGGGACCGGATCGAGGCCGTCACGGACGCCGCCGCGCACCAGCTGACGTACTACCGGAACGGCGAGCCCGTCGAGCAGATCCCGGTCACCACCGGCAAGCCCGGCTTCGAGACCCGCAACGGGGTCAAGGTCGTACTGGAGAAGCAGTACTTCGTACGGATGCGCGGCACCACCGTCGGCATCGCCGAGGGCACCTCGGACTCCTACGACCTGCCGGTGTACTACGCCACCCGGGTCACCTGGTCCGGCGAGTACGTCCACGCCGCGCCCTGGTCCGTCGGCTCCCAGGGCTACGAGAACGTCAGCCACGGCTGCGTCGGGATGAGCACGTCCAACGCCGAGTGGCTCTACGACAACATCCGCGAGGGCGACATCGTCCGGGTCGTCAACTCCCAGGGCCAGACCATGGAGCCCTTCGGCAACGGCTTCGGCGACTGGAACGTCGACTGGAAGAAATGGCGCGAGGGCAGCGCCCTGACGAACAAGACCCCGGACGCCCCGGCCCCGGCGGAAGCGGTACGCCTGCAGCCGAGGGCGGCGTAAGCGCCCCGGAGGGGGCGCGGGGAACGGCGCGACAAGCCATGATGAAGCCGGCAGCCGCGCACATTCCTCCGCGCCCCGGGCCGGCAGGCGCTCCCGGCCCCCTCCTACGCGCCCACAAGCCGCTTCTGACGCAGCAGAGCGGCCAGCGCGGACGCGAACTCCACCGGATCCACCGGCAGCGTCACCGCCGCGTCCGCACGGCTCCACGTGGCCAGCCACGCGTCCTGCGGCCGTCCCATGAGCAGCAGCACCGGCGGGCAGCCGAACACCTCGTCCTTGATCTGCCGGCACACGCCCATGCCGCCCATCGGCACGGCCTCGCCGTCCAGCACGCAGACGTCGATGCCCCCCTTGTCCAGCTCCCGCAGCACCGCGGCCGGGGTCGCGCACTCCACGAACTCCACCAGGGGGACGTCCGGGGCGGGCCTGCGCCCGGCGGCCAGCCGGACTTGCTCGCGAGTGGTGGAGTCGTCGCTATAGACCAGCACCGTGGCGGTCGGCTGCATTGTTCCTCCGGGACGTCGGCGTCGTACGGACGGGACGGGCAGGGCCGTCCGGTCGGATGCTACTCCCCCGAACACCACGTCAGCACCGGTTCGGCGGGCGGCAACACTCCGAACGGCACCCCCCGGAGTGAGCGCGAGATAAGCGACCGACATAATGTCGGTCGTGGCGACAGCAACGACAGTAGAAACAGGGCACGCGCACCCGTCGGTCAATCGGCCGAACCTCACCAGCGTCGGAACCATCATCTGGCTGAGTTCCGAGCTGATGTTCTTCGCGGCCCTCTTCGCGATGTACTTCACCCTCCGGTCGGTGACCGGACCGGATCACTGGAAGGAGATGGCGCACGCGCTCAACGTGCCCTTCTCCGCGACGAACACCACGATCCTGGTGCTCTCCTCCCTCACCTGCCAGCTCGGCGTGTTCGCGGCCGAGCGCGGCGATGTGAAGAAGCTCCGTGGCTGGTTCATCCTCACCTTCATCATGGGTGCGATCTTCATCGGCGGTCAGATCTACGAGTACACCGAGCTGGTGAAGAAGGACGGCATCTCGCTGTCCTCGGACCCGTACGGCTCGGTGTTCTACCTGACCACCGGCTTCCACGGCCTGCACGTGACGGGCGGCCTCATCGCCTTCCTGCTGGTCCTCGGCCGTACCTACATGGCCAAGAGGTTCACTCACGAGCAGGCGACCGCCGCCATCGTCGTGTCCTACTACTGGCACTTCGTCGATGTCGTCTGGATCGGCCTCTTCGCCACGATCTACCTGATCAAGTAGCCGGGATCGTTCCGGCACATCCAGAAGCACCGACGCAGAAGATCCTGACACCGGGGTAATCCGTGAAAAAGCTCTCCGCACGACGACGCCATCCGCTGGCGGCGGTCGTCGTCCTACTCCTCGCGCTGGCGGCCACTGGGGGGCTGTACGCCGCGTTCGCGCCCGCGGGCAAGGCACAGGCCGATGAATCCTCCCAGTCCCTGACCATCAAGGAGGGCAAGAAGCTCTACGAGGTCGGCTGCGCCAGCTGCCACGGCACCGGTGGCCAGGGCTCCTCCGACGGCCCGAGCCTCGTCGGCGTCGGCGCCGCTGCCGTCGACTTCCAGGTCGGCACCGGCCGTATGCCCGCCGCGACCTCGCAGGGCGCCCAGGTCCCGCGCAAGAAGCCCACCTACACGCAGGCCCAGATCGACCAGCTCGCCGCGTATGTCGCGTCGCTGGGCGCCGGCCCGAGCGTGCCCACCAAGCAGCAGTACGGCCCCGACGGCGCGGACATCGCCAAGGGCGGCGAGCTGTTCCGCACCAACTGCGCGCAGTGCCACAACTTCACCGGCAAGGGTGGTGCCCTGACCAAGGGCAAGTTCGCCCCGACGCTGGAGGGTGTCGCTCCGAAGCACATCTACGAGGCCATGCAGACCGGCCCGCAGAACATGCCGTCCTTCCCCGACACCACGA
Source organism: Streptomyces sp. NPDC038707 (assembly GCF_040636485.1). NCBI lineage: Bacteria > Bacillati > Actinomycetota > Actinomycetes > Kitasatosporales > Streptomycetaceae > Streptomyces > Streptomyces sp. NPDC038707. The sequence continues at coordinate 79,672 of NZ_JBEZUP010000006.1, forward strand.
TGTCGGAGAAGAACAAGAAGGACATCATCGCGTACCTGAACGCGGTCAACGGAGACAAGACGGAGAACCCGGGTGGTCTGGAGCTGGGCGGCCTCGGGCCGGTCAGTGAGGGTCTGTTCGGCTGGATCTTCGGCCTCGGCACGCTGATCGCGGTCGCCGTCTGGGTCGCCGCTCGGACCGCAAAGGCCAAGAAGTCATGAGTAGCCAAGACATTCCTGAAGAGAACCTGCCCGCTGAGCAGGACCACGCGCACGGCGCGGTAGCGACCGCGGACGAGGAGAACCCGTTCGCGGACCCGGGGCTGCCGCCGCACGAGCACCGGATCCAGGACATCGACGAGCGGGCCGCGAAGCGGTCCGAGCGCGCGGTGGCGTTCCTGTTCACGGTGTCGATGCTGGCCACCATCGGCTTCATCGTCTCGTACCTGGCGATCCCGAACGACAAGTCGATCTTCGTCTTCCCGATCGGGCACCTGAGCGCGATGAACTTCGCGCTGGGCCTGACGCTGGGCGTGGCGCTGTTCTGCATCGGCGCGGGGGCGGTCCACTGGGCCCGCACCCTGATGTCGGACGTGGAGATCGCCGACGACCGGCACCCGATCGAGGCGTCACCCGAGGTGCGCGCGAAGGTCCACGCGGACTTCCGCCAGGGTGCCGCGGAGTCCGGGTTCGGCCGCCGCAAGCTGATCCGCAACACCATGTTCGGCGCGATGGCGCTGGTGCCGCTGTCCGGCGTCATGCTGCTGGGCGGTCTGGGTCCGGCGCCGAAGACGAAGCTGCGGCACACGATGTGGGCCAAGGGCAAGCGCCTGGTCAACATGAACACCAACCAGCCGCTGCGTCCCGAGGACGTGGCCGTCGGCTCGCTGACCTTCGCCATGCCCGACGGTATGTCGGAGCACGACGAGGACTTCCAGAACGAGATCGCCAAGGCGGCCCTGATGATCGTCCGGCTCCAGCCGAACGACATCAAGGACAAGCGCGAGCTCGACTGGTCGCACCAGGGCATCGTCGCGTACTCGAAGATCTGCACCCACGTGGGCTGCCCGATCTCGCTGTACGAGCAGCAGACGCACCACGTGCTGTGCCCGTGCCACCAGTCCACCTTCGACCTCACCGACGGCGCCCGAGTGATCTTCGGCCCCGCCGGCCACGCCCTGCCGCAGCTGCGCATCGGTGTGGACAGTGAGGGTTACCTCCAGGCGCTCGGCGACTTCGAGGAGCCCGTCGGTCCTGCTTTCTGGGAGCGCGGATGAGTACTGCAGCGAACGAACAGTCCCGCTCTCGCGGGAAGGCACCGGCCGGCGAGCGCGTCGCCGACTGGGCCGACGGCCGGCTCGGGATCTACTCCCTGGCCAAGGCCAACATGCGCAAGATCTTCCCCGACCACTGGTCGTTCATGTTGGGCGAAGTGTGCATGTACAGCTTCATCATCATCATCCTGACGGGTGTCTATCTGACGCTGTTCTTCCACCCGTCGATGAACGAGGTGGAGTACCACGGCTCTTACGTCCCGCTCCAGGGACAGCTGATGTCCGAGGCGTTCAACTCGACCCTGCACATCTCCTTCGACGTGCGCGGCGGTCTGCTCATCCGGCAGATCCACCACTGGGGTGCGATCGTCTTCCTCGCCGGCATGTTCGTGCACATGATGCGCGTGTTCTTCACCGGCGCGTTCCGCAAGCCGCGTGAGGTCAACTGGCTGTTCGGCTTCCTGCTGTTCGTCCTGGGCATGTTCACCGGCTTCACCGGTTACTCGCTCCCGGACGACCTGCTCTCCGGCACCGGTGTGCGCATCGCCGAGGGCCTGGTGCTCTCCGTGCCGATCGTCGGCACGTACATCTCGTTCTTCCTCTTCGGCGGCGAGTTCCCCGGTCACGACTTCGTGGCCCGGTTCTACTCGATCCACATCCTGCTGCTGCCGGGCATCATGCTGGGCCTGATGGTGGCCCACCTGATCCTGGTCTTCTACCACAAGCACACGCAGTTCGCGGGTCCCGGGAAGACCGAGAAGAACGTCGTCGGCATGCCGCTGCTGCCGGTCTACATGGCCAAGGCCGGAGGCTTCTTCTTCCTGGTCTTCGGTGTCCTGGCGGTGCTGGCCGCGGTCGCGCAGATCAACCCGATCTGGGCGATGGGCCCCTACCGTCCGGACCAGGTGTCCACCGGCGCCCAGCCCGACTGGTACATGGGCTTCTCCGAGGGCTTCGTGCGTGCGATGCCGGGCTGGGAGATCAACGTCGCGGGCCACACGCTGGTCCTCGGCGTGCTCATCCCGCTGATCGTCTTCGGTCTGATGCTGGTCGCGATCGCCGTCTACCCGTTCATCGAGTCCTGGGTCACCGGCGACAAGCGCGAGCACCACATCCTGGACCGCCCGCGCAACGCCCCGACGCGCACCGCTCTCGGTGTCGCCTGGCTGACGTTCTTCGCGGTGGCCATGGTGGGCGGCGGCAACGACCTGTGGGCGACGCACTTCCACCTGTCGGTCAACGCCGTCACCTACTTCGTCCGGATCTTCCTGTTCGCCGGACCGGTCATCGCGTACATCGTCACCAAGCGGATCTGCCTCGGCCTCCAGCGCCGGGACCGCGACAAGGTGCTGCACGGCCGCGAGACCGGCATCATCAAGCGCCTGCCGCACGGTGAGTTCATCGAGGTGCACGAGCCGCTCAGCCAGGAGCAGCTGCACACGCTCACCGCGCACGAGCAGTACAAGCCGGCCGAGATCGGCCCGGCGGTCGACGAGAACGGCGTCGAGCGCAAGGTCCCGGCCTCGCAGAAGCTGCGGGCGAAGCTGTCCCACGCCTACTACGGCGAGGGCGCCCAGATCCCGAAGCCGAGGGCCGAGGAGTACAAGGAGATCACGAGCGGCCACGGCCACCACTGATCCGCCGTCGCTGAACGCCACGCAGGCGGCCCCACGGACCCGGTCCGTGGGGCCGCCGTTCTGTGTACGGAATGTGTCCGGGGTTACCGATCCGTTATCCAGCCGTCGCCGGATCGACGCTATGATCACACGGTCGTGATCTTGAGCCGGGGCCAGAAGCCCGCACGGGCCGCCCACGGCGTGACCATGGGGGAGTCACTGATGGCAGAACCTGCCCAGCCCGAATTCTTCTTCGATCCGACCGACCCCGCATTCCGCCGCGATCCCTACCCGGTCTACGCGAAGCTCCGGGACGACCACCCCGTCCTCGCGGGCCCGCTGAACTCCTGGGTGGTCAGCCGCTACGAGGACGTCGAGGCCCTGCTGCGGGACCGCCGGCTCGGCAAGGACCTCGGGGGCACCCAGTTCTTCGCCCAGGTGGCCGGCGGCGGCCCCGACGAGGAGCCACCGCCCTTCCTCGGTCTCGGCCTGGACGGCTGGGACGCCAACCTCTTCCGGCTGCTGGACCCGCCGGACCACACCAAGCTGCGCGCCCTGGTCGCCGCGCCGTTCACCCCGACCGCGGTGGAGGCGCTGATCACGTCGGTGACCACGGTCGTGGACGAGCTGCTGGCGGACCTGCCCGAGCGGTTCGACGTCATGGAGGTGCTGGCCTCCCAGCTGCCCGTGCGCGTGCTCGGCGACATGATGGGCATCGGCCGCGAGGACCAGAAGCTCCTCGCCGCCTGGTCGACGGAGATCGCGCACATCCTGGAGCTGGGCGCCGCGCCGTCACAGGACGTGGCGGCCGCCTGCCAGCGCGCGGTGGCGCAGTGCACCGAGTACTTCGTCAAGGTGCTCCGGGAGCGCGAGGGCGGTGACGGCACCGACCTGATCACCGAACTGACCCGGGCCGGCGAGACCATCGAGGGACTGACGATCCACCAGATCGCCGCGGTGTGCGTCCTGCTCATCGTGCCGGGCCTGGACACCTTCGCCAACCTCATCGGCAACGCCGCGGTCCTCCTGGCCGACCACCCGGACGTGCTGGAGCGGCTGGCCGCCGACTCCTCGCTCGCCGACGACGTGCTGGACGAGGTGCTGCGCCTGGAGCCGCCCACGCACGCCTCCTGGCGCGTGGTCAGCGAGCCGGTCACCCTGCACGGTGTGACCATGGAGCCCGGCGCCGTGGTGCTGCTGATGCTGGCCGCGGCCAACCGGGACGAGCGGGCCTTCGAGAACCCCGGCACCCTGGCCCTCGGCAAGCACGGCCGCAAGCACCTCTCCTTCGGCCGGGGCATCCACTACTGCCTCGGCGACAACCTCTCCCGGCTGATGGCCAAGGAGGCGCTGACCGGGCTCGCCCGGCGGTGCGCCTCGATCAAGCCGGACGACGACGAGGTGGCCCTGAAGCCCGGCCTGTGGCTGCGCGGCCCGGCCCGGCTCCCCGTCACCACGACCCCCTGGGTCGGCCGATGACCACCAAAACCCCGGACAGCTCCGCGACGGAGCCGATCCTGCTGGAACTCGTCGACGAGGAGGGCCGCACGACGGGAGTCGCCGAGAAGCTCTCGGCGCACCAGGCCCCCGGCCGGCTGCACCGCGCCTTCTCCGTCTTCCTGTTCGACGCCGAGGGACGCATGCTGCTCCAGCGGCGGGCCCTGACCAAGTACCACTCGCCGGGCGTGTGGTCCAACACCTGCTGCGGGCACCCGTACCCGGATGAGCCCCCGAGCAAGGCGGCGGCCCGCCGGGTCGGCGAGGAACTGGGCCTGCACGGCGTCGGGCTGGAGCCGGCCGGGACGGTCACCTACGAACACCCGGACGAGATCTCCGGCCTGGTCGAGAAGGAGTACAACCACCTCTTCGCCGGCCTGGTGGAGGACACCCCGCGGCCCGATCCCGCCGAGATCCACGACTACCGGTTCGTGACCCCCGGGGAGCTGGCCGCGCTGCGCGCCGGGAGTCCCTTCTCGGCCTGGTTCCCCACGGTTCTGGAGGCGGCCCTGCCCGGCGTACGGCGCATCGCGCCGGGCGGCGGCTGGTGACGGCCGGGCCCTGACCCGCGAAGGAGCCGCCGCCGACGGTCTTCCCGTCGGCGGCGGCTCCTTCGTGCGAGCGGTCAGGCCAGGGCGCGCAGCACGCTGTCGTTGGCGTCGGTGTCGCCGACGGTGAGGCGGACGCCCTCGCCGGCGTAGACGCGGGCCTGGACGCCCTGGTCCGCCAGGGCCAGCCGGATGTCCTCGGTCCGCTCGGGTTCGTCCAGCCACAGGAAGTTGGTGTGGCTCGGCAGCACCTTCCAGCCCCCGCGGCTCAGCCCGCCGGACAGCCGCTCGCGTTCGGCGACGATGAGGGCGATCCGCGCCTGGAGCTCCGGCTCGGCACGCAGTGAGGACTCCACCGCCACCGCCGACAGGGTGCTGAGGGCGTACGGCAGCTGGTACCGGCCGATCCTCCCGGCCCACTCCGGGGACGTCACGCCGTACCCGACGCGCAGGTCGGCCAGCCCCCAGGCCTTGGAGAACGTGCGCAGCACCAGCAGGTTCGGGAACTCCTCCACCCAGCGCAGCGAGTCCGTGCGGCCGGACGGGGCGACGAACTCGATGTACGCCTCGTCCAGGACGACCAGGACGTGCGCGGGGACCCGGGCGACGAACTCCCTCAGCTCGTCGGCGGGGACCAGCCGGCCGGTCGGGTTGTGCGGGTTGCACACGATGACCGCGTCCGCGTCCTGGACCGCCTTCGACAGGGCGTCGAGGTCCTGGTGCCCGCCCGGGAGCAGGGGCACCTCGATGCGGCGCGCCCCCACCATGCCGGCGAGCAGGGGGTAGGCGTCGAAGTTGCGCCAGCCGTATGCCAGCCCCCCGCCGGCGGACACACCTGCCTGGAGCGCCTGGAGCGCGACGCCCACGGACCCCGCGCCGAGCACGACCTGTTCACCGGGCAGCCCCAGCCAGTCGGCGACGGCCCCGCGCAGCCGCTCGGGATAGAACTCCGGGTACCGGTTGACCGCGCGGGCGTGCTTGGCGATCTCGGCGGCGACGGAGGCGAGCGGCGGCAGCGGGTGTTCGTTCAGGGTGAGCCGATGCGGCCGGGGCATCAGCCGACGCCCACCGAGGTGAGCAGTTCGCGCGCGTCCTGGAGCGTGGAATCGACGCCCAGTTCGTTGCCGTTCAGCGTCGGGGTGGAGAACTGCCGCTCCAGGGCCACGATGAACTCGACGACCCCCATCGAGTCCATGCCGGCGTCTTTGAACGACGCGCCCTGGAAGAGGCGGTCGGTGGACTGGGGGAACCGCTCGTCGAGCAGCGCCTTCAGCTTCTGGTCGATGGTGTTCATGACTCTCTTCTCTGTGGAGGGTGCCGTCAGCCGTCGATCACCGTGAGGCCGCCGGGCCAGGTGAGCAGTGCCGAGCCCCAGGTCAGGCCGCCGCCGAAGCCGGTGAGGACCACCGGCCGGCCTGCCCGCAGCCGCCCGTCGGCCGCGCCCGCGGCGAGCGCGAGCGGGATGGAGGCGGCCACGGTGTTGCCCACCCGGTCGATGTTCTTCACGACGCGTTCGGCGGGCAGCCCGAGTTCCCGGGCGCAGGTGTCGAGGATCCTGACGTTCGCCTGGTGCGGGACCAGGCGGTCGACGTCCTCGGGGGCCAGCGCGGCGGCGTCCAGGACCTTGCGCACCGACCCGGTCATGTACCGGACGGCCCGGGTGAAGACCTGCGGGCCGTCCATGTGGAAGTACGCGTCGCCCGGAGCGGTCCCGGCCCCGCTCAGCCGCTGCTCGGAACCTCCGCCGGGTACGGTGATGAGGTCCACGCCCGTACCGTCGCTGCCCAGGTCGAAGCCGAGGAGGGCCCCCTCCTCGGTGCGGTCGCCGGCCCGCAGCACCACCGCGCCGGCGCCGTCGCCGAAGATCACCCGGGTGGTGCGGTCCCGTGGGTCGAGGATGGTGGAGAAGGTGTCCGCCCCGATCACCAGGGCGCTGTCCGCCACCTGACCGGTGATCAGGCCCGCCGCGGTGGCCAGCGCGTACACGAAGCCCGTGCACACCGCGGCCACGTCGAAGGCGCCGGTCCCGGTCAGCCCGAGCGCGGAGGCGACCACCGGGGCGGTCGCGGGGCAGGGGCGGTCCGGGGTGCTGGTGGCGACGATCACGACGTCGACGCGGTCGGTGCCGGCCGACTCCAGGGCCCGGCGCGCCGCCTCGGTGGCGAGGTGCCCGGTGCTCATGCCCGGTGACGCGATGTGCCGCCGGCCGATGCCGGTGCGGGTCCGGATCCACTCGTCGGAGGTGTCCAGCTCCGCGGCGAGCATGTCGTTGGTGACCACCCGCGGCGGGAGCCAGGTGCCCAGGCCGCTCAGGATCGCCCCGCGGGTCATGCCCCGGTGCCCCGGTACGGCGGCCGGATGCGGTAACCGGCCAGGGTGGCCTGCCGGCTGGCCCTGCGGGCCCGGGCGATGGCCTTGGCCGTGCGCGGGATCATCCGGCCCGAGACGAAGTCGATGCCGCGCCGGGGGTTCTTGAAGAACGCGTAGTCGTCCTTGATCATCTCCGGGAACATGGAGTCGTGCGTCTGGATGTCGGTCTCCATGAAGATCCGCGCCGTCGGGTGCAGCGTCTGCGGCCACGAGCGGCCGGCGTCCAGGTGCCCCCGGGCGATGCCGATCTCGAACTGGATCAGCTCGCGCAGGGAGTCGCTGATGTAGCCGCTGCCGATCTGGCGGTCGAGGTCCGCCCGGGTCAGGCCGAAGCGGGCGAGGTGGTCCAGCGGGAGGTACAGCCGGCCCAGGTCCAGGTCCTCGCGCAGGTCCCAGATGAAGTCCAGCAGCTGGAAGGCCGTGATGGTGTGCCGGCACAGCTCCTCGGCGTCCTCGCTCAGCGGCTCGAAGATCTGGTTGATCCAGATGGCGGGCAGCAGCGTGACCGTCTCCAGGAAGTCGTCCAGCTCCTCCTCGTTCGCGTACTCGTACGTCGTCAGGGCCTTGCGGTGGCCGTCGACGAACTCGGGCACGCGCAGGTAGGGCAGGTCCCAGGTGCGCAGGGTGTGGACCAGGGCGCGGGCCAGGGCGGCGTCCGTCCGCTCCGACACCGACAGCGGGTGGTCGCGGGTCAGGTCCTCGCCCTTGGCGATGGCCAGGTAGGTGTTCTGCCACTCGTCCAGCCGGCGGGCCCGGACGTCGACGCTGAGGTTGATGTCGTCGGCCAGGTCGTCGATGTAGCAGACGAACGAGAAGAAGGTGTCGAAGTAGGGGCGCTTGGCGGGGTGCATCATGTAGCGGCCGAGGAAGCGGCCCCGGCCGATCCTGCGGAACAGCTGGGAGCTCGCGATGTAGTCGGCGCGCAGCCCGGAGTCCGTGATGCCTGCGAGGTCCAGCTCTTGCACTGTCATGTGAGTTCTTTCCGATGGGGCCGCGCGTCCCGGCCGCCCCGCTCGGCCGGATGCGGCGGCGGGGCGGCCGGCGGGACCGCGCGGGCGAGGGCGTACGGAGGGCGACGCGTCAGAGAGCGCTGCCGGCCGTCTCGGGGGAGACGGCGGCCTGTCGTGGCCCCGGCACCGCTACGGTGGGGGCGTCGGCGGGCAGGAAGGAGGCGAAGGGCGGCTCCTCCTCCACGGTGAGCCGGAGTTCCAGGACCCCGGGCAGGTGCGCGTGGCGCCGGTACTCGTCCAGCCGCCGGGCCAGTTCGGCGGTGGTCCCGGCGCTCCCGGTCCACAGCCGGTCCGGGGTGCCGAGGCCCCGCGCCACCGTGCACACGTCGACGGACGTGTACTCCACGGCGGTGATCCGGGAGTCGAAGAACCGCTGCTGGCGGGTGGCGCACATGCCGTGCATGCCGTTGTTGAAGACGACGTACAGGATGGGCAGGCCCAGCTCCACGGCGGTGTGCAGCTCCAGGCCGCTCATCAGGAACGCCCCGTCACCGCAGCACACCACGGTCCGGGTGCCTTCCGGCGAGCCCAGCTGGGCGCCGATCGCCGCCCCGATGCTGTAGCCCATGCCGCCCATGCCCAGCGCGATGGTGGAGGAGGAACCGGCCGGCACGGAGCCGTAGTGCATCGCGGCGACGGCGCAGTTGCCCGCGTCGTACAGCAGGTGCCCGTCGCGCGGCAGGTGGTCCTGGAGCAGCCGGACGGCCTCGCTCTGCCGCAGCGCGTCGTCGTCCGCGGGGTGGGTGCGGCCCGGGACGGGGACGGCGGGCCGGGCCGCGAAGCGGGTCAGCTCGTAGCCGGTGACCGGCGGGGCCGTGAAGGGCCGCTCCTCCCGGAGGCGTTCCAGCAGCCGGAAGACCTCGCCGATGTCCCCGCGGACCGTGGTGTCCGCCAGGCCCGAGCGCTCGATCTCACCGAGGTCGATGTTGACCGCGCCGGCCCGCGCCGGGTCCCAGTCGCCCAGCGCCCGCCGGGTCATCATGGCCAGGCCCGTGCCCACCAGGACCACGAAGTCCGACTTGGCCACGTACTCGGCCGCCGAGGGATGGCCGCCCTCGCCGACGACACCCAGGTACAGGTCGCTGTCGTTGGGGAACTCGCCGCGCGCTCCCATGGTGGTCACCACGGGGATCCGGGCCCGCTCGGCGAAGACGCGCACCGCCTCGGGATCGCAGGAGCGGCGGTTGCCGTGCCCGAGCAGCAGCACCGGGGCGGCGGCCTCGCGGAGCCGGGCGAAGAGGACGGACACGTCCCGCTCGGGCAGCGGTTCCGGCTCGATGAAGCCGCCGAGGTGGTCCGGCCAGTCGGCGGGGAGGTCGCCGACCTCCCGTTCGTAGGCGTCCCGGGGGAGCAGCAGGGCGACGGGGCCCTTGCGGCCGCTGAGGCAGGTGGTGAGGGCGTCGCGCAGCAGGTCCCAGAAGTCCTCCGCCCCGGTGACCCGGACGGTCTTCTTGGTGATGGCCCGCAGCAGCGTCAGGCCGTCCACGCTCCGGCCGATTCCCGAGGCGTCCTGGAAGGAGCCGCGGCCGTCCAGGGCGGCCGGCGGCTGCCCGACCAGCGCGAGGACCGGTACCGACTCGGCGTGTGACTCGGCCAGGCCGGCCACCAGGTTCATCATCCCGCCGCCGGAGGTCGAACAGCACACCCCCAGCGTGCGGTGCACCCGGGCCCGGGCGTCCGCCATGAACGCCGCCCCGTCCTCCCGCTTCGCCAGCACGGACGTCAGGCGGCCCTGGCCGAGCCTTTCGACCGCGTCGTGGACGTGCTCGATGTTCGCGCCACTGACTCCGAAGACGTACCTCGTGTCCAGCTCGCGCAGGACCGTGACCAAGGCATCGGCCAGCCGCATTGATCCCCCATGTGTGGCGTGTGCTTCGTCGTGGAACCGGGAAGGGGCGGCCGGGGCCGCCCCGCGGCGGGCTCAGGCCCGGCCGGCGCCGAAGCGGTGCTCCAGGATCCGCTTGAGGTTGCCCATCTCGATGCTGTGGCCGGCGTGGAAGACGGGCCAGATGTCACCGACCCAGACGCGGTCGGTGCGCGCCCGGCCCTCGGCGATGTAGTCCGGGACGTTCTCCGTCGTACGGTCGTAGTACGGGTGCTTGCAGTTGGTCCACAGCACCACCGTGCCCGGCTTGTTGAGGACCTTCGACGAGTCGATGATCGTCATGTAGTACCGCATCCACAGCTCGTGGCCCTGGTCCCAGGCGCACGGGTAGACCACGAGACCGTGCTCGGGGCCCTTCTGCGCCTCGGCGCGGATGTAGATGTCCGTGTTCGGCTGGATCATCTCGTCCGCCCGGTACAGACCGCCGCCGAGGTGCTTCATGTTGCGGATGCTGTACGTCCACTCCTCCAGGGAGCGGGCGTTGGCGGCGTACTCGAAGACGATGTCGTAGGGGACGTTGATGTGCTCGGCGAGGGAGCAGTACTGACCGAAGATCTCGCCGTGGTCGTACGTCTCCTTCGTCTTGCTCTGCATGAGCTTCATCATGTCGTCCATGCCGGTGTTCTCGTTCCACACCAGGTCCAGGCCCTCGAGGTCGGACCGGTCAAGGACGTAGTTCTGAGCGAGACCGGACTCGTCGGGAACGCGCGCGGACATACTTCTCCTCATGCGGTGGGTAAGGGAAGGGACGAAATGAAAGGGAAGGAAAGGAAAGGAAAGGGAGGGGAAGGGAAAGAAAGAGAAGGAGAGGGGGGCGGGCAGGCGGGGTGCCCGGGAAGGTCAGTTCCAGCGCCAGACCATGGAACCGACGAGTTCTCCGCCGTGCGAGAAGGTCGCGAACGCGATGAGATCGCCGGGCGAGATCATTTTCTTGTCCAGGGCGTCGGCGAAAGTCACCGGAAGAGTGCCCTGGAACATGTTGCCGTAGGTGGCGAGCGTGTCGTGCGCCCGGGAATCATCGAATCCGCAGCGCTTGCGCCACTCGGCGACGTATTTCTCGTTCGGCTGGTGGGTGATCAGGAAAGCGATGTCCTTGTTCTCCACGCCGGCCTTCTCCAGGGCGATGTCGACCGCCTGGGGAAGCTGTTCCATGGTGACGGTGTACAGACGCGCCAGCATGGACTGGTCGAACTTCACGGTGAGCGCGCCGGAGCCGGCCGACCAGTAGGGGATCTCCATGCCCTCGACGGTGTCCGGCTCGACCTTGAGCGCTCCCCAGTTCTCCCCGAAGGCCTGCTCGTGGACGGAGAGGATGGTGGCCTCGTCGCCGGCCGTGACGAGGGTGGCCGACGCGCCGTCTCCGAGCACCCGGGACTCGGGCGCCTTCTGGAACTCCTCCAGCCGGGAGACGAAGTTGGTGACCGTGACCACCGCGACCGTGCGGTACTGGCCGGAGTCGATGAAGGCCCGGGCCGTGTTGATGGAGGAGATCCAGGAGCAGCAGCCGTTGTCGACCTGGAGGACGGCCGCCTTGGTGGCGCCGACCGCGTACTGGATGGCCGTGCCCGTGCCGGGCGAGAAGGCGTCGTTCAGCTGGGAGGCGCAGATGATGAGGTCGACGTCGGCCGCCGGGACGCCGTTGCGCTCCAGCAGCTTCTCGAGTGCCTTCGTGCCCAGCTGGGCTGACGTGTAGTCGGGCCAGCCGAAGCGCCGCTCGTGCACGCCCGCGAAGAACGCGTGGTCGCCGAGATCACCGCCCTCGCCTGACAGCTCGCTGTTCCGGACGACCCGCTCCGGCATGAAATTAACCACGTCGACAATGCGAGTTTGTGACACGAATTTTTCCCCGTCTTTGTACTGATGTTGCCCGCGGAAATGCCGATCGGACACACGTCGAGGCCTCGGGAGAACAATGAGAGATCGTTGGCCGGCCCCGCTTCCCCCGTCGTTGCGCAGGCGACGGAGGGAAATTCCCTTGCGCGGTGAGAACGAAAATCACCTTATGATCACGGCGATAACGGATCGATACCGGCGAGGTAACCAGATGGTAACGTTCGGCTGTCTGTTTGACCGAATCCCGCCATATCGCAGCGAGTTGATGATCCGTCGGGTTCCGTGCTCCGACCGATTTAACGCTGCGGTCCGTCAAACGTGAGCTTCCTAACGCCGATTCGCCGTTGGCCGGATTGCGGAGTGGTGGCGGGGGCCGGGCCGGACACTGCCGGATCCGGCTCGACGACGGCTCGCGCGGGCCTGGAGGAGGGGTGGGTCCGCGGACGGTTCCGGCCCTTGTGTTCGAAACACCCCCGGCCGGAGTAATGGCCCGGCTATCCGGACAATCTGCGTAGTACGGTGTGAATACACCAAACCACGGCGGTCTGGAGCACTATGGGAAACCGGGACATGCCGGAAGGGCGTCCGCGTGCCGAGCAGCCCGCCGGCGAAGGTGTGCACGGTGCCGTCTCCGTGGCCGACGAGGAGAACCCGTTCGCGGACCCGGGGCTGCCGCCGCACGAGCACCGGATCCAGGACATCGACGAGCGGGCCGCGAAGCGGTCCGAGCGCGCGGTGGCGTTCCTGTTCACGGTGTCGATGCTGGCCACCATCGGCTTCATCGTCGCCTACCTGCTGATTCCCCCCGGCAAGTCCGTCTTCGTCTTCCCGATCGGGCACCTGAGCGCGATGAACTTCGCGCTGGGCCTGACGCTCGGCGTGGCGCTGTTCTGCATCGGCGCGGGCGCGGTCCACTGGGCCCGCACCCTGATGTCGGACGTGGAGATCGCCGACGACCGGCACCCGATCGAGGCGTCACCCGAGGTGCGCGCGAAAGTCCACGCGGACTTCCGCCAGGGTGCCGCGGAGTCCGGGTTCGGCCGCCGCAAGCTGATCCGCACCACCCTGCTCGGCGCGATGGCGCTGGTGCCGCTGACCGGTCTGATGCTGCTCGGCGGCCTCGGACCGGCACCCGGCACCAAGCTGCGCCACACCCTGTGGGCCAAGGGCAAACGGCTGGTCGACATGAACACCGACCAGCCGCTGCGCCCGGAGGACGTGACCGTCGGCTCGCTGACCTTCGCCAAGCCCGACGGCCTCGCCGAACACGACGAGGACTTCCAGGACGAGATCGCCAAGGCCGCCCTGATGATCATCCGGTTCCAGCCCGGCGACATCAGGGACAAGCGCGAACTCGACTGGTCGCACCAGGGCATCGTCGCCTACTCGAAGATCTGCACCCACGTGGGCTGCCCGATCTCCCTCTACGAACAGCAGACGCACCACGTGCTGTGCCCCTGCCACCAGTCCACCTTCGACCTCACCGACGGCGCCCGAGTGATCTTCGGCCCCGCCGGCCACGCCCTGCCGCAACTGCGCATCGGCGTGGACAGCGAGGGTTACCTCCAGGCGCTCGGCGACTTCGAGGAGCCCGTCGGTCCTGCTTTCTGGGAGCGCGGATGAGTACTGCAGCGAACGAAACCCCACGGCCCGGGGCGGCCGGCCGCCGTCGCGGGACGGCACCGGCGGGCGAACGGCTCGCCGACTGGGCCGACGGCCGGCTGGGGCTCTACGCCCTGGCCAAGTCGAACATGCGCAAGATCTTCCCCGACCACTGGTCGTTCATGCTGGGCGAGATCTGCCTCTACTCCTTCCTGATCATCATCCTCACGGGTGTCTATCTGACGCTGTTCTTCCACCCGTCGATGAACGAGGTGGAGTACCACGGCTCTTACGTCCCGCTCCAGGGACAGCTGATGTCCGAGGCGTTCAGCTCCACCCTGCACATCTCCTTCGACGTGCGCGGCGGTCTGCTCGTCCGGCAGATCCACCACTGGGGCGCGGTCGTGTTCATCGCCGGGATGTTCGTGCACATGATGCGCGTGTTCTTCACCGGCGCGTTCCGCAAGCCGCGCGAGCTGAACTGGCTGTTCGGCTTCCTGCTGCTGTTCCTCGGCATGTTCACCGGCTTCACCGGCTACTCGCTCCCGGACGACCTGCTCTCCGGCACCGGTGTCCGCTTCATGGAGGGTGCGATCCTGTCCGTGCCGATCGTCGGCACGTACCTGTCGTTCTTCCTCTTCGGCGGCCAGTTCCCCGGTCACGAGTTCGTGGCCCGCTTCTACACCATTCACATCCTGCTGCTGCCGGGCATCATGCTGGGTCTGGTGGTGGCCCACCTGATCCTGGTCTTCTACCACAAGCACACCCAGTTCACGGGCCCGGGGAAGACCGAGAAGAACGTCGTCGGCATGCCCCTGCTGCCGGTCTACATGGCCAAGGCCGGAGGCTTCTTCTTCCTGGTCTTCGGCGTCCTCGCGGCCCTCGCCGCGGTCGCCCAGATCAACCCGATCTGGGCGATCGGCCCCTACCGCCCCGACCAGGTCTCCACCGGCGCCCAGCCCGACTGGTACATGGGCATGGCCGAAGGCCTCATCCGCGCCATGCCGGGCTGGGAGATCAACTTCTGGGGCCACACCCTCGTCCTGGGCGTGTTCATCCCGCTGGTCGTCTTCGGCCTGATCCTCGCGGTCATCGCGGTCTACCCGTTCGTGGAGGCGTGGATCACCGGCGACAAGCGCGAGCACCACATCCTGGACCGCCCGCGCAACGCCCCCACCCGCACCGCGTTCGGCGTGGCCTGGCTGACCGTGTACTTCGTGATGCTGATCGGCGGCGGCAACGACATCGTCGCCACCCACTTCCACCTGTCGATCAACGCCGTCACCTGGTTCGTCCGGATCGCCTACTTCGTCGGCCCGGTCATCGCCTTCCTCGTCACCAAGCGGATCTGCCTCGGCCTCCAGCGCCGGGACCGCGACAAGGTGCTGCACGGCCGCGAGACCGGCATCGTCAAGCGGCTCCCGCACGGCGAGTACATCGAGGTGCACGAACCGCTCAGCCAGGAGCAGCTGCACACCCTCACCTCGCACAAGCAGTACCCCCCGGCCGAGATCGGCCCGACCGTCGACGAGAACGGCGTCGAGCGCAAGGTCCCGGCCTCGGAGAAGCTCCGCGTGAAGCTGTCCCACGCCTACTACGGCGAGGAGAGCCAGATCCCCAAGCCGACCGTCGACGAGTACAAGACGATCGCGAGCGGCCACGGCCACCACTGACCCACCCCGCACGCCGAGGGGCCCCGTCCGCGACCCGGACGGGGCCCCTCGGCGCGTGCCCGGCTGGATAGGGTGGTGTACGACGAGCAGGCATCTGGACAAGGAGCGGCAATGAGCGCTGTGACCCCCGCTGGAGGCGACACCGCGGCGGGCCGCTCCTGGCCCGTCCTGCTGAACGGCCTGCTGGAGGGCCGGGACCTGTCCGCGGACGACACCGCCTGGGCGATGGACAAGATCATGCGCGGCGAGGCGACCGACGCGCAGATCGCCGGGTTCGCGGTGGCGCTGCGCGCGAAGGGACAGACGGTCGAGGAGATCACCGGCCTGGTCCGCACCATGTACCGGCACGCGAACGTGATCGAGGTGCCCGGCCGCACCGTCGACATCGTCGGCACCGGCGGCGACGGGGCCAAGACGGTGAACATCTCCACGATGGCCTCCCTCGTCGTCGCCGGCACGGGCGCCAGGGTCGTCAAGCACGGCAACCGGGCCGCGTCCTCGGCGTCCGGCTCCTCCGACGTGCTGGAGAAGCTCGGGGTCAACCTCGACCTCACGCCCCGCCGGGTGGCCGAAGTCGCGCAGGAGGCCGGGATCACCTTCTGCTTCGCCGTGAAGTTCCACCCCGCGCTGCGCCATGTCGGCGCCGCGCGCGGGCAGTTGGGCATCCGTACGGTGTTCAACCTGCTCGGTCCGCTGACCAACCCGGCCCGGGTGCGGGCCCAGGCGGTCGGCGTGGCCGTCGCCCGCGAGGCCCCGATCGTCGCGGGCGTGCTCGCCGAACGCGGAAACTCCTCGCTGGTCTTCCGCGGCGACGACGGGCTGGACGAGCTGACCACGACGGCCACCTCCCGGGTCTGGGTGGTGCGCGACGGCAAGGTGGCCGAGGAGTCCTTCGACCCCCGGGACGTCGGCATCGGCCTGGTTCCGGTGGAGGCGCTGCGCGGCGGTGACCCGGCGTACAACGCCCAGGTCGCCCGCCGGCTGCTGGACGGCGAGCGGGGTGCCGTACGGGACGCCGTCCTGCTGAACTCGGCGGCGGCGCTGGTGGCCCTGGACCCGACGGACGAGCCGCTCGCCGACCAGATCCGCGCGGGGCTCGCGAAGGCCGCCGAGTCCGTCGACTCCGGCGCGGCCGGGCGGGTGCTGGAGCGCTGGGTGGCCGCCAGCAACGCCTGACCCGGCGCCGGTTGTACCGTCCCGCGATCCGGACACCGGGTTGCGGGACGGCGATCACTTCACGTACGTTCCTGTACCAGGTCATGAGTGACAGTCATGAGGCCCCGGCCGACTGTCCGGCAACCCTCCGTCCGTGGCGGGGTGCCCCGGGTGAAGACCAGGCCGTGGACAGCAAGGTCCACGGCAAGCGCGGATCCCTCGTGCCACCAGGGATCCTGGTCGTCGAGGAGTCTTCCGTGAGCAAGCGAATGCTTTAGGGCCGCAGAGCCCCGCCTCCGCACACCCTTTTCTCTCCTTGTTTCCCTTCCTCGCCTTCCTCGTCTTCCTTGTATTCCTTCACGGGAGTCCGCCATGTCTGTCTGCACCGCTGCCGCCGACCAGTCGCTTTGCACCCCTCTGCCCGTTCTGGGGCGAGATGTCACCGTTCCGTTGGTCACCGGGGGAGAGGTGACCTACGCGGCCCTGGACTACGCGGCCAGCGCCCCCGCCCTCCAGCGCGTCTGGGACGACGTCGCCGCCTACGCCCCGTACTACGGCAGCGTCCACCGCGGGGCCGGCTACCTCTCCCAGCTCTCCACCGACCTGTTCGAGAACGCCCGCAAGACGGTCGCCGAGTTCCTCGGCTGCCGGGCCGGCGACCAGGTGGTCTTCACCCGCTCCACCACCGACTCCCTGAACCTGCTGGCCCGGGTGGTCCCGGCCGGCTGCCAGGTGTTCGTCTTCGAGACCGAGCACCACGCCTCCCTGCTGCCCTGGCAGCACGCGGACGTCACCTACCTCGACGCCCCGCGCACCCCCGGCCAGGCCGTGGAGATCCTGGAGCGGGCCCTCGCCGACCGCGACCCGTACGGCCCCGCCCTGGTCTGCGTCACCGGCGCCTCCAACGTCACCGGCGAGCTGTGGCCGGTGCGCGAACTGGCCGCCGCCGCGCACGCCCACGGCGCCCGGATCGTCCTGGACGCCGCCCAACTCGCCCCGCACCACCCGGTCTCCGTCGCGGACCTCGATGTCGACTGGATCGCCTTCTCGGGCCACAAGCTGTACGCCCCCTTCGGCTCCGGTGTCCTGGCCGGCCGCGCCGACTGGCTCCAGGCGGCCGAGCCGTACCTCGCGGGCGGCGGCGCCAGCCGCCGGGTCAGCCGGCGCGAGGACGGCGGGGTGGCCGTCGAGTGGCACGAGACCGCGGCCCGTCACGAGGCCGGCTCCCCGAACGTCATCGGCGCCTACGCCATCGCCTCCGCCTGCAAGGCCCTCACCGAGGCCGGCTGGGACACCCTGGTCGCCCGGGAACAGCACCTGATCGCCAAGGTCCGCGCGGGCCTGGCCGACGTCCCCGAGGTGCGCGTGCTGTCCCTGTTCGGCGACGACGCCCCGCGCGTCGGTGTCCTCTCCTTCGTCGTCGACGGCTGGAACAGCTCGCACTTCGCCGCCGCGCTCTCCGCCGAGTACGGCATCGGCGTCCGCGACGGCCTCTTCTGCGCCCACCCGCTGCTGCGCACCCTGCTCGGCACCGACCCGGGGACCCAGGGCGAGTGCGGCGCACCCGAGGCGGCCCCCGGCGAGAAGTCCCTCAACGCCATCCGCGTCAGCTTCGGCGCGGGCACCCCCGACGAACACGTGGACCGCTTCGTGAACGCCGTCCGCGAACTGGTCCGGGACGGCGCGAAGTGGCAGTACCGCACGGAGGAGGGCCGCTGCGTGCCGGCGGTGTGAACGACGCCCCCGGATCCCGTCTCCCGCGGGGGAGCCGTGGTCATGGCCGGGGGCCGCTGGGGCGGCGGGCATCCCGTGGTGCCGGTGCGAGGGCCGGGTACCGGCCGCCCGCCGAGGGGCCGTCGCCCGGCGTGGAACGCGCCGCGGCGGCCGTGCCGCGCCGACGGTACGACCTGGGCGGACGGCTTCGCCGTCCGTGCCTCCGGCCGCGTCCCGCGCGCGGCCTTCCGGGACGGCTCCGAGCACCGGCGGCGCCACGCCGGGCCGGTCCTGCCGTGCGGCGGCGCCCTGCCGGCGCTGGACGCGCAGGTGGTCGCGGGTACCCGCGTGCGGACCGTCGCCCTCGTCGGCACCACCCTGTCCGCACCCTGTCCGCGGAGGTTCCCGCCGGACGCCAGGGCTTGCGGACCGGCGGTGGACGGCGGCTGTGACGCCGGGAGGCAGACGCCGGGACGGTCCCGAGGGCCACCGGCTCCGCATCCGGCACGGACTTCGCGGTCCGGGCGGCCGACGGCTCCCGGGCCGGGCCCACGGCCTGGCGGGCGGTCCGTGCACGGTGGTGGCCGGCGGCCAGGTGTGCGCGCGACCCAGAGCACGCCCCGGTCGTCCGCGGCGGTCGCTCCCGCGCCCCCCGGGCACCGGCGGCGCGGCGGTGGAGGCAGGGCCTAGCTGTCCAGGCCGATCGCGAACGCGGCCTCCAGGTCGTGCTGGGAGTAGGTGCGGAAGGCGACGTGGGTGTCAGTGCCCTGCACACCGGGGATCTTGCTGATGCGGCCGGGGATGACCTCGGCGAGGTCCTCGTGCCGGGCGACCCGGACCATGGCGATCAGGTCGTACGTGCCGGTGACCGAGAAGACCTCGCTCACGCTGTCCAGCGCGGCGATCCGCTCCGCGATCTCGGGGATCCGGTCCACGCTGGTCTTGATCAGAACGATCGCGGTGATCACGGTTGTCTCTCTCCCTCGGTGACCGGAGCCGGTGCGTCCTTCACTCTAGTGGTACGTCCGTAGCGCACCCACGCGTAGCCGAAGCCGAGGCCGAAGCCCACCAGGTGGGCGAGGTAGGCCACCCCGGGCCCGTCGGGGGCGCGCTCGGCCGCCAGCCACTGCAGGGCCGCCCAGCAGGGCAGCACGATCCAGGCCGGGAAGCGCAGCGGCAGGAAGAACAGGAACGGCAGCAGACTGGTCACCCGCGCTCGGGGGAACAGGTACAGGAAGGCTCCGAGGACCGCCGAGACCGCACCGGAGGCACCGACCAGCGACTGTCCGGAGGTGGCGTTGGCCGCCGCGTAGCCGAGCAGGGCGCCGCAGCCGCAGCCGACGTAGAAGAGGGTGAACTCCACCCGGCCCATCCGCTCCTCGGTCATCGCCCCGAAGACGAAGAGGAAGAGCATGTTGCCGAGCAGGTGCACCCAGCTGCCGTGCACGAACAGCGCGGTGGCCGGGGTGAGCGCGGCCCCGGCCGGCCCGTCGAACAGCTCGGCCGGGACCACGCCCCAGCGCCGGAAGTACGCCCGCTGCGCTGCGAGCAGCGCGTCCCCGGTGCCGTACCCCGGCACCAGCCCGGAGGCCGGGCCGAGGGCGAAGATCACACAGCACAGGGCGATGAGGCCGCACGTCACCGGCGCCGGGGTGTCCCGGACCGCCCTGAGGGTCCTGCCGGCCGCCGTGCTCCTGGAGCTGATCATGACTACAGAGCATGACGTAACGGGACGCAAGCTGACAGACCGCCTCGCCGCTGTGAACGGACGGGCGGCGGGCACCCGCCAGGCCGTAGGGTTACGAGCCACACGCGTCGGGGAGCGGCGCGGACCGACACGAGAAGGAGCGGACCAGCGCGATGACGGTTCCCCTGCCGACCGCCACGACCCGGTGGCGCTGCGCCCTCTGCGGCAACCTCACCCGTTTCGACGTGACCCGCTCGTCGAAGGTCGTCGAGTACGTGCACCTGGACCTGGCCGGTGAGCCGACGGTGGAGGAGCGCGAGGTGGTCAGTGAGACCATCGAGTCGGTGCGCTGCCGCTGGTGCAACGCGGTGGACCAGGTGGAACTCGTGGACAGGCCGGGCGCCGGCTCCTGAGCGGAGCGGCCCCCGGAGAGGCTTTTTCCGGTATTGGGGTGTGTGACGGATGGTGGAGACCGCAGGCGGGGGGCCGGAGGACGGCACCGCCGAGGTGCTTGACCGTCCGCTGCCCGACGGCGTGCGCCGACGGGTCGTGCAGATCGTCTCGGACGGTTTCGGCGGGCTGACCCTGGCGGAGCTGCCCGCCCAGCTGAGGCAGTATGCCCGGTTCGCCCCGAACCGCCGGGCGAAGTTCGCCGGGAACGCGATGGCGGCGGCGCTGGAGACGGACGCGCTGTTCCGGCAGCGGATCGGAGAGCGTTTCCGCGAGGCGCAGCCGGAACTGGCCGGAGCCCTCGACGCCGGCTCCCCGCCCCCGGCCGCCGACCCGCTCGACGTGGCCGCCGCGGCCTATGTGCTGCGCCCGGCGGGCTGGGTGAAGCTGGTCACCGCGGCCGGCGAGGAGGCCCTGCGCGCGGACGCCGAGCGGGCCGGTGAGGAGAGCCGGGCCGAGCTGGAGCGACTGCGCGCCGAGCTGGCGCAGGCCCGCGACCACACCCGCGCCGAGACCGAACGGCTGCGCGCGGAACTGGAGTCGGCGCGCAAGGAGGCCGAGTCGCTGCACCGCAAGCTGCGTGCCGCGCTCAGCGACGTCAAGCGGGGCGAGGCCGCGCTGCGCAAGGCGCACGGCGAGATCGACGCCGTACGCGCCGAGGCGCACGCGCGGGCGTCGGCCGCGGAGAGCGAGTCCCGGCGGCTCAAGGCCCGCCTCGGCGAGGCCGAGGCCGCGCTGGAGGCCACCCGCCGGGCGGCCCGGGAGGGCCGCAGCGTGGAGGACATGCGGGTACGGCTGCTGCTCGACACCCTGCTGGACGCCACCCAGGGGCTCAGGCGGGAACTCGCCCTGCCGCCGGTGTCGGTGCGCCCGGCCGAGACGGTCGACGCGGTGGAGCCGGGCCGGATGACCCCGAAGGACATCGCGGCGCGCGCCCTGTCGGAGAACGACCCGGCCATTCTCGACCAGTTGCTGGCCCTGCCGCAGGCGCATCTGGTCGTCGACGGCTACAACGTGACCAAGACCGGCTATCCGCAGATGCCGCTGGAGAAGCAGCGGCTGCGGCTGCTGGGCCAGCTCTCCGCGCTCGCCGCGCAGACCGGGGCCGAGGTCACCTGTGTCTTCGACGGCGCCGAACTGGCCGCGCCGGTGCTGCTCGCGCCGCCGCGCGGGGTGCGGGTGCTGTTCTCCAAGCCGGGTGTCACCGCCGACGAGCTGATCCGGCAACTGGTGCGCGCGGAGCCGCCGGGGCGCCCGGTCATCGTCGCCTCCACCGACCGGGAGGTCGCCGACGGCGTCGCCAAGGCGGGCGCCCGGCCGGTGGCTTCCGCGGTGCTTCTCAAGCGGCTGTCCTGAAGGTCCAACCGGCGGGGGTTGCGCCCGAATTGGACGTATCGTCACGCGACGTAGTGTCAGATGTGCCTCACCGCGTGTGAGTTATGTGCAAAGAATGCAGGACGTGGCGGGTTTTTTTGCCGTGAGGATTTGAACTGATCACAACTAGGTCACTAGGGTCTGGCTCGAACCTCCGAACGGGTGATCACTCTCAAGAAGGAGTTCCCCCTCCGTGGCGTCCCATCGTCGACCCAAGCAGCCGAGTCGCACCCGCGTGACCGTGCTGACCACCGCAGCCGCCGCTGCCGTCGCGCTCAGCGCGAACGCCGCCAACGCCGCTCCCAGCGAGAAGCTGAGCAAGGACGAGGTGAAGGCGAAGGTCGACAAGCTCTACGAGCAGGCCGAGCAGGCGACCGAGAAGTACAACGGCGCCAAGGAGAAGCAGCAGAAGCTGCAGAAGGAAATCTCCACCATCCAGGACAACGTCGCCCGCGGCCAGGAGGAGCTCAACAAGCTGCGCGACGGCCTGGGTTCGCTGGCCACCGCGCAGTACCGCTCCGGCGGCATCGACGCCTCGGTCCAGCTGTTCCTGTCCTCCGACCCGGACGACTACCTCGACAAGGCCTCCACGCTCGACCAGTTGAGCAGCCAGCAGGTCGACGCGCTGAAGAAGATCCAGGACAAGCAGCGCGAACTCGCCCAGGAGCGGGCCGAGGCCACCGAGAAGCTCAAGGACCTCTCCGCCACCCGCACCGAGCTGGGCAAGAAGAAGAAGGAAGTCCAGAGCAAGCTCGGCGAGGCCCAGCGGCTGCTGAACACCCTGACCGCCAAGGAGAAGCAGCAGCTCGCCGAGCAGGACCAGAAGCGCGCCCAGGAGAGCCAGAAGCGCGCCCAGGAGAGCCAGGAGCGCGCCAACCGCTCCACCGGCGGCGGCAGCGAGCGTCCCGACCTCGGTGAGTCCGTGCCCGCCTCCAACCGGGCCCAGGCGGCCTTCGCCGCCGCCCAGACCAGGCTCGGCTCGCCGTACGTCTACGGCGCCACCGGCCCCTCCTCCTTCGACTGCTCGGGCCTGACCTCCTGGGCCTACGCCCAGGCCGACGTCTCCATCCCGCGCACCTCCGAGGCGCAGTCCCAGATCGGCACGCGGATCACCTCGGTCAGCGACCTGAAGGTCGGCGACCTGGTCTTCTTCTTCAACGACCTGCACCACGTCGGTCTGTACGCGGGCAACGGCCAGGTCCTGCACGCCCCGCGCACCGGCACGGTCGTCCGCTACGAGTCCATGAGCACCATCGGCGGTCCGTTCATGTGGGGCGTGCGCGTCTGATCCGCCCGCGACACACGGACACGGTGGCGCCCGAACGGGCGAATCACCCGAGCCGGAACTGACCCCGCGCCCCGCCGTTGACCTGCGTCAGCGGCGGGGCGTCAGCATGTGTTGACGCCGAGGTCTTTGGTCCGGGCCCCCGCGCGCGGCTACTGTCTGCCGCGTTTCCCCGGCGCCGGGGCCTCCCCGTCCCCGGCGCCGGGGAAACGGTCCGACGTCCGCCAGCAGAAGGACTGCCGTGGGGTCCCACCGCCGCCTTGCACCCTCCGGATTCGACCGGGGCGCCGCCGCCCTGTGCGTGCTGTCGGCCGCCGCGGCGCTCGGCGCCGTACCGGCGCACGCGGCACCGGGCGGCGGGAGCCGCGCCGAGGTGGACCGGCTGTACGCGGAGGCCGAGAAGGCGACCCAGGCCTACGACCGGGCCGACGAGCGCGCCGGTGAACTGCGCCGGCACCTGCGCCTCGCCCGGGACCACCTGGCCCGGCAGCAGCAGCGCGTCAACGACCTGCGCGAGCAGCTCGGTTCGCTGGCCGGCGCCCAGTACCGGTCCGGCGGCATCGACCCGGCCGTCGCCCTGTTCTTCTCCGCCGACCCCGAGGACTACCTGGACAAGGCGGCCACCCTCGACCGCCTCGGTGCCCGCCAGGCCGGCCGGCTCAGGGAGTTGCGGGCCGCGCTGCGCGAACTGGCCCAGGAACGCGCGGAGGCCGCCGGCACCCTCGCCGAACTCGAGCGCAGCCGCCGGGCGGTGGCCGCCCACAAGCGGACCGTGGAGCGCAAGCTCGCCCGGGCCCGGCAGCTGATCAACGCCATGCCCGCCGGCGAACGCGCCGCCCTGGCCCGCGCCTCCCGCGGCAGCCGCCCGGACCTGCCCGCTCCGGCCGCCGCCGATGCCCCCGCCGGCCGGGCCGCCGCCGCCCTGGCCGCCGCCCGCGCCGCCCTGGGCCGCCCCTATGTGTGGGGCGCCAACGGCCCCACGGGCTTCGACTGTTCGGGCCTGACGCAGTGGGCGTACGCGCACGCCGGCGTCCGGCTGCCGCGCACCTCACAGGAGCAGCGGTTCGCCGGCCGGCGGGTCCCGCTCGCCCAGGCCCGCCCCGGCGACCTGGTCGTCTACCGCTCCGACGCCAGCCACGTGGCGCTGTACGCGGGCCACGGCCAGGTCATCCACGCGCCCTATCCCGGCGCCCCGGTGCGCTACGACCCGGTCGGCATGATGCCGGTCTCCTCGGTCACCCGGCCCTGACCGCGCCCCGCGCCGTACGATCGGGCCGTGACTGATCGCGGGCGGGTGTGGGGCGTCGGAGCCGTGGGGCTCGCGCTGCTGCTGCCGCTCACCGGGTGCGACCGGCGTCCGGCGGCCGATCCGGTGCGCACCGAGGTGCAGCGGATGCTCGACCGGCGCTCGGCCGCTCTGCTCGGCCACGACGAGCAGGCGTACGCCGCGACGGGCACCCGCGCCCAGTACACCCGGTTGCGGGCCCTGCCGCTGGCCTCCTTCGGCTACCGGGTCACCACCGTGCGCCGCACCGCCGCCGGCGCCACCGCCGACACCGACCTGAGCTACCGCGTCGCCGGCTACGACAGGGCCCCGGTCGACACCCGCCGCACCCTCACCCTGGGCCGCACCGCAGACGGCCACTGGTACGTCACCGCCGAGCGGCCCGCCCGCGAGGCCGGGCAGCAGCTGTGGGACCAGGGCACGGTGAGCGCCGTGCGGGGCGCGCGCAGCCTGGTGCTCGGCACCGGTGGCCCGGCCGGTCTGACCGGGTTCGCCCGGCTGGCCGACCGGGCGGTCCCGGCCGTCTCCGGGGCGTGGGGCACGCGCTGGAGCCGCCGGGTGGTCGTCCTCGTCCCCGAGTCGCTGGCGGGCATGGCGGATCTGCTCGGCGCGCCCGCCGCCGACTACAAGGGCATCGCGGCGGTCACCACGGGGGAGGCGGGCGGCTCGGGGCGGGCGCCCGCGGACCGGGTGGTGGTCAACCCGGAGGCGTACGCGCTGCTCGGCGACGCCGGCAAGCAGATCGTCCTCACCCATGAGACGACGCATGTGGCCACCCGGGCGGACACCACCGCCGCCACCCCGCTGTGGCTGTCCGAGGGCTACGCCGACTATGTCGGCTACCTCGGCACCGGCCGCACCCCCGCGGAGGCCGCCCCCGAACTGGCCCGGGCCGTCCGGGAGGGCGACGAACCCCGGGACCTGCCCGGCGACAAGGACTTCGGCTTCACCAGCGACCCCGTGAAGCTGGCGCGGGCCTACGAGAGCGGCTGGCTGGCCTGCCGGATGATCGCCGAACAGTGGGGCGCGGCCCGGCTCGGCGCCTTCTACCGTGCCGTGGGCGCCCACGGCACGCGGCCGGGCGCGGTCGAACAGGCCCTGCGCACGGTGCTCGGCACGACCCCGCGGGCGTTCACCGACCGCTGGCACGCCTACGTCACCGCCCGGCTGCGCTGAGCGGTCCTACGCCTCGTCCAGCACGCCGATCGCCTCCCGCAGCCAGGCCCGCTCGGCCTGTCCGGTGGCCCGCGCGACCCGCAGCACGCCCTCCCGGAACAGGTCCCCGGCGTCCTCGGCGCGCACCGGCTCGCCGTCCCGGTAGAAGAGGCTCGTCGGGGCCTGGAGGAAGTCCAGCCGGCGGCGCAGGACGGCGGCCTGCGCGGCGGGGTCGTCCAGGTGGCGCAGGAAGGCGAGGACCGCGTTGAAGCGGACGTGGTCGGTGATCTCCGCCTGCTTGGGGTGGCGCAGCCGCTCCAGCAGCTCCGCGCGCCCCTGGTCGGTCAGCGACAGCACCCGGCGCGGGGCCGCGCTCGCGCCCTCCTCGCTGCGCTCATCGAGCAGGCCGGCGGCGAGCAGCCGGTTGATGGCCGGGTACAGCGCGCCGTCGCTGACCGGACGGACATGCCCGCTGAGCGCCTTGATGCGGTCCTTCAGTTCGTAGCCGTGCAGGGGTTCCTCGGCGAGGAACCCCAGGATCGACAGCTCCAGCACGCGCGCCTCCTCCTCGCGGTCCGCCCGTTGCGCGGAACCGGCTCCCATGCTACCTCTAATCGAGCTATCTCGAAACGAGGTAGCTCGTTTCGAGGAGCCCGTGTATGAACGCCCACCGCAAGCAGCTCGTCTCCCTCGCCCGCCCGGTCTACCTCTCCCTGCTCGCCTCCGTCGCCTCCGGGATCATCAACACCCTCTGGGTCTCCCGGCTCGGCGGCCCCGCCGTCGCCGCCGTGGCCGTGGCCACCAGCACCGAGAACGTGCTGCTCGGCGTGGCCCTCGTCTTCGCCTCGGGCACGACCGTGCTGGTGGCGCACGCGCGCGGCGCCCGGGACCCCGCCGCCCTGCGCTCCGCCGTCCGCGGCGGCACCGCGCTCGCCGCCCTGGTCACGCCCGTGGTCGCGGTGGGCGGCTTCCTGCTGCGCGAGCCACTGGCCGCCCTCGTGCTCGGCGCCGACGGCGCGGCCCGCCGCCTGGCCGCCGCCTACTTCGCGCTCTCCCTGCCCGGCATGGCCGTCTTCTTCGCCCAGCAGCTCGTCGACGGCATCCTGAAGGGCACCGGCGACACCCGCACCCCCATGCGGCTCGCCCTGCTGGCCAACGGCCTGATCCTGCTCTGCGACCCCGTCCTGATCCACCTCTGCGGCGTCCGGGGCGCCGCCGCCTCCACCGTGCTGTGCCGTGCCGTGGCCCTGGCGGCGGGCCTGCGCGTGCTGCGCCGCGCCGCGCTGCCCGGCGCGGGCGAGGGGGCCCGCCCCGCCGGGGGCACCCCGGCCGCCCTGCGCCGCACGCTCGCCACCGGACTGCCCATGGCCGCCGACTTCACCGTGCGGCAGGGCGGGGCCCTGGTGCTGGTGGCGATCGTGGCCCGGCTCGGGGTGACGGCGGTGGCCGCCTACTCGATCGCCTACAAGGTCCTGTACGCCGCCACGATGGCCTTCTACGCCGTGCGCCAGGCCGCGGCCATCCACACCGCGCACACCAGGGGCGCCGGCCTGGACGCGCGCCGGGACATCGGGCGCCAGGCGGTGCTGGTGTCGGGCACGCTCGGCCTGCTGGCCGCCGTCCTGTTCGCGGTCACCGCCCCCTGGATCGCGGCCGTCTTCGGCGCCGGCCCCGACGTGGCGGCCCAGAGCGTGCTGTTCCTGCGCTGCACCGGCCCCTACCTGCTGCTGATGGCCTGCTTCATCGCGCTCGGCGGGGTCTTCGAGGGCAGCGGGGCGGCGCCCGCGCTGCTGTGGGTCACCCTGCTCGGCACCGCCGTCCAACTGCCCCTGGCCCACGCGCTGTCCGGTCTCGGTCTGCCCGGGATCTCCCTGGCGATGGCGCTCGCGATGGCCGTGCAGTGCGCGGGCGCGGCGGTGCTGCCGGCACTGGTCCGGCGTCAGGAGGAGACCGGGGTCTCCGTGGTCCGCGCGGCCTGAGGGGGTGCGGGAGCGCCCGGCCGGGGCGGGACGGTCGCGCGCCACAGCCGCCGGGCCGCGCCGAGCGTGGCCGCGACCAGCAGGCCGTTGCGCAGCACCAGCAGCGTCACGCCGTAGCCGTCGCTCTGCACCACGTGCGCGAAGCCGGCCGGGAACTCCAGGACCGTCAGGAGGGACGCCGCCACGATCATCAGCGCGGGCGGCCCCATCCGGCTCGCCCGGTGCGTCAGACAGACGGCGGCCAGCCCGACCAGCCACACCAGGTACTGCGGGCTGATCACCCGGCTGGTCACCGTGAACAGCAGCACCGCCGTCAGGGCCGCGTCCGCGAGGACGGCCCCGGTCAGGCGCCGCGCGCGCAGCCGCCACAGCAGCAGCCAGCCGAACGCGATCCCGGTCAGCGCCAGGGCGGCCCCGCTCACCACGTCCACCCACGGGCCCAGGAACTCCACCGAGCCGTAGTTCAGCAGCACCTCGCCCCGCCAGCCGAAGTGCCGGGCCACATGGAAGACCAGGGCGCCCAGCGACTCCACCTCGGTGCCCCGGTCCCGCTGGAAGGTCAGGAACGCGAAGGCGCCCGGCATGGACAGCGCGAACAGCAGCGCCACGCCCGCCCCGGTCACCGCCGCCGACACCCACGCCCGCCGCCGGACGGCACCGGCCAGCAGCAGCGCCGGCCACACCTTCACCAGCGCCCCGACCGCGGCCAGCGCCCCCATCGCCCGCGGATGACGGGCCCCGGCCAGCAGCGCCGCCACGGCCACCGCGGTCACCATCAGGTCGTAGCGGGCGTACACCGTGGGCCCGAGCAGCGGCACGCCCGCCACCCACACCCAGACCCCGCGCGCCGACCGGCCCGGCCGGCGCGCCGCGTACGCCAGCAGCGCCAGCACCACGGCGTCGCACAGGCACGCCAGCACGAAGAAGGCGTGCGCGTACGACAGGAACGGCAGGGCGCCGGGGGAGAGGATCGCGAGGGCGGCGGCGGGCGGGTACTGCCAGGTCACGTCGTCCAGCGGAAACGTTCCCTGGCGCAGCACCTCGTACCAGCCGCGGTAGATCACCGACACGTCCGAGGTGACGTCCGGGCCCGGGAAGACGTACACCCGGAACACGGACAACAGCAGGGCCGCGCGCGTCACGGCCCAGACCGCGAGCGGCCACAGCGGGGACCGTCCGGTGCCCTTCGTCTCCACCTGATCCCCTGCCGTTCGAATCCCGTTTCGAGCGACCATGATGTCCCCCGAACCCGCGTGCGTGCCACACACCCGTCCCCGCCCGGCCCGGTACGGCCCGTTCGGTAGGGTCGGCGGCGATGCGAAAGACCCTGATCGTCACCAACGACTTCCCGCCCCGGCCGGGCGGCATCCAGGCCTTCCTGCACAACATGGCCCTGCGCCTGGACCCCGGCCGGCTGGTCGTCTACGCCTCCACCTGGAAGCGCGGCCGGGAGGGCGCCGAGGCCACCGCCGCCTTCGACGCCGAACAGCCGTTCACCGTCGTGCGCGACCGCACCACCATGCTGCTGCCCACCCCGGCGGCCACCCGGCGGGCGGCCGGGCTGCTGCGCGAGCACGGGTGCACCGCGGTGTGGTTCGGCGCGGCGGCCCCGCTCGGGCTCATGGCCCCCGCGCTGCGCAGGGCCGGCGCCGAGCGGCTGGTGGCCACCACCCACGGCCACGAGGCCGGCTGGGCCCAGCTGCCCGCCGCCCGGCGGCTGCTGCGCCGCATCGGGGAGTCCACGGACACGCTCACCTACCTCGGCGAGTACACCCGCTCCCGGATCGCCACCGCCCTGACCCCGCAGGCGGCGGCGCGGATGGTGCAACTGCCCCCGGGGGTGGACGAGAAGACCTTCCATCCCGGCTCCGGCGGCGACGCGGTCCGCGCCCGGCTCGGCCTCACCGACCGGCCGGTCGTGGTCTGCGTCTCCCGGCTGGTGCCGCGCAAGGGCCAGGACACGCTGATCCAGGCCATGCCCCGCATCCTGGCCGCCGAACCGGACACCGTCCTGCTGATCGTCGGCGGCGGCCCCTACGAACGGGACCTGCGCCGCCTCGCCCGGGAGACCGGCGTGGCCGGCTCGGTCCGCTTCACCGGCGCCGTGCCCTGGCCGGAACTGCCCGCGCACTACGGCGCCGGGGACGTGTTCGCCATGCCCTGCCGCACCCGGCGCGGCGGCCTGGACGTGGAGGGCCTCGGCATCGTCTACCTGGAGGCCTCCGCGACCGGGCTGCCGGTCGTCGCGGGCGACTCGGGCGGCGCCCCCGACGCGGTCCTGGACGGCGAGACCGGCTGGGTGGTCAGGGGCGGCGAGCCCGCCGGGACCGCCGACCGCATCGTCACCCTCCTCCAGGACCCCGCCCTGCGCCGGCGGATGGGCGAGCGGGGCCGCGGGTGGGTGGAGGAGAAGTGGCGCTGGGACCTGCTGGCGGAGAACCTGAGGACGCTGCTGGACTGACGCGCCCCGGAAGGGACCCGGCACCCCGGACGGCGCCGCCGGCTACTTGGCGTAGATCGCCTCGATCTCGTCCGCGTAGTCCTTCGCCACCACGTTCCGCTTCAGCTTCAGCGACGGCGTCAGATGCCCCGACTCCTCCGTGAACTGCGCGGACAGGACACGGAACTTGCGCACCGACTCCGCCTTGGAGACCGCCGCGTTGCCGTCGTCCACCGCCGTCTGGATCGCCGCGAGCAGATCCGGGTCGTCCTTCAGCGACGCCGCCGTGGAGCCCGCCGGCTTGCCGTGCTCGGCGGCCCAACGGCCCAGGAACTCCTCGTCGATGGTGACCAGCGCGCCCACGAACGGCCGCCCGTCGCCCACCACCATGCACTCCGCGACCAGTGCGTGCGCCCGGATCCGGTCCTCGATCACCGCGGGGGCCACGTTCTTGCCGCCCGCCGTGACGATGATCTCCTTCTTCCGGCCGGTGATCCGCAGATAGCCGTCCTCGTCCAGGGTGCCGATGTCACCGGTGTGGAACCAGCCGTCGGCCAGCGCCTCCGCCGTGGCGCCCGGGTTGTTCCAGTACTCCTTGAACAGGTGCTCGCCGTGCAGCAGCACCTCGCCGTCGTCCGCGATGCGGACCACCGAGCCGGGCAGCGGCTGTCCGACCGTGCCGATCTTCTGCCGGTCCCACGGGTTGAACGCGGTCGCCGCGCAGGACTCGGTCAGCCCGTACCCCTCCAGCACCGTGAAGCCGATGCCCCGGAAGAAGTGGCCGAGCCGCTCGCCGAGCGGGGCACCGCCGGAGATGGCGTACTCGCCCCGGCCGCCGAGCACCGCGCGCAGCTTGCCGTAGACCAGCTTGTCGAAGACCTTGTGCTTCAGCTTCAGGCCGAACGACGGGCCGGGCGGGGTGTCCAGCGCCTTGCTGTAGGCGATCGCGGTGTCCGCCGCCTTGTCGAAGATCTTTCCCTTGCCGTCGGCCTGTGCCTTGGCGCGCGCCGCGTTGTACACCTTCTCGAAGACCCGCGGCACGCCGAGGATCAGCGTCGGCCGGAACGCGGCGAGTTCGTCGGTGAGGTTCTTGATGTCCGGGACACAGCCCAGCTTGATCGGCGCCATCATCGGCGCCACCTGCACCAGCCGCCCGAAGACGTGGGCGAGGGGCAGGAAGAGCAGCACGGAGCACTCGCCGGTGCGGAACAGCGGGCGCAGCCGCTCCACCACGTTGCCGCACTCGGCGAAGAAGCTGCGGTGGGTGAGCACACAGCCCTTGGGGCGCCCGGTGGTGCCGCTGGTGTACACGATGGTCGCCGGGTCGTCGGCCCGGGCGAGCGAGCCGCGCTCCTCCACCGTCTCGTCCGACACCCCCTGCCCGAGCCGGCCCAGCTCGGCCACGGCCCCGGCCTCGATCTGCCAGACGTGCTTCAGCGCGGGCAGCGACTCGCGCACCGATTCCACGGCCGCCGCGTGGCCCGCCAGTTCCACCACACAGGCCGTCGCGCCCGAGTCGGACAGGATCCAGCGCACCTGCTCCGGCGAACTGGTCTCGTACACCGGCACGGTGACGGCGCCCGCGCTCCAGATCGCGAAGTCCAGCAGCGTCCACTCGTAGCGGGTCCGGGACATCAGGCCCACCCGGTCGCCCGGCTGGACCCCCGCGGCGATCAGGCCCTTGGCGGCGGTGCGCACCTCGTCCAGGAACTCCCGGGCGGTCACGTCCTGCCAGACACCCCCCGACTTGCGGGCGATGACGGCGACGTCGGGGTGCTGCGCGGCGTTTCTGCGGACGATGTCGGTCAGATTCCCGTCGGCGGGGACCTCGTACAAAGCCGGAAGGCTGAACTCGCGCAAGACTGCTGCTCCTCATAGGGCGCCGGCGCCACGACGTTGTGCGATGCGACGGTGCGGTCCAAGGCTCGGGCAGGTGCTCGGGTCTTCGGTGGCTGAAATCCGAGCACGACTGGACTGCCCGGACGTTACCCGCCGGTATGGCGTCTACGACAGGGGGTCCCGGCGAGATGTTCGCTGCGTCACACACGCGGGCTTTCCTTCGCGCACAGTAGTCCACGGCCCAACCGACCGGCGAGTAACCGCAGGCCGGCCCCGCACTGTTCACCTCCGCCCCTCACGCCTACCCTTGATCACCATGGCATCCACACGCACCGGCGACCGGCGGACCCGGGTCCACGTGGTCAGCGACGTGCACGGCAACGCCCGCGACCTCGCCCGGGCCGGCGACGGTGCCGACGCCCTGGTCTGCCTGGGCGACCTCGTCCTCTTCCTCGACTACGCCGACCACTCGCGCGGCATCTTCCCCGACCTGTTCGGCAAGGAGAACGCCGACCGCATCGTCGAGCTGCGCACCGCCCGCCGGTTCGCGGAGGCCCACGAGTTCGGGGCCCGGCTGTGGGCCGGCATCGGCACCGACCGGGCCGCCGCCATCGAGAAGGCGGTGCGCCGGCAGTACGACGAATTGTTCGCCGCGTTCCCCACCCCGACGTACGCCACGTACGGCAATGTCGACATGCCGCAGCTCTGGCAGGAGTACGCCCGGCCCGGCACCACGGTCCTCGACGGACAGCGGGTGGAGATCGGCGGCTGGACCTTCGGCTTCGTCGGCGGCGGCCTGCGCACCCCGATGCGCACCCCGTACGAGATCGGCGACGAGGAGTACGCGGCGAAGATCGAGGCCGTCGGCGAGGTCGACGTGCTGTGCACCCACATCCCGCCCGAGGTGCCCGAACTGGTCTACGACACCGTGGCCCGCCGCTTCGAACGGGGCAGCCGGGCCCTGCTCGACGCCATCCGCCGCACCCGGCCCCGGTACGCGCTTTTCGGCCATGTGCACCAGCCGCTCGCGCGCCGCATGCGGATCGGCGTCACCGAGTGCGTGAACGTGGGGCACTTCGCGGGCACCGGCACCCCCTGGGTCCTGGAGTGGTGAGGCACGTCAGACGGGGTGAAGGCGGCAGGTCGGCGGCGCGGTAGCCTTCACGCTGCACACACGTGCGCGGTCCGGCGCACACACCACCTCTCCCACACGGCGCGCATCCGGAGGAGCCACGGCGATGGCGGAACACACCAGTTCGAGCATCACGATCGAGGCGGCTCCCGCCGACGTCATGGCGGTGATCGCCGACTTCGCGCGCTACCCGGACTGGACCGGCGAGGTGAAGGAGGCGGAGGTCCTCTCCGCCGACGAGCAGGGCCGCGCCGAGCGGGTCCGCCTGGTCATGGACGCCGGCGCCATCAAGGACGACCAGACCCTCGCCTACACCTGGCACGGCGAACACGAGGTCTCCTGGACCCTGGTCAAGTCCCAGATGCTGCGCTCCCTGGACGGCTCCTACCTGCTGAAGCCGGCCGGGACGGACGCCACCGAGGTCACCTACCAGCTCACCGTCGACGTCAAGATCCCCATGCTCGGCATGATCAAGCGCAAGGCGGAGAAGGTCGTCATCGACCGCGCGCTGGCGGGCCTGAAGGGGCGCGTCGAGTCCCTGGGGAAGTAGCTCCCGGCACCCCGGCCGGAGCCTTTCCGGCTCCCCGCCCGCCCCGGCGGTACGGTTCAGCCTCATGCGCACCCTCCTGATCATGGGCCCGGGCGGCAGCGGCCGGACGACCGTCGCCGCGGCCACCGCGCTCGCCTCCGCCCGTGCGGGCCACCGCACCCTCCTGCTGAGCGCCGACCGCACCGACACCCCGGGTGCGGCCCTGGGCACCCCGACGGGACCGGCCCCCGCCGAGGCCGCGCCGCACCTGACCGTCTGGCGCCCGGACCCCGCGGAGGGATTCCGGCGGGACCTCACCGCCTTCCAGTCCCGCGCCGAGAACGTCCTCGACCTGCTCGGCGCCGCCCGCCTGGACGCCGAGGAGGTCACCCCGCTGCCCGGCGCCGAGGAACTGTCCTTCCTGCGCGCCCTGCGGGACGCGGCCCTGTCCGACCGCCACGACCTGCTGGTCGTCGACCTCCCGCCGCTCCCGCGCGCCCTCACCCTGCTCGGCCTGCCCGAGGAACTGCGCCGCTATCTGCGCCGCCTGCTGCCGCCCGAGCGGCAGGCCGCCCGCGCCCTGCGCCCGGTCCTCGGCCGGCTGGCCGGCGTCCCCATGCCCGCCGAGTGGCTGTACGAGACGGCGGCCCGCTGGGACGTCGAACTGGCCGCCGTCGAGGCCGTCCTCACCGACCGGGACACCGCCGTACGCCTGGTCGCCGAGCCCGGCCCGGCCGGCGCCGACGCCCTGCGCACCGCGTCCCTCGGCCTCGCCCTGCGCGGCCTGGGCACCGAGGCCCTGATCGCCAGCCGCACCCTGCCCGAGACCGCCTCCGACGACTGGCTCGCCGGGCTGACCGCCCAGCAGCGCAAGACGCTCGCCGAGTGGCGCGGGGCGTACGACGTCCACCCCGCCCCGCACCTCGGCCGCGACCCGCAGGGCGCGGACGACCTCGCCGCGCTCGCCGTGCCCGCCGTCCGTCCGCGGCCCGCCCCGGTCCGGTGGCCCGTCACCGACCGGATCGCCGAGGACGGCGTCCTGGTCTGGCACCTCCCGCTGCCCGGGGCGATACGGGACGAACTCGACCTTCTCCGGCGCGGCGACGAACTCGTGATCACCGCGGGCCCCTTCCGCCGGATCGTTCCGCTGCCCTCCGCGCTGCGCCGCTGCACCGTCGCCGGCGCCGGACTGCGCGACGGCGAGCTGCGCATCCGGTTCGCCCCCGACCCGGACCTGTGGCCCGCCGGCGGACGGTGAACCGGGCACGCCCGTTCGGGTAACGTCGTAAAGGCGAACCGTAGTCAGGAGTCCGCCATGAGCGAAGAGCGCCCCGCACACGAGCCGCCGCCGGAGCGGGCGACCGACGCCGACGCCTGGGCCACGGCCTGCGCCGAGGACCTCGCCGCCGAGCAGGCCCGCCGCCGCGCCGAGCACGGCCCGCCCCCGGGCTCGGCCGCCGAGGAGCTGAAGAAGCTCGTGGACGCGGTCGCCGACAAGCTCTCCGACCTGCGCTCCCCGCTGCTCGGCGGCCTCGCCGGAGGGGCGGCCCAGCAGATGGTGCGCCAGGCCGTCCAGCAGGCCAAGGCCGCCGTGGAACCCGTCATCGAGCGCAACCCGGACGTCTTCGATCATCTCGCCGCGGCCGGGGGCGAACTGCTCGCCGCCTACCGCTCCGCCGTCCAGGGCCAGGAGCGGCGCTGGACCGAGCGCACGTCCGACCCGGCGCGGGACCGGCCGGAGCGGCGCGACGGCGGCGAGGGCACCGGCCCGGGGGAGCGTATCGACCTGGACTGACGCCCTGCCGCGGCGGGGCCTCGGGTACGGTTGGCCGTAGCGGGGCTCGACCGAAACTGAGGGATTCATGGGACTCACCATCGGCGTCGACATCGGCGGCACGAAGATCGCGGCCGGCGTGGTCGACGAGGAAGGCAACATCCTCTCGACCTTCAAGGTGCCGACCCCCACCACGCCCGGGGCCATCGTGGACGCCATCGCCTCGGCGGTGGAGGGCGCGCGGGCCGGGCACGAGATCGTCGGCGTGGGCATCGGAGCGGCCGGTTACGTCAACCGCCAGCGCTCCACGGTGTACTTCGCGCCCAACATCGACTGGCGCAACGAGCCGCTCAAGGAGAAGGTCGAGGCCCGCACCGGCCTCCCCGTCGTGGTCGAGAACGACGCCAACGCCGCCGCCTGGGGCGAGTACAGGTTCGGCGCGGGCAAGGGCCACCGCAACGTCATCTGCATCACGCTCGGCACCGGCCTCGGCGGCGGCATCATCATCGGCAACAAACTGCGCCGCGGCCACTTCGGCGTGGCCGCCGAATTCGGCCACATCCGGATGGTCCCGGACGGCCTGCTGTGCGGCTGCGGCTCGCAGGGCTGCTGGGAGCAGTACGCCTCCGGCCGCGCCCTGGTCCGCTACGCCAAGCAGCGCGCCAACGCCACCCCCGAGCGCGCCGAGGTGCTCCTCGCGCTCGGCGACGGCACCCCCGACGGCATCGAGGGCAAGCACATCTCCATGGCCGCCCGCCAGGGCTGCCCGGTCGCCGTCGACTCCTACCGCGAGCTGGCCCGCTGGGCCGGTGCCGGCCTCGCCGACCTGGCCTCCCTGTTCGACCCGTCCGCGTTCATCGTCGGCGGCGGCCTGTCCGACGAGGGCGACCTGGTCCTCGACCCGATCCGCAAGTCGTACAAGCGCTGGCTGGTGGGCGGCAACTGGCGCCCGGTGGCCGACGTGATCGCCGCCCAGCTCGGCAACAAGGCCGGCATGGTGGGCGCGGCGGACCTGGCCCGGGAGCCCGACCCGGTCATGTGAGCGGACCCCGCCGCCGAGGGGCGCGGGGAGCGGCGCGGCCGGCCACGACAGCGGCGGTCGCCCGCCTCCCCGCGCCCCTCGGCCGTGGGCGTACATTGATCCACATGGCGCTGCTCCCCGACTCCGCGACCGAGCCCGACGGTTCGGCGACCCTCCGCGTCCTGAGCTACAACATCCGTTCGATGCGCGACGACACCGACGCGCTGGCCCGAGTGATCACCGCCTGCGCCCCCGACCTGGTCCTCCTCCAGGAGGCCCCCCGCTTCTTCCGCTGGCGCAAGAAGCTGGCGCGGCTCGCGGCGGCCTCCGGCCAGGTCATCCTCACCGGGGGCGCCACGGCGGCGGGCCCGGCGATCCTGTGCGGCCTGCGCGCCACCGTCGAGCGCACCGAGGACGTCCTGCTGCCCCTCACCCCGGGTCTGCACCGGCGCGGCTTCGCCACGGCGGTGGTCCGCTTCGGCGGCGCCCGCCTCGGGGTGCTCAGCTGCCACCTGTCCCTCCAGCAGGACGAGCGCTACGAGCAGGGCGGGATGCTCCTCGACCGGCTCGCCCGGCTCGGCGTCGAGCACGCCGTCGCGGGCGGCGACCTCAACGAGCGCCCCGACGGCCGGACCTTCCGCCGCCTGGCCGCCGGCCTGAGGGACTGCCGTACGGCCGCGCCCTGGGGCGGCGAGTTCACCTCCACCCCCGCCGACCCGCACCAGCGCATCGACGCGATCTTCGCCACGAAGGGCGTCGAGGTGCTGGGCTGCGGGGTGCCGCTGGACCAGCCGGGCGTGCGCGAGGCGGACCTGCGGGCGGCCTCGGACCACCTCCCGGTGCTGGCCGCCCTGCGCGTCCCGGCGTCGTAGGCACCAAGGCCGGCCTCAGACGACCGCGCCGCGTCCGGGGTCGTCGTCCTCCTCGTCGTCCGTCCGCATCCGGGCGACCAGCGTCACGAAGCCGCCGAGGAAGCCGCCGATGCCGAGGGTCGCCAGCCACCAGGTCATGTCCCAGCGCAGCAGCACCGCCAGCAGCAGCAGGACGGGCCCGCCGACCACACCGAGCCAGGCGAACCGGGCGGTGGTGTCGGCGGTGGGCAGCGGCGGGGGCTCCGGCGGCACGAAGTGGCCCTCGTCGTCCTCGTCGAAGTCGTCGTCGGAGGGCTCGGCCACCGAGTAGTCGCGCGGGCCGACCCGGGGGCCGACGCCGGGCGCGAAGGACACCGAGCCGCCCAGCGGACGCGGGGGCGGCTCCTCACCCCCGGCGTCCTTGCCGGTGTCCGGCGGCACGGCGTTCTTCTCCAGCAGCGCCAGGTCCTCCACGGCCTTGAACGGCCGGGCACCCGGCGGGTCCGGCGGCTCCTCCCCGAACCCGGCGACGATGGCCCGCCAGGCGGCGTCCTCGTCGAACGGCACCTCCTGCCGGCCGGGCCCGCGGGCCCCCGGGCCGTCATGGACCCCGGAGCCGTCGCGGTCCTCCCGGCCTTCGCGGTCCTCCCGGCCCTCGCGGTCGGAGTCGTGCTCAGCCAACTGCGGCCGTCCCTTCCTTGCCGACACTGGGTGCGAGCCGGCCGATGAAGGCGAGGCTCTCCTCGAACACCCGGTCCGCGTCCACGTCCAACGTCGCGACGTGGTAGCTGTGTTCCAGCACGATCTCCGTGACGTCCCGGGACGACACCCGGCTCAGCACCCGCGCCGGGTCGGCCGCCGGGACGACATGGTCCTCGGCGCTGCGCAGCAGCAGCAACGGCTGGGTGACCTGGGGCAGCTCGCCGTCCACCCGGCGCAGGAACCGCCGCAGCGAGTGCGCCGCGTGCAGCGGCACCCGGTCGTAGCCCAGCTCCGCCGCGCCCTCCTTGGCGATGTCGCTGGCGATGCCCTTCGTCGAACGCACCAGGTGCCGGGCCACCGGCAGGGCGTACGCCGACAGGCCGTGCACCTTGTTCGCCGGGTTGACCACCACCACGCCCGCCACCCGCCCGCCGTGCCGGGCCGCGAGGCGCAGGGCCAGCGCCCCGCCCATCGACAGGCCCGCCACGAACACCCGGGAGCAGCGGCCGGCGAGCGCGCGCAGCTCGCGGTCCACCTCCGCGTACCAGTCCTGCCAGGTGGTGAGCTGCATGTCCGTCCAGCGGGTGCCGTGGCCGGGCAGCAGCGGCAGGGACACGGTCAGCCCACGGGCCGCGTGGTGCTCCGCCCAGGGGCGCAGCGACTGGGGCGAGCCGGTGAAGCCGTGGCAGAACAGGACGCCCACCTCACCGCCCTCGTGGCGGTACGGCTCGGCTCCGGGGAGAACTGGCATGTGCTTCACCGTACGCGACCGCACCGACACCGACCAGGGTCGTCGGGGTCATTGACGGTCCTTGGGGTTATGGTCTTGCCGACGGAAACAGGAGGCACACGGGTGTTGTACGGCACGATGAAGGTCGCCATCGGCGGGCCGCTCAAGGTCGCCTTCCGGCCCTGGGTGGAGGGCCTGGAGAACATCCCGGCCACCGGCCCGGCCATCCTGGCCAGCAACCACCTGTCCTTCTCGGATTCGTTCTTCCTGCCGGCCGTGCTGGACCGCAAGGTCACGTTCATCGCCAAGGCCGAGTACTTCACCACCCCGGGCGTCAAGGGCCGGCTCACCGCGGCCTTCTTCAAGGGCGTCGGCCAGCTCCCGGTGGACCGCTCCGGGGCGCGCGGCGCCGGGGAGGCGGCGGTCCGCAGCGGCATCGAGGTGCTGGAGCGCGGCGAGCTGTTCGGGATCTACCCGGAGGGCACCCGCTCGCCCGACGGGCGGCTGTACCGGGGCAAGCCCGGCGGCCTGGCCCGGGTGGCGCTGGCCACCGGCGCGCCGGTCATCCCGGTCGCCATGATCGACACCGAGAAGATCCAGCCGCCCGGCAAGGTCGTGCCCAAGCTGATGCGGCCCGGCATCCGCATCGGCGCGCCCCTGGACTTCAGCCGCTACCACGGCATGGAGCACGACCGGTTCGTCCTGCGCGCCCTGACCGACGAGGTCATGTACGAGATCATGAAGCTGTCCGGCCAGGAGTACGTCGACATGTACGCGACCGCCGCCAAACGGCAGATAACCGAGGCGGCCAAGGCGGCGAAGGAAGCGGAGAAGGCGGAAAAGGCGGACAAGGCGGGGAAGAAGCAGGCCGAGCAGTAACCGGGGGGAACCGGGGGAACCGGGGGGAGCAGGGGGCATGCCCAAGCGCGAACGCGTCCTGCGGATGTCGGTCGAGCTGCCGCTGTGGCGCGCGCTCGCCGGCTACCGCGTCCTGACCATGCTGTACGCCATCGGCCTGTGCGCCACCGCGTACGAGCAGTTCACCCGGCCCTGGGTCGCCGTCGCCTACTACGCCGTCCTGGCCGTGTGGACCCTCGCCACCCTGCCCAAGGTGTCCGGCGCGGCGAGCTGCACCCGGCGCTTCCTGGCCGCCGACCTGACCGTCGCCGTGGCCGGCATCCTGCTCACCCCGTTCGCCGACAGCCACCAGCGGATCACGGGCGGCGGCCCCACCCTGCCGTCGATCTGGACCGCCGGCGCGGTACTGGCCTTCGCCGTCAAGGGCGGCTGGCGCTGGGCGGCCGTCGCCTCCACCGCCGTGGCCGCCGCCAACCTGGTCGAGCGCGGCCACCCCGCCCGGGACACCGTGCACAACGTGATCCTGGTCTGGGTGGCCTCCATCGCCATCGGCTACGTCGTGGAGGTGGCCCGCGCCTCCGAACGCACCCTCGCCCGCGCCCTGGAGATCGAGGCCGCCACCCGGGAGCGGGAGCGGCTGGCCCGGGACATCCACGACAGCGTGCTCCAGGTGCTGGCGATGGTGAAGCGCCGGGGCGCGGCCCTGGGCGGCGAGGCGGCCGAGCTGGGCCGGCTCGCGGGGGAGCAGGAGGTGGCCCTGCGCACGCTGGTCTCGGGCGGTCTGGTCCCGGTCTCCCGGCTCTCCGAGGACCTCGCGGAGGGCGCCGTCGTCCGCGCGGTGGAGGAACCGGACGACGACGGTCCGCTCGATCTGCGCGCCCTGCTCGCGCCGTACGCGGGCGCCCGGGTCAGCCTGGCCGAACCCGGCGCCCCGGTGCCGCTGCCGCCGGCCGCGGCCCGCGAGGTGGCCGCCGCGGTCGGGGCCGCGCTGGACAACGTACGGGCGCACGCCGGGGAGGGGGCCCGGGCCTGGATCCTGGTGGAGGACGAGCCGGACGGGATCGTCGTCACCGTCCGGGACGACGGCCCCGGCATCCCCG
The DNA here is from genome assembly GCF_040636485.1 of Streptomyces sp. NPDC038707. NCBI lineage: Bacteria > Bacillati > Actinomycetota > Actinomycetes > Kitasatosporales > Streptomycetaceae > Streptomyces > Streptomyces sp. NPDC038707. The sequence continues at coordinate 120,017 of NZ_JBEZUP010000006.1, forward strand.
AGGGCCGGCTCGCGCAGGCCGAGGGCGAGGGCCGGCTCGGGGTGGCCCTGTCGATCCGGGGCCGGCTGCGTGACCTCGGCGGCAGCGCGGGCATCCTCTCCGTCCCCGGGCAGGGCACGGAGGTCGAACTGAAGGTACCCAAGGGCGCCGTGCGGGCGCGGGGGAAGAAGGCGGAACGGTGATGACACAGCGGCAGGACCCGATCAAGGTCATGGTGGTCGACGACCACCCCATGTGGCGGGACGCGGTGGCCCGGGACCTGGCCGAGTCCGGGTTCGAGGTGGTCGCCACCGCCGGCGACGGCGAGCAGGCGGTCCGCCGCGCCAAGGCCGCCGCCCCCGACGTCCTGGTGCTGGACCTCAACCTGCCGGCCAAGCCCGGCGTCCAGGTGTGCAAGGAACTGGTCGGCCACAACCCGGCGTTGCGGGTCCTGGTGCTGTCGGCGAGCGGTGAGCACGCGGACGTGCTGGAGGCCGTGAAGTCCGGCGCGACCGGCTATCTGCTGAAGTCGGCCTCCACCGAGGAGCTGCTGGACGCGGTGCGCCGCACCGCCGCCGGCGACCCGGTGTTCACCCCGGGCCTGGCCGGCCTGGTCCTCGGCGAGTACCGGCGGCTGGCCGCCGAACCCGCCCCCGCCGCGGGCGCCGACGAGCCGGGCGCGCCCCGGCTGACCGAGCGGGAGACGGAGGTGCTGCGGCTGGTGGCGAAGGGCCTGAGCTACAAGCAGATCGCCGAACGCCTCGTCATCTCCCACCGCACCGTGCAGAACCACGTCCAGAACACCCTCGGCAAGCTCCAGCTGCACAACCGGGTGGAGCTGGTCCGGTACGCCATAGAGCGCGGACTCGACGAGGAGTAGGGCGTACGGGGCGCATCCGCCGTACGCGCCGGAATCACCCTTCTCGCCTATCCCGGCGTGACCTGAATCACCATTAGCGTGACCAAACGTCAGGTAACCGCGGTGAAGGGACATTTCCATGCGGGTCGGAGTACTGACCGGAGGCGGCGACTGCCCCGGGCTCAACGCCGTCATCCGGGGCGTCGTCCGCAAGGGCGCCCAGGAGTACGGCTATGACTTCGTCGGCTTCAAGGACGGCTGGCGCGGCCCCCTCGAGAACGACACCGTCCGTCTCGACATCCCCGCCGTGCGCGGCATCCTGCCCCGCGGCGGGACCATCCTCGGCTCCTCCCGGACCAACCCGCTCAAGGTGTCCGACGGCATCCGCCGGATCAAGGACAACCTGGCCAAGCAGGAGATCCAGGCGCTCATCGCGATCGGCGGCGAGGACACCCTCGGGGTCGCGGCACGGCTGTCCGACGAGTACGGCATGCCCTGCGTCGGCGTGCCGAAGACCATCGACAACGACCTGTCCGCCACCGACTACACCTTCGGCTTCGACACCGCCGTCAACATCGCCACCGAGGCCATCGACCGGCTGCACACCACCGCCGAGTCGCACAGCCGGGTGCTGGTGGTGGAGGTGATGGGCCGGCACGCCGGCTGGATCGCCCTGCACTCCGGCCTGGCCGGCGGCGCCAACGTCATCCTCATCCCCGAGCAGCGCTTCGACGTCGACCAGGTCTGCGACTGGGTGACCTCCCGGTTCCAGTCCTCCTACGCGCCGATCGTGGTCGTCGCCGAGGGCGCCATGCCGAAGGACGGCGAGATGGTGCTCAAGGACGACTCGCGGGACTCCTTCGGGCACGTCCGGCTGTCCGGGGTGGGCGAATGGCTGGCCAAGGAGATCGAGAAGCGCACCGGCAAGGAGGCGCGCACCACGGTCCTCGGGCACGTCCAGCGCGGTGGCACGCCGAGCGCCTTCGACCGCTGGCTCGCCACCCGCTTCGGCCTGCACGCCATCGACTGCGTGCACGAGGGGGACTTCGGGCGCATGGTCGCCCTGCGCGGCACCGACATCGTCCGCGTCCCCCTCACCGAGGCCACGGCCCGGCTGAAGACCGTCGACCCCCGGCTGTACCAGGAGGCCGGCGTCTTCTTCGGCTGACGGCTGACGGCTGACGGCTGACGACCGGCGGCCGACTGCCGGCCGGCGGCCGGCGACGGCCGCGGGCCGGGCCCCGGCGGCTCTACACGGTCGTGCGGCGCAGCCCGCCCACCAGCTCCCGCACGACCGCCGCCCCGTTCAGTGTCAGCACCGACTCCGGGTGGAACTGCACACCGGCGAAGCCGGGCCCGCGCAGCGCGTGCACCTCGCCGTCGGCCGCCCGGCTCACCTCCACGCCGTGCGCGGCCAGTTCCCGGGCCGCCTCCTCGTCGCAGCGCGCCACGAAGCTGTTGTAGAAGCCGACGGTCTCGCTCCGCCCGAACAGGTCGATCACCGTCTGCGCCCCCTGGTACGGCACCCGCTTGCGGACGAGGTCCAGGCCCAGCTCCGCCGCGATCAGCTCGTGCCCGAGACAGACGCCCAGCACCCCGTGCCGGTGGGTTCCGACGACCTCGGCGGCCAGCTCCCGCAGGAACCCCATCTTGGGGTCGGCGAGGTCGCGGGGGTCGCCGGGCCCGGGCCCGAGGACGACGGGCCCCGCGTGGCCGAGCACCGCCGCGCGCAGCCCGGGCTCGTCGTAGCGCCGGACGGTCACCTCCAGCCCGCCCGAACGCAGGACGTGCGCGAGCATCGCGGTGAACGTGTCCTCGCCGTCCACCACGAGGGCATGGCCCGCGAGGTCGTCGGAGCGCTCCTGCATCCGCAGCCAGAACGGCGCGAGCCCGGCCCGCCGCCCGTCCAGCGCGGCCCGCACCCGGGGGTCGTCGGCCAGCCGGGGCCGCTCCCGCTCCGCCCGCGGCCGGGCGGGCCCCACCCCGAGGGCGGCCAGCACGCCCGCCGCCTTCGCGTGGGTCTCGGCGACCTCGCCGGCCGGGTCGGAGCCGCGCACCAGCGTCGCCCCGACCGGCACCCGCAGCCGGCCGTCACCGCCGATGTCGGCGGTGCGGATCAGGATGGGCGAGTCCAGGGTCTGCGCGCCCCCGGCGTCCCGCCCGAGCAGGGCCAGCGCACCGGCGTAGTACCCGCGCCCGGTGGTCTCGTACCGCTCGATGACCCGGCAGGCGTTCTGCACCGGCGATCCGGTCACCGTCGCCGCGAACATGGTCTCGCGCAGCACCTCCCGCGCGTCCAGCGAGGACCTCCCGCGCAGCTCGTACTCGGTGTGCGCGAGGTGGGCCATCTCCTTCAGCCGGGGCCCGACGACGACCCCGCCCATGTCGCCGACGGTGCACATCATCTTCAGTTCCTCGTCGACGACCATGGACAGCTCCTCGGTCTCCTTGGCGTCGCCGAGGAACGCCAGCAGGTCCTCCGGGGCGGGCCCGCCGGCCGGATAGCGGTACGTGCCGCTGATCGGGTTCATGACGACCGTGCCGCCGGACATCCGCACGTGCACCTCGGGGCTCGCGCCCACCAGCGTCCGGTCCCCGGTGTGCACCACGAACGTCCAGTACGCGCCCCGCTCGCCCGCCAGCAGCCGCCGGAACAGCGCGAGCGCGTCCGCGCGGCCGAAACCGGGGATCCGGCCCTCGTAGGTGCGCCGGATCACGAAGTTCGCGCCCTCGCCCCGGCCGATCTCCTCGCTCAGCACCCGGCCGACGATCTCGGCGTACTCCTCGTCGTCCACGTCGAAGCCGCCGCCCTCCACCCGCACCTCGTGGGCGGGGAGCGCCCCCAGCGCCTCGGCGAGCGGGAGCTCGTACGTCTCCTCGGGGGTCAGCACCAGCAGCGGGGTGCCGTCGTCGCGGACGTCGAAGCCGCGCTCGGCCAGTTGCCGGAACGGCACGAGGGCGAGCCCTTCGCCCGGCAGGTCTGCCAGCCGGTCCCGCCGGGACACCGGGCCGATCAGCACCTCCACCAGGTGCTCGTCGCGGCCCGGGGTGCGGCGGTGGAGCAGGGCGAAGGGGCGGTCGTCGTGCGCGAGCCGTGCCAGGTCCATGGGTTCCTCTTCCGTCGGTGTCGGTGAGGAACGGCCCCGGAAACGCCGAAGGCCGCCCCTCGGGCGGCCTTCGCGAAGTCGTCGTACGCGCGATCAGTGGGCCGCCGGATGAGCGGTCCACCACCAGTTCTGGGTCGAAAGCGCGAACATGCCGGAGACCATAGGGCCACCGCGGTGCCGGTGTCCACCGGGACGCGCGTTCGCCGAGCCGTGTGCGGCCCGCGCCTGCCCGCCTCCGCGGGATGCGGCGTCCCACAGTTTGGGCGTGGGACTGACACGGCGCACACAGCCCGTAATCTGGGTGCGTGAACGCAAACGCCTCCACCGTCGACATGAACACCTGGCGAGACCTCCCGGCGGCCCAGCAGCCGGAGTATCCGGACCAGGAAGATCTTCGTAAGGTGATCACCGAACTGGAGAGCTTCCCGCCGCTCGTCTTCGCGGGCGAGTGCGACCTGCTGCGCGCCCGGATGGCGGCCGTCGCCAAGGGAGAGGCGTTCCTCCTCCAGGGCGGCGACTGCGCGGAGGCCTTCGACGGGGTCTCCGCCGACCAGATCCGCAACAAGCTGAAGACGCTGCTCCAGATGGGCGCCGTCCTCACCTACGCCGCCTCCGTGCCCGTGGTGAAGGTGGGCCGCATCGCGGGGCAGTACTCCAAGCCGCGCTCCAAGCCGACCGAGACCCGCGACGGCGTGACGCTGCCGGTGTACCGGGGCGACTCCGTCAACGGCTTCGACTTCACCGAGGCCAGCCGCATCCCGGACCCGGAGCGGCTGAAGCGCATGTACCACGCGTCGGCGTCCACGCTGAACCTGGTGCGCGCCTTCACCACCGGCGGCTACGCCGACCTGCGCCAGGTGCACGCCTGGAACCAGGACTTCGTGCGCACCTCGCCGTCCGGCCAGCGCTACGAGCAGCTCGCCCGCGAGATCGACAACGCGCTGCACTTCATGCGGGCCTGCGGGGCGGACCCGGAGGAGTTCAAGACCGTCGAGTTCTACTCCTCGCACGAGGCGCTGCTGCTCGACTACGAGTCCGCCCTGACCCGGGTCGACTCCCGCACCGGGCAGCTCTACGACGTCTCGGCGCACATGGTGTGGATCGGTGAGCGCACCCGGCAGCTGGACCACGCGCACATCGAGTTCGCCTCGCGGATCCGCAACCCGATCGGCATCAAGCTCGGCCCGGCCACCACGGCCGAGGAGGCGCTGCAGTACATCGAGCGCCTCGACCCCGAGCGGGAGCCGGGCCGGCTGACCTTCATCGTCCGGATGGGCGCCGACAAGATCCGCGACAAGCTCCCCGAGCTGGTCGAGAAGGTCACGGCGTCCGGGGCGGTGGTGGCCTGGGTGACCGACCCGATGCACGGCAACACCTTCGAGGCGGCCTCCGGGCACAAGACCCGCCGCTTCGACGACGTGCTCGACGAGGTCAAGGGCTTCTTCGAGGTGCACAAGGCGCTCGGCACCCACCCGGGCGGCATCCACGTGGAGCTGACCGGTGACGACGTGACCGAGTGCGTGGGCGGCGGCGACGAGATCTTCGTGGACGACCTGCACCAGCGCTACGAGACGGCCTGCGACCCCCGGCTGAACCGCAGCCAGTCGCTGGACCTGGCGTTCCTCGTGGCCGAGATGTACCGGGACCAGTGACCGGCGGCCGATGAGCCACCCTGGGGCGCGGATCACACCGGATCCGCGCCCCAGCCGCTTTTCCGGGCACCGCGGCATGGGTTAGGTTAGGTTTGCCTCACCGAAACGGGGATGGCAGAACAGCGAGCCCCTCGGGGAGGTGAACCCGCGTGTACGTCTGCAGTTGCTTCGGCATCACCGAGGACCAGGTCAAGCAGCACGCGGAGAACGGCGCCTGCACCCCGCGCCAGATCGCCTCCGCCTGCAAGGCCGGCACCGACTGCGGCGGCTGTGTCCGGCGTATCCAGGCCCTGCTCGGCCGCGGCGCCTGCCCGCGCCGGGAGCTGATCGACCAGCGGGCCCCGGCCCTGGCGCGGCTGGACGACGCGGCCTAGCCGGAGGAGTCCGGCTGGCTCTGCTCGATCAGGGTCGACAGGTAGAGCGCCTCGCCCAGCTTGTCCACCAGCTCCAGCTGGGTGTCCAGGTAGTCGATGTGGTGCTCCTCGTCGGCGAGGATCGCCTCGAAGACGTTGGCCGACGTGATGTCGTCCTTCTCGCGCATCACCTGCACGCCCCGGCGCAGCCGGTCGATGGCCTCGACCTCGATCTGCCGGTCCGCCTGGAACATCTCGGTCACCGTCTGCCCGACCCGCACATGGAACAGCCGCTGGTAGTTGGGCAGGCCGTCGAGGAGCAGGATGCGGTCGGTGAGGAGCTCGGCGTGCCGCATCTCGTCGAACGACTCGGCCCGGGTGTACCGGGCGAGCTTGGTCCATCCCTTGTGGTCCTGGAGCTTGGCGTGCAGGAAGTACTGGTTGATCGCGGTCAGCTCGGCGGTCAGCTGTTCATTCAGCAGTTCGATGACCTCGGGGTCGCCTTGCATGGCTGTGGACTCCTTCCAGGGGAACCGGGCCGATAGCGCCGCATGATTGCACCGGCGAGGAAGATCGTCCAGTAAGTCGGTACTTAGTAAGTACGCACTGACTTGTGGTGAATTGTCCCGTTCGGGGTGGGTGGTCAGGGGCACTGCCCGGTGTCTGTCAGGATGGATACATGGGTCATCCGGTGGAGCGCGAGTCTGGGGCAGCGGCAGGGTCCGAGCTTCCGCCGGGTCAGCGGCTCCAGCGCGGCTGGCCGGTCACGCACTACGGCCCCGTGCCGAAGTTCCGGCCCGAACGCTGGGAGTTCCGGGTCTTCGGCGCCACCGCCGACGGGGACAAGCGCACCTGGACCCACGAGGAGTTCACGGCCCTGCCGTACACCACCGTGGTGGCCGATCTGCACTGCGTGACGAAGTACAGCATGCTCGGCGCGGAGTGGGGCGGCATCCCCGCGAGCGCCGTCCTGGACCTCGCGCCGCCGGCGCCGGACGTCACCCATGTGATGGTCTGGGCGGAGTACGGCTTCAGCTCGAACCTGCGCCTCGCGGACTTCTGCTCCGAGCGCACCGTCTTCGCCACCCACAAGGACGGCGAGCTGCTCACCGCCGAGCACGGCTTCCCGGTCCGCCTGATCGTGCCGCACCTGTACGCCTGGAAGGGCCCGAAGTGGGTCCGGGGCGTGGAGTACATGACCGCCGACCGCCGCGGCTTCTGGGAGGAGCGCGGCTACCACAACATCGGCGACCCCTGGAAGGAGCAGCGCTACTCCTACCAGGAAGAGCCCGGGGACGGCCCCGAGCTCTGAGTCCTGGTGTCCGCGCGGCTCAGTGGTGGTACTGGTGCACCACCGCGTGACCCTTGCCCCGGCCGATCGTCCACTTGTTGACCGGCGTGGTCACCAGGAAGGCGATCACGAGCGAGACGGCGAGCGAGACCCAGAACAGCGCGTCGCCCAGCATGGCGTCCTTCGCCGACGGCCAGACCAGGATCACGCCGTTGTCGATCAGCTCCATCACCGCGATGGACAGCGTGTCCGCCGCCAGTGCCACCCGGAAGGCCGTGCGGAAGCCGACGCCCGCCCGCAGCACCCCGCGCAGGGTGAGCGAGTAGCCGAAGAAGAAGGCCAGCACGATCGCGAGCAGCATGGTCGGCAGGTTGCCCCAGCCGAGCGCCGTGCCGAGGATCATGCCCAGCACCTCGCCGATGGCGCACCCGGTCAGGCAGTGCAGGGTGGCCTGTGCGGCCATGGACCAGGAGGCGGCGGGGGCGTGGTGCCCCTGGTGCCCGTGGTCCGCGTGCTGGTGACCGTGGCCTTCGTGGCCCGCGTGCTGGTCCCCGTGGTGCGCGTGGCCGGCGTGCTCGTCGGTGTGGTGGTGCCCGTGTTCCTGGTGTGCCTCGTGTCGCACGACTGCCCCCATGGTCAGGTAGTGGTTCCCGCGCCCAGCAGGAACCATATACCCCCTAGGGGTATTCCCAGTCAGTTGTCGCGAAGTTTCTTCAGCCGCTCCACGTCCGCCGCGTGCCCCTCCTTGCCGCCGGGCGTCTCGATCACCAGCGGGACGCCCTCGGTCGCCGGGTGGGTCATCAGGGCCCGGAAGGGGTCCTCGCCGATGTGGCCGGCGCCGATGTTCGCGTGCCGGTCCTTGTGCGCGCCCACCACGTCCTTGGAGTCGTTGGCGTGGATCAGCTTCAGCCGGCCCGTGCCGACGGTCTCCACCAGCAGGTCCAGCGTCCGGTGCATGCCGCTCGGCCCGGTCAGGTCGTGCCCGGCGGCGAACACGTGGCAGGTGTCCAGGCACACGCCCAGCTTCGGGTGGGCGTCCAGCGCCTCGAAGTACGGCCCGAGGTCCCAGGTGCGCGAGCACAGCGAGGCGCCCTGTCCGGCCGTCGACTCCAGCAGCAGGAACGGGTCGTCGTCGTGGGTCAGCTCGTCCAGCAGCGGCAGCAGACGCTCGCGCACCTGCCCCAGCGCCACCTCCCGGGTCCGGCCGCCGGTCGCGCTCCCGGTGTGCACCACCACACCGAGCGCGCCGATCTCCCGCCCGCGCCGCAGCGAGTGCCGCAGCGACTCCACCGACCGCTCGACGGTCGCCTCGGTGTGCGAGCCGAAGTTGATCAGGTACGGGGCGTGCACGTACGCCGGGATCGACTCCTCGGCGCAGGCCCGGCGGAACGCCTCGTCCTGCCGCGGGTTCCCGGCCGGCGTGGCCCAGCCGCGCGGGTTCGCGACGAAGACCTGCACGGTCTCCGCCTTCAGGTCGCGGGCGTAGGACAGCCCGACGGAGTGCAGGCCGCCGGCCACCGGGACATGGCTGCCGACGGGATTGCGGGGGAGGGAGGACGGAACGGGACTCACCCGTTCAGGGTGTCATGTCCGCCCCCGCCCCCGGACCGGGCCCGGCGGTGAGACCGGTCACCGGACGGTGATCGTGACGGTGGAGCCCTTGGGCGCCTCGTCGCCGCCCTCCACCGACTGCTTCTTCACGGTGTCGCCGAACAGCCCGAGCAGCCCGCGGTCCTCCTTCACCTCGAAGCCCGCCTCCTCCAGGGCGTCATGGGCGTCGTCCACGCTGTCGCCCACCACGTCCGGCACCTCGATCATCTCCGGCCCCTCGGACAGGGTCAGCGTCACCGTGTCGCCCTCTTCGGCCTCGCTCCCGTCCTCCGGGCTCTGCGCGGCGACGGTGCCCTTGTCGTACTCGGAGGAGTGGATCCGCCCGGCCGCGACCTTCACCTTCAGCCCGGCCCCGGTCAGCTCCTGACGCGCGGTGTCCAGGTCCTCGCCGGTGACGTCCGGTACGTCGACGGGGCTGCCCTTGCTGACGGTCAGCGCGATCGCCGAGCCCGCGTGCCGCTTGGTGCCCGCGTCCGGCGCCGTACGGACCACCGAGCCCCGCGGCACGTCGTCGCTGAACTCGCGGGTGACCATGCCCGGCTCCAGGCCGTCCGCCTTCAGCCGCGCCCGCGCCTTCGCCAGGGACTGGCCCTCCACGTTCGGCACGTTCACCGTCTCCGGGCCGAGGGACACGGTCAGCGTGACCTTGCCGTGGTCCCGGATCCGGGCGCCGGGCGCCGGGTCGGAGCCGATCACCGCGCCCCGGTCGACGGTGTCGCTGTAGGCCCGCTCGACCTGGCCGACGTCCAGCCCGGCCGACTCCAGCCGGTCCCGGGCCTCGGCCTCGGTCTTCGCCAGCAGCGGCGGCACCTTGGTGAACTGGCCGGAGTTGATGTACCAGATCCCGGTGCCCACGCCGAGCGCCACCAGCACGGCCACGACCAGCGCCAGCACCGTGCGCGGGGGGCGCGCCAGGCGCCTTCGGGGCGGCACGGGCGGGGTCTGGAGCCGGGCGGTGCGGCCGGCGCCGGGGTCCTCGGCGGCGTCCTCGCCGACCGGCCGGGGCCGGGGCACGGTCAGCGCGCGCGGGATCACGCTCGTACGGTCCTCGGCGTTGTCGTGCCCGGCGGTCAGCGCCTGCGGCGGCAGCGCGTCCAGCTGCTCGTCGGTCAGCGTCAGCCGGGCCTCGCGCGCCTGGGCGAGCAGCGCCACCGCGTCCCCGGGCCGGTCGTCCGGGACGCGCGCGGTGGCCGACGCCACCAGCGCGTCCAGCACCCCCGGCAGGCCCGGCACCAGCGCCGAGGGCGGCGGCACGTCGGCGTGCAGGTGCTGGTAGAGCACCTGGGCCGGGGACTCCCCGGAGTACGGCTTCGCGCCCGTCAGCATCTCGTACAGCACCACACCGCACGCGTACACGTCGACGCGCGGGTCGGTGGTGCCCTGCTCGATCTGCTCCGGCGCGAGATAGGAGACGGTGCCGAGCACGGCGCCCGTCGTACTGGTCACCGTGTCCACGGAACGCACCAGCCCGAAGTCGGCCACCTTGACCCGGCCGTCGTCGCCGATCAGCACGTTCTCGGGCTTCATGTCGCGGTGCACGAACCCGGCCAGGTGGGCGGCGCCGAGCGCGGCGAGCACCGGTTCCAGGATGTCCAGCGCGGCGCGCGGCTGCACGGCCCCGCGCTCGCGCAGCACGTCCCGCAGGGTGCAGCCGGCGATGTACTCCATCGCCAGGTAGACGTACGACCCGTCGGTGCCCTGGTCGAAGACCTGCACCACGTTGGGGTGGTCGAGCCGGGCGACCGACTTCGCCTCCCGGATGAACCGCTCGACGAAGGCCCCGTCGGCGGCGAGCGCCGGGTGCATCACCTTCAGCGCGAGCACGCGGTCCAGGCGGGTGTCCAGGGCCCGGTAGACCGTGGCCATCCCGCCCGCCGCGATCCGCGCGTCGACGCGGTACCGGCCGTCGAGCACCTGCCCGACGAGGGGGTCCTGAAGGGTCGTATCCACGCAGGCGAGTCTACGAGGACCGGCCGCCGGCCCCGCCCGCCCGTCGCGGCCGGCACCGGTACTGAAGCCGACCTGTGACGCGGCACACGCGCGGCCCCGCCCCCGGCGGGGGACTAGGGCGGGGTACTAGAACGCCGGCCGCTCCGGATCCAGCCGGGCCAGGCCCTCCGTAGGGGACGACGCCTCGGCGAGGTACCTGCGCGGGATCCGGCCCGCCAGCCGGGCCAGCCGGCCGCCCTCCACCGCGTGCCGCATCGCCGCCGCCATCAGCTCCGGCTCCTGCGCCCGGGTCACCGCCGACGCCAGCATCACCCCGGCGCACCCCAGCTCCATCGCCAGCGCCACGTCGGACGCCGTACCGGCCCCCGCGTCCAGGATCACCGGCACGCGCGCGTGCTCCACGATCAGCTGGAAGTTGTGCGGGTTGCGGATCCCGAGCCCCGACCCGATCGGCGAGCCGAGCGGCATGACGGCGGCGCACCCCACGTCCTCCAGCCGGCGCGCCAGTACCGGGTCGTCGTTGGTGTACGGCAGCACCGTGAACCCGTCGTCGACCAGCGTCTCCGCCGCCTCCAGCGTCTCCACCGGGTCCGGCAGCAGGGTCCGCTCGTCGGCGATGACCTCCAGCTTGACCAGGTCGGTGCCCAGCGCCTCCCGGGCCAGCCGCGCGGTCAGCACGGCCTCGCCGGCGGTGAAACAGCCGGCCGTGTTCGGCAGCACCCGGATGCCGAGCTTCTCCAGCACCGACAGCACCGAACCGTGCACCGAGGGGTCCACCCGGCGCATCGCGACCGTCGTCAGCTCCGTGCCGGAGGCGACCAGCGCCCGCTCCAGCACCTCCAGGCTGGGCGCCCCGCCCGTGCCCATGATCAGCCGGGAGGAGAAGGTGAGGTCTCCGAGGACCAGGGGATCGTCGGCCATGGCTCAGCCTCCCTGTACGGCGGTGAGGACTTCGACGCGGTCGCCCTCGGCGAGCGCGGTCGTCGCCCACTGCGTGCGCGGGACGACGGTCTCGTTGACGGCGGCGGCCACCCCGCGCGGCGCCGCCGTGAGGGTGCGCACCAGCGCGTCCAGCGCGGTGCCCGGGGCGACACGGCGGGGTTCGCCGTTGACGGAGATGGTGACGGAGATGCTCATACGGGCTGCTCCAGCTGTTCCATGGGTGCGGCACCGAAGCGCCGGGGAGTGAACGGACGCGCCTCTTCGGGAAGGTCACCGGTGACCAGGGCGTGCGCCAGCGCGTCCCCGGTGACCGGCGTCAGCAGCACCCCGTTGCGGTAGTGCCCGGTGGCCAGCAGCAGTCCGGCCAGGGCGGACGGGCCGAGCAGCGGCGCGTTGTCGGGGGAGCCGGGGCGCAGTCCGGCCCGGGTCTCGGTGAGCGGCAGTTCGGTGATGCCGGGCACCAGCTCATGGGCGTCGCGCAGCAGCTCGTACACGCCCCCGGCGGTGACCGTGGTGTCCCAGCCCAGCTCCTCGCTGGTGGCGCCGACGACCAGTTCCCCGTTCTCCCGGGGCACCAGGTACAGCGGGCCGCCGCGCACCACGGCCCGTACGGTCCGGCTGAGGAACGGCGCGTACCGGGGCGGCACGGTCAGCCGCAGCACCTGCCCCTTGACCGGCCGCACCGGAGGCAGCACCTCCCGCGGCACGCCCGCGAGCCGCCCGCTCAGGCTGCCCGCGGCGAGCACCACCCGCTCCGCGCGCAGCGCCGTCCCGTCGGCCGTGGTGCAACCGGTGGCCCGGTCCCCGGCCACGTCCAGGCGCTCGGCCCGGACCCGGTGGAACACCACCCCGGACCGCTCGCAGGCGACGACCAGGGCCGCCGCCAGCCGTCGCGGGTCGATCTGGTGGTCACCGTCGACCCGCAGCCCGCCGCGCACCCCCGGCGCCAGCATCGGCTCCAGGCGCCGGCACTCCCGCCCGGTCAGCCACTCCGCCTCCAGGCCGCAGCGCTGCTGGAGGGCGTGCAGGTCGCGCAGGTGGGCGCGGTCGTCGGCGTCCAGCGCGACGGCGAGGGTGCCGCAGCGGCGGTAGCCGAGGTCATGGCCGGTCAGCTCGGTCAGCTCGGCCGCGAACGCGGGATAGCGGCGCGCGGACGCCAGGTTCAGGCCGAGCAGGGTCTCCTCGCCGTAGTGCAGCTCGGTGACCGCGGCCAGCATCCCGGCCGCCACCTGCGCGGCGCCGCCCCCGGGCTCGGGGTCCACGACGGCCGTGGCCAGCCCGCGCTGTGCCGCGCGCCAGGCCGTGACCAGGCCGATGATTCCGCCCCCGATGACGAGGACGTCGGACGTACGTGACGACATGGGCGGTGAGCCCCTCCCTTCGCCGGCATGACCCGGATCAGGTTCGTACGGTCGGAGGCCGCGAGCCTCCCTCTCAGCCCGGTCGTCCGGGCTCCCGCGAGTGCTTGTACGGTGGCCACCCTAGCCCGCCGCCCTCCTCACCCGTAAGGGAGCCCCGTTCCATGGCCCGTTCGCTCGACGGACTCTTCTTCGCCCCTGTGTCGGACCAGGCCCCGGGGCAGGTGGGCACCAGCACCCGGTTCGCCTACCACGAGCGGGACGGCGCCGTCTGGGCCGAGTACGCGGGCGGTGACGTCGTACGCGGCCATCTGGTCGGCACCCGCGCGGGGGACCGGCTGGACTTCCGGTACGTGCAGCTCAGGACCGACGGGACGACCGCCTCCGGGCACTGTGTGTCCACGGTCGAGGAGCTGGCGGACGGCCGGCTGCGGCTGGCGGAGACCTGGGAGTGGGAGTCCGCGCCGGGCTCCGGCACCAGCGTTGTGGAACAGGTCACCGAGCACGCCCGCTGACTGACGTTCCGTCATGTGTCTATGGTGATCGCGTGAGCGAGCAGACACCGCACGAGGACACGGCACAGGAGCGGCGCGTGGTCGTCGTCGGCGCGGGCATGGCCGGGGTGCAGACCGCGGTCGCCCTGCGGGAACAGGGCTTCAAGGGCCCGGTCACCGTCATCGGCGCCGAACCGCACCAGCCGTACGACCGGCCGCCGCTGTCGAAGGCGGTGCTGCTCGGCACGGCCGAGGGCTCCGCCTTCGACGTGGACTTCGAGTCCCTCGGCGTCGAACTGCGGCTCGGCTGCGAGGTGTACGGCCTCAGGCCCGCCGCGCGCGAACTGGACACCGAGCACGGTGTCGTCCCCTACGACGTGCTGGTCCTCGCCACCGGCGCCGCGCCGGTCAACCTGCCCGGCGCCGAGGGCGTGCCCGGCGTGCACCTGCTGCGCACCCTGGACGACGCCGCACGGCTGCGCCCCGTCCTCGCCCGGCAGCACGACGTCGTGGTGGTGGGCGCCGGCTGGATCGGCGCCGAGTTCGCCACCGCCGCCCGCGGGGCGGGCTGCGCGGTCACCGTCGTGGAGGCCGCCGGCCACCCGCTGGCCGGCGCCCTGCCCGCCGAGGTCGCCGCGCCCATGGCCGGCTGGTACGCCGACGCGGGCGTCGGCCTGCGCACCCACGCGCGCGTGGACCGGGTCGAACCCGGCGCGGTGCTGCTCGCCGACGGCACCCGGCTGCCCGCGGGCGCCGTCGTCGTCGGCATCGGCGCCCGCCCCGCCACCGCCTGGCTGGCCGGCTCCGGCATCGAGCTGGGCGCGCACGGCGAGGTCCTCGCCGACGACCGGCTGCGCACCTCCGTACCGGACGTGTACGCCGTCGGGGACTGCGCGTCCTTCCCCTCGGCCCGCTACGGCGAACGGCTCCTGGTCCACCACTGGGACAACGCCCTCCAAGGCGCCCGCACGGTCGCCGCGGACATCCTCGGCGAGGCTCCGGCGGTCTACGACCCGGTGCCCTACTTCTGGTCGGAGCAGTTCGGCCGGTTCGTGCAGTACGCCGGCCACCACACCGCGGGCGACCGCACGGTGTGGCGCGGCGACCCGGCGGGACCGTCCTGGACGGTGTGCTGGCTGTGCGACGGCCGCCTGGTGGCGCTGCTGGCCGTGGGCCGCCCCCGCGACCTGGCCCAGGGCCGCCGGCTGATCGAGGCGGGCCGGATCATGGACGTGGCGGCCCTGGCGGACCCGGCGAAGCCCCTCAAGGAGGCCACGGCCGGCTGAGGGAGCGCCCCCAAAGGCCCCGGGAAGCGGCCCGACCAGCCACAACGCACCCGCGGACGGCCGACGACACATCGCGGCGGAACCGGCGGAGCGCCTACCCTAGGTGCTGTGACCGAGATTGACGCAAAGATCGATGCTCTCGTCCCCGCCTGGCTCACCCTTCCCGACATCGCCGAGATGCTCGGCGTCGAGGTGACGCGCGTGAGGCAGCTGGTCAAGGAGGGCCAGCTCATCGCCGTACGCCGGGGCGAGAACCGGGCGCTGCACGTGCCCGCCGCCTTCATCGACGGGGACAAGGTGGTCAAGGGCCTGTCAGGGACCCTGACGCTGCTGCGGGACGACGGCTTCACGGTCGAAGAGATGATCGAGTGGCTTTTCACCCCCGACCCGACCCTGCCCGGCACCCCCGCACAGGCCCTGAGCGAGAATCGCGGCACGGAGGTGAAGCGCCGCGCCCAGGCGCTCGCCGTCTGAGCCGGCCCGCCGCACGAGGTGGTGTGCGGGCCCTCCGCCCGCACACCACCGCCGGGGACGGCGCCCGGACACCACCGCCGAAGACCACCTAGGGACACCGACCACGGGGGGACCCACGCATGTCCGACACCGCCCGCGCCGCGCTCGCCGACGCCCGCCTGTACCTCTGCACGGACGCCCGCAAGCGCCAGGGCGACCTGCCCGAGTTCCTGGACGCGGTGCTGGCCGGCGGCGTCGACATCGTGCAGCTGCGCGACAAGGGCATGGAGGCCGCCGAGGAGCTGGAGCACCTGGAGGTCTTCGCCGACGCCTGCGCCCGGCACGGCAAGCTGCTCGCGGTCAACGACCGGGCCGACATCGCCCACGCGGCCCGCGCCGGTGTGCTGCACCTCGGCCAGGGCGACCTGCCGGTCCCCGCGGCCCGCGCGATCCTCGGCGACGGGGTGCTGATCGGCCGCTCCACGCACGCCGAGCGGGAGGCCGCCGCCGCGGCCGTCCAGGACGGCGTGGACTACTTCTGCACCGGCCCCTGCTGGCCCACCCCCACCAAGCCCGGCCGCCACGCCCCCGGCCTCGGTCTGGTCCGCTACACGGCGGGCCTCGGCACCGACCGCCCCTGGTTCGCCATCGGCGGCATCGACCTGGGCAACCTGGACGAGGTGCTGGACGCGGGTGCCCGCCGGGTGGTCGTGGTCCGCGCGATCACCGAGGCGGACGACCCCGGCGCGGCGGCGGCGGAGTTCGCGAAGCGGCTGCGGCAGGCGTAGGAACCCGCCGGGTCCCCGTTCCGGAATCTGTCCAAGGGGTGGACAGCGGTCCGACAATTCGGGCAAATTTCCGAGGCGTGGTTGGGGGACCGTCCGCCCCTGGCTAACCTGCCCGTATGGCCCTCGGAACCCCGTCCACCAGGACTGATCGCGCACGCACCGTGCGCGACATGCTCGCCACCGGCAAGACGACGTACTCGTTCGAGTTCTCCGCGCCGAAGACCCCCAAGGGCGAGCGGAACTTGTGGAGCGCGCTCCGGCGGGTCGAGGCGGTCGCCCCCGACTTCGTCTCCGTGACCTACGGCGCCGGCGGTTCCACCCGCGCGGGCACGGTCAAGGAGACCCAGCAGATCGTCGCCGACACGACGCTCACCCCGGTCGCCCACCTCACCGCGGTGGACCACTCCATCGCCGAACTGCGCAACATCATCGGCCAGTACGCGGACGCCGGGATCCGCAACATGCTCGCCGTGCGCGGCGACCCGCCCGGCGACCCCATGGGCGAATGGGTGCCGCATCCCCGGGGCCTGACCTACGCCGCCGAACTCGTCCGGCTCATCAAGGAGTCGGGCGACTTCTGCGTGGGCGTCGCCGCGTTCCCGGAGATGCACCCGCGCTCCGCGGACTGGGACACCGACGTCGCGCACTTCGTGGACAAGTGCCGCGCGGGCGCCGACTACGCCATCACACAGATGTTCTTCCAGCCCGAGTCCTACCTGCGGCTGCGTGACCGCGTGGTGGCCGCGGGCTGTGACACCCCGGTGATCCCCGAGATCCTGCCGGTCACGAGCGTGAAGATGCTGGAACGGCTGCCGAAGCTCAGCAACGCCCGTTTCCCGGACGCCCTGGAAGAGCGGATCCTGGCGGCGAAGGACGATCCGGCGGCGGTACGCTCCATCGGTATCGAGTTCGCCACGGAGTTCTGCGCCCGGCTGCTGGCCGAGGGAGTGCCCGGACTGCACTTCATCACGCTCAACAACTCCACGGCGACCCTCGAGATCTACGAGAACCTGGGCCTGCACCACCGTCCGCAGGCCTAGACCGGCCGCCCCGCGATAGGACACACTGCGTAGCGGTCACCGGGAGTAGCGGTCATTGGGAGAGGGGCGTACATGGGCTGGGCGGTCCTCTACATCGCGTTCGGCGGCGTCGCACTGTGGTTGCTGGGCGAGGTGCTGCTGCAGTACAAGGCGCGGCTGCGCTGGCGGCTCCTGGCCTTCGCCGGGTTCCTCGGCGTCGTGGTCGGGGTGCTGTTGCCCTCCGTGATCGTGATCGCGCTGGGCGCGATGGCCTTCGCGGTCGGCCAGACCTGCGTCACGCTCTCGTTCCGCCGCGGCTTCGCCTCCGGCTGGGCGGTCCGGCGGCCCGCCCCCCAGGCCGGCGGCGGCAGCAAGCGGCGCCGGGGCCGCGCGAACCGCAAGGACCCCGCCCCGGCCCCGCAGGACACCGCCGCCGCGTTCCCGGACCCCGGCCAGGAGGCCTACGTCCCCGACCACGAGGGCTACGTCCCCGACCAGGTGGGCTACGGCCCCGCCCGGACGCCCGGCGACCTCGACGACGACCACGACGACGTCTTCACCCCCGCCTCCGCCCGCCCGGCCGACCCGGCCGCCGCCGAGACCACCGCCGTCCACCCGCCCCAGGGCACCCCCGGGGAGACCGGCGGCTACGGCGCCTACGGCGACCCGGCCTACCCTGACCCCGCCCCGGGGGCCCCCGCCTACGACTACTCCGGCTACGGCACGCAGGACTACGGCTACGACGGCACCGGCGGACAGCAGGGCTACGCCAACTACTCCGACCCGTACATCGGCAGCCGGCCCTACGTCTCCTACGACCAGGACCCCGGACGGCCGTACGGACAGCAGCCCGGCCACCCCCAGGACCCGTACGCCCCCGCCGGTTACGCCGAGACCCCGCCGGGCGGGGTGTGGGTGCCGCAGCAGCGCACCGACGACAGCCACGGCGGCGAACTCCCGCAGGAGCAGCCCTATCCGGGACAGCAGGGCGGCCCCGGTCTCGGGTACGACGAGCAGTACCGCTTCTGAGCCGCCCGGCCCCCGCTCACTGGGAGCCGCGGAACTGCGGTCCCTCCACGATCAGCCCGGCCACCAGCGCGCCCGACATGCCGGCGTGCGGCAGCCCGCCGCCCGGGTGGGACCAGCCGCCGACCCGGTGGAGCCCCGGCAGCCGCGTGCTGTTCGCCGGGTGCAGGAAGCGGCCCTCACCGGCGGCGAACGACGGCGCGGGCACGGCGCCCGCGCGGGCGCCCGTCTCCGCCTCGCCGGCGCCCGGCGCCCGCACCTCGTGCCACAGCAGCCGGTCGCGCAGGCCCGGTATCGCGCGCCCGGCGGCCTCCAGGAGCAGCTCCGTGTACCGGGCGGCCGTGCGCCCGTCGTCCCAGACGGCCCGCGTGGGCACCGCGGCGGACAGCACCGCCGACTCGTGTCCGTCGTCGGGCCGGAGCGCGGGGTCGTCGGGGCGCAGCACGGTCACCGTCGGCACGGGCGGCTCGTCACCGCCCGGAGCGGCCAGGAAGTCCCACTCCCGCTCGGGCTCCGCCGGATGCACGACGGTACGGTGCGCGGCACCGGGCTCCGGGGCGCCGCGCAGGGCGAGCAGCACGGTGAACCGGGCGGCCGTCACGGCCTCCGGGTCGGCCCGCACATCGTCCTCGCCGTCCAGCGGACGCTCCGTCAGCGCCCGCAGCCGCACGGGGTCGACGTCCGCCACGACGTGGTCGGCCTCCGCGACCGTGCCGTCGGCCAGCTCCACCCCGGCCGCCCGGCCGTCCTCGTCCACGATCCGGGTGACCTCGGCCCCGAAGACGAACTCCACCCGCCGCTTGACGCACCGCTCGTACACCGCGCGCGCCAGCTCCCGGATGCCGCCGCGCACGTACCAGGTGCCGAAGGCGTGCTCCATGTACGGCAGCACCGCCGCGCTCGCCGGGGCGGTCCGGGGATCCAGTCCGTGGGCCAGGGCGTGGCCGGCCAGCAGGGCCGACAGCCGCTCGTCCCGCAGCTCCCAGGCGCCGATCTCGGCCAGCGTCCCGGCCCGGCGGGTGCGCAGCAGCCGCTTGTGCGGCACCGCCGGATAGGGCTCCTTCCCGGCCAGCACCTGCCAGTTCGGCCACAGCGGCTCCTCCAGCAGCGGCCGGCGGGTACGGTCCCAGGCCTCCCGGGCCCGCACCAGGAAGTCACCCCAGCGCTCGCCCGTGCCCGCGCCCAGCGCCTCGTCCAGGGCCGCCACGACGCCCGCGCGCGTGGCGTTGGGCAGCGCCACCTCGCGGCCGTCCGCGAAGACGTGCCGCGAGGACGGGTCGACCTGGACCAGCTCGACGCGGTCCTCCAGCGGTTCCTTGCCGGTCTTCACGAACAGATCGCGGTACACCGCGGGCAGCGTGAGCAGTCCCGGGCCCGTGTCGAAGCCGAAGCCGTCCCGCTCGAACCGGCGCACCGCACCGCCGTACGTCTCCGTACGCTCGTACACCACCACCCGGTGGCCCGCGACGGCCAGCCGGGCGGCGGCCGCCATCGCGCCCATCCCGGCGCCGATCACCGCAATCCGTGCCATGCCCGCGACTTTATCGACCGCCACCGACAATCCGGTCGCCGGGCGGCCCCGGCGCAGGTCAGCGGGGCCGTGAGGGGTCGCGCCGGGCCGCGCGGCGACGGGCCCGGCGGCGCAGCTGGCGCCGGATGCGCGAGAACAGGAACACCAGCGCCAGCAGTCCGCCGGCCAGCAGGACGCCCGCGACGACCGCCGCCGCCACCGGATGGAACATCGCGAACGCGACCACGCCCCCGGCCCCGAGGTCCTCGGCCACGCTCAGCACGATGTTGCTGAACGGCTCGGGCGAGGCGTTGACCGCCATCCGCGTCCCCGCCTTGACGGCATGGCTCGCCAGCGCCGTGGAACCGCCGAGCAGCCCGGCCGCCACATCCGACAGCGAGCCGCTCTGCCCGGCGAGCAGCGCGCCCACCCAGGCACCGGCGAGCGGACGGACCACCGTGTGCACCGAGTCCCACAGCGAGTCCACGTACGGGATCTTGTCGGCGACGGCCTCGCACAGGAACAGCACCCCCGCGACGATCAGCACCTCCGGGCGCTGCAAGCTCCCCGGGACGTCGTCGCCGATCCCCGTCACGCCGAACAGGCCGAGCAGCAGCACCACCGCGTAGGCGTTGACACCGCTGGCCCAGCCGCTGGTGAAGACCAGGGGGAGTACGGACACGGACGCGATCGTAGCCAGTGGGCGGCCCCGCGTCCTGGGCACGGGCGCGGAGGCCTGAGTACAGGTACTCAGCCTTCCGGATGAGTATGCGCGCGGATGGGGCCCCGGCCGCCGGGAGGGGAGAGTGGAGCCACGGCAGGGGGACCGGCCCGCACCGCCGGCACGGGGCGGCGGAACGGCACCGGACCCCGGCCGCTCCTTCCGCCGGCACATCGGCGGAAGCGAGGCACAGGGGCCTCGGGGGACGACCGCCGCGGGGCACACAGGGGGAACCCGTACGGGGGAGTACGGGAGGAAGTACGGGGGATCACGGGGGGCACGGGGGAAACGGGGGAAACGGGAAGGCGCCGGACCGGGAACGGGCCGGCGCCTTTCCGGTCGCTTCAGAACCGGCCGCTGACCCGTCCCTGGAGCAGCAGGGACAGGGCCGCGTGGACATCGTCCAGGGAGCGCTCCGGCTGGAAGGACTTCCAGTCCAGCGCGGCCACCAGCACCATGCCCACCAGCGCCGCCGCCGTCAGCGGCACATCGATCTCGTCGCTGAACTCACCGGCCGCCACGCCCTCGCGCAGCACCCCCTCCACCACCGCGACGGCCTCCTGCCGCACCACCATCAGGGTGGACTGCCAGGCCCGGTTGGTGCGCCACAGTTCGGCGACGTACAGCTGGGTGAAGGCCGGGTAGCGGTCGATGAAGACCAGGCCCGCGCGGATCATCGCGTCCAGCGCGTCCACCTTGCCGCCCTCGGCGCGTGCCGTCCTCTCGGCCGCCTCCTTCAGGGACGCGGTGAGCAGGCCGACGCCGTGCCGCAGCAACTCCTCGAAGAGGACCGACTTGCTCGCGAAGTTGTAGTAGACCGTCCCCTTGGCGACCCCGGCCCGCTCGGCGATCTCGTCCACCGTGGTCGCGGAGAAGCCCTGCTCGGCGATGAGCGTGACGGCCGCCTCGTAGAGCTTCTGCCGGGTGGCCTCGCGGCGCGTGCTCCCGCCGGCCCTGGCGCTGGTGCTTTCCATGGTCCCGATTCTCACAGGCGGCCCCGGCCGCGCGGGCCGCGCCCGTGCCTTTCGCCGTGCTGCCTCCGCCGCGGGAAATGCCCAGCTCAGAACGGATTGTCAGTGGCACACCTCACGATGGGTACCTACGGCATACGTGCCGTCACCCAGACGACAGGAGGATCGTCATGGCCCACTCGTCCGCGGCCGCCGCCCGCCGGCGCCGCGCCACCGGCCCTGCCCCCTCACTGACCGGCCCCGCGAGCGACGTGCACCCCGTGCTCCGCCGGGCCACCGCCCCGCCCGCCGCGCTCGACCTGCTCGCCCAGGCCCGGGCCGGACTGGAGGAGGCCGCGCTCCTGGAGACCCCGAACGAGCGCTACGCGACGGCCCACCTCGCCGCCCTGCGCACCGCCGCCGCGGTGCTCGCCGCCCGCGGCCGGCCCGAGACCTCCGCGCGCCGCCGGGCCCGCATCCGCAGCGCCTGGGAGGTGCTGCCCGAGATCGCCCCGGAGCTGACCGAGTGGAGCGCGCTGTTCGCCTCCGGCGCCGCGCGCCGCGCCCGAGCCGAGGCGGGCATCCGGGGCGCGGCCGGCCGCCGGGACGCCGACGACCTGATACGCGACGTGGCGATGTTCCTGCGCATCGTCGAGCGGCTGCTCGCCCTCCAGCCGGTCCTGCCCCGGCCCCGCGAGGACACCGACGCACCGAAGCCGGACGGCCCGGCCCCCGGCACTCCGCGCCCGCACGGCCCGCTCCCGGACACGGGCTGACCACACCTGTGCCTCCACCGTGCCCCGGCCGGCCTGCCTGCTGCCCGTCCGCGCCGGGTTGCCGTCGGCCCTGAGGCACCGCACCGGGCCACCATCGGTCACGGCCTGCCGGGTGGCCACCGGTCACGATCCACCGGCCCGGCCGCCGGTCGCCGCACCAGACCAGTCGCCGGTCACGACGCACCGGAGCCGGACGGCCCGGCGCCCGGCACCCCGCGCCCGCACGGCCCGCTCCCGGACACGGGCTGACCACCCCCGGCCTCCACCGTGCCCCGCGACCACGGGCGCCTGCCGACCTGCCTGCTGCCCGTCCGCGCGGGGTTGCCGTCGGCCCTGAGGCACCGCACCGGGCCACCATCGGTCACGGCCTGCCGGGTGGCCACCGGTCACGATCCGCCGGCCCGGCCGCCGGTCGCCGCACCAGACCGGTCGCCGGTCACCGACGCACCGGAAGTGCCGGACGGCCCGGCGCCCGGCACTCCGCGCCCGCACGGCCCGCTCCCGGACACGGGCTGACCACCCCCGGCCTCCACCGTGCCCCGCGACCACGGGCGCCTGCCGGCCTGCCTGCTGCCCGTCCGCGCGGGGTTGCCGTCGGTCCTGAGGCACCGCACCGGGCCATCATCGGTCACGGCCTGCCGGGTGGCCACCGGTCACGATCCACCGGACCGGCCGCCGGTCGACGCACCAGACCGGTCGCCGGTCACGACGCACCGGGGCGGTCGCCGACGCGATGACCTGCTGTGGCGCCGGAGGCAATAGGGTGGAGTCGCCTGAAGTCCTTCAGCACCGCCGAGGAGTCAACTGCCGTGTCGGACCCGTCGCGCCCCCGCGCCTCCCTGCGTACCGCCGTGGTCTGGGACGTCCTGCAAGACGCCCTCGACCGCCGGGTCAAGGCCACGGGCCGGGACTCGCTGGACGTCCTCGACACCGGGGGCGGCAGCGGGAACTTCGCCGTGCCCGTCGCCCGTCTCGGCCACCGCGTCACCGTGGTCGACCCGAGCCCCAACGCCCTGTTCGCCCTGGAGCGCCGCGCCGCCGAGGCCGGCGTCGCCGACCGGGTCCGGGGCGTGCAGGGCGACGCGCACGGCCTGTTCGACGTGGTCGAGCGCGGCGGCTACGACGCCGTCCTGTGCCACGGCGTCCTGGAGTACGTGGACGACCCGGCCGAGGGCGTCCGCAACGCGGTCGCCGCGCTGCGCCCCGAGGGCGTCCTCAGCCTGCTCGCCGCCGGCCTCGGCGGCGCCGTCCTCGCCCGCGCCCTCGCCGGTCACTTCACCGAGGCCCACCAGGCGCTCCAGGACCCCGACGGCCGCTGGGGCAGCGGCGACCCCATGCCCCGCCGGTTCACCGCCGAGCAGCTCACCGCGCTGGTCGAGGGCGCCGGCCTGCGGATCGGCGCGGTGCACGGCGTGCGGGTCTTCGCCGACCTGGTGCCCGGCGTCCTGGTGGACACCGCGCCCGGTGCCGTGGACGCGCTGCTGAGGCTGGAGGCCGCGGCGGCCGAACTGCCCGCGTTCCACTCCGTCGCCACCCAGCTCCATGTGCTCGGTGAGATTCCGGGTGCCGCCGCGAGCTGAGCGCCACGGGGGCCTTACGTGCCCTGAGTGCACCATCGGGAACAGCCGCTGATCAGCGCCTCGGCCGCGGATGGAGTACACCACAGGCCCCCCGATCGAGCGGTTTGCGCCGTATGATCGAGGTACACCGCTCGGCATGACGAGTCGGCTGCCGGGGAATGGAAGCCTCAGCGAGCCGGACGGCCATGACGGAATCCGGTTGGCCAATTGGCGTAGAGGGGCGGGTTTCACGGGGGCGATTCCCTGCCTATCCTGAAGGGACCCCCCGGGTCGCCCCGGCGACTGCACGATGAGGAGGACTCCGTGCCGCTCTCGGAGCACGAGCAGCGCATGCTCGAGCAGATGGAGCGAGCGTTGTACGCCGAAGATCCCAAGTTCGCGTCAGCGCTTGAGGGAAACGGGCTGCGGACGTACACCCGGCGGCGGGTCTACCAGGCGGTCGTCGGTTTTCTCATCGGTATCGCGCTCCTCATGACCGGAATGGTCATGCAACTGATCTGGGTCAGCGTGGTGGGTTTCCTCGTCATGCTGGGCTGCGCCGTACTGGCCGTCACCGGCTGGCGCAAGACCCCGAAACCGGGCGAGCAGCCACCGGGCATCGCGCGCCGGCCGGTACGGCCCAGACGCTCCATGATGGACCGGATCGAGCAGCGCTGGCAGCGCCGCCGCGACGAACAGGGCCACTGACCCGCGGACACACGTGAGGGGCGGCCACCGGAAGGTGGCCGCCCCTCACGCGTGCGGTGCCTCCCGCGCGCTCAGCTCTCCTGGCCGGAGGGGCGCCGCAGCGCCGGCCGGGCGGCGGCGGCCCGGGCCCGCAGCGCGGACCAGCGGGCCGACACCGCCCACCACGCCCGGACCGACGAACGGGGCAGGAACAGCGCCCGCAGCCGGGTCCCGGTGCTCACCACGGCGCGCAGCCCCTCGACCGCCCGGCGCACGTCCCCGGCCGCTCCCGCCGCCGGGCGCGGCCGGGGTGCGTACAGCACCTGTTCCACCGCGTCCGCCACCCGGTGCACCGCGGCCCCGGCCGCCGGATCCAGCCGTCCGAGCCGGACGATCCGGTCGGCGGCCTTGCGCGGGGTGAGCGACCCGTCCGGCGGTATGCCGTGGTCCCAGGCGCTGTCCGTCAGCTCCTGCCAGGCGGCCAGGGTGTGCGCCGCCGAGCCCTGCGCGGTCCGGGCGTGCCCGCCCAGCCGCAGCGCGCGCATCCGCCGCCGCCACAGCAGGGGCGACAGCGGCACCGCCAGGACCAGCAGCGCGCCCGCCCCGGCCGCCGGCCACACCCACCAGTCCGTGTCGGCGTGGTCGTAGTGCGGGACCGCCGCGGCGGACGGGCTGTCACAGGACCGGATCCGGCGCAGCCCGCCGGCGCAGCCCTCGCTCGGCGAGGCCGCCGCCGAGGGCGCCGAGGACGCGCGCCGGGGCGGCAGCGCCTCCTCGGGCAGCGAGCTGCCGGGGGTGTCCGACTGGGTGTACGAGGGCGTGGTGCCCCGGGTCGGGGTCGGCTCGAAGCGGGTCCAGCCCACGCCCTCGAAGTACAGCTCGGGCCAGGCGTGCGCGTCCCGCTGGCTCACCGCCACCGTGCCGTCGGCCTGCGGGGTGCCCGGCGCGAAGCCCACCGCGACCCGGGCCGGGATGCCGAGGGTGCGGGCCATCGCCGCCATCGCGAAGGAGAAGTGGACGCAGAAGCCCTGTTTCTTCTCCAGGAAGTTCGCGAGGGCGTGGGGGCCCTGGCCGACCTCCACCTGGGTGTCGTACTGGAAGCCGCCCGTGACGGCGAAGTAGTCCTGGAGCTTGACGGCCTCCTCGTAGTGACTGCTCGTGCCCTCGGTGATCTCCTTGGCGGTACGGGCCACCACCGGCGGCAGCGACGACGGCACCTTCGTGTACTCGTCCCACAGGGCCGCCGGCGGCCGGGGCGCGGCGGCCAGCTGCTTCGCGGTCGGCTCCACGTCCAGGCTCGTGACCTCGTAGGTCTCGCCCCGGGTGGTCTGGCCGTGGTCGCCGACCAGGGTCATCCCGACCGGCTCGTACCGCCACCGGCCGCTGAGCCGCACCCGGCTCGGCGGATAGGGCATCGGCAGCCAGTCCTGGGCGTAGGTGTCCGCCGCGGTGACCGTCGTCCGTATCGTGCCGCGCCGGACGTCGTCGCCCAGGCCGGCCGGCGTGGGCAGCCGGTCCGGCACGTCGGTGACATGACGCTGGGCCGGCTTCCAGGTGGTGCCGTCGAACTCGTCCAGGGAGACGATGCGCAGATACAGATCGGAGAGGTCGTTGGTGCTGGTCCGCAGGGACAGCACCTGGCGGTCGTCGTTCGTGTTCAGGTTGTCGCGCAGCGCCACCAGCGGGTTGACCGCCGAGATCGTGCTCCCGTCGCCGCCCGCCCCCATGCCGGCGCGGGCGTCGTCCAGCAGGCCGCCGTCCAGCGAGGGCAGGGCCAGCGGCACGACCAGGGCCACACCGAGCGCGACCGCGCCGATCCGGCGGCCGGTGCGCAGCGGCGTCGCCTCACCCGCCCGCGGGGCACCCGGCGCCCGGGGCGCGCCGCCGAAGACCCGGCCCCACTGGGCGAGCCGGTCCCGGCCCTCGGCGAGCAGCAGCATCAGATAACCGGCCGCCGCCACCAGGAACCACAGCCAGTCGGCGCCGCCGTCGGACAGCCCCGCGGCCACCGAGTACAACGCGAGCAGCGGCAGCCCGGCCGGGGCCGCGCTGCGGAAGGTCACCGCGAGCGTGTCCACCAGCAGCCCGATCAGCAGGACACCGCCGATCAGCATCAGCCGGATGCCGTCGGTGAGCGGCGCCGGTATCGCGTACCGGCTGATGTCGTCCGTGCCCTGCCGGAGCAGCTCGGCGACGTAGCGGACGGTGTCCGGGCCCGGGATCAGCCCGGCGATCGCGTGCTGCCGGGCGCACATCAGGGTCAGCAGCACCAGGGTGACCACCAGCTGGGCGACCAGGGTCAGCGCCCGGCCGAGCGGGACCCGCCGGGCCGCCGCGCCCACCCCGGTCTGCACGGCCACCAGCGGCACCAGTTGCAGCAGCCAGGTCGGCTTGGCGACCAGCGGCAGCAGCGCGCAGGACGCCATCAGCGTGGCCGCCGCCGCGCACAGCGCCAGTCGTGCCCGTCCGCTCATCCCCGTGCCTCCCCGCTCAGCGGCACCAGGCCCGAGCGCTCCCGGTCCGCCTGCCGCCACAGCTCCTCCACCGAGGCGCCGCGCGGCACGCTCAGCGCCGTCCAGCCCGCCTCGCGCAGCAGTCGCAGCCGCTCCTCGTGCCGGTCACCGGCCCGGGGCACATCGGTCGCCTCCCGGGTCCAGACGCCGGGGTCCAGCACGAAGGCGACGGCGCCGCCGCCGCGCCGGTTCATCCTGGCGACCGTGGCGGCCTGCTCCTCGTCCAGGTCGCCGAGGAAGGCGACCAGCAGCCCCTCGTTCCCGGTGCGCAGCACGTCGTAGGCGCGGGACAGGCCGGTGCCCTCGGAGTAGTCGATCACCGCGAGGGTGTCCAGGATCAGGCCGGCCGTCTCCGCCGTCTCCTGGCCGGTGCCCGCGAAGCCGTCGCCGCTCTCGCCGGGCACCGTGCCGCCGCCGTCGGTCAGCAGCCGTACCGAGAAGCCCCGTTCCAGCAGGTGCGCCAGCACTGAGGCGGCGCCGGAGACGGCCCACTCGAAGGCCGAATCCGGGCCCGCGCCCTCGTAGGCGCCGCCGCGGGTGTCCAGCAGCACCGTGCACCGGGAACGGCGGGGCTGCTCCTCGCGGCGCACCATCAGCTCGCCGTGGCGCGCGGTGGAGCGCCAGTGCACGCGGCGCAGGTCGTCGCCGTAGCGGTAGCCGCGCGGGATCACGTCGTCCTCGCCCGCGAGGGCCGGCGAGCGCTGCCGCCCCTCGCCGTACCCCTGTGCCTCCCCGGCGAAGCGGACCGGGGTCAGCGGGGTCACGCGCGGGATGACGGTCAGGGTGTCCTGTGTCGCGAAGGAGCGGGTCAGCTCGCACATGCCGAAGGGGTCCGTCAGCCGGAGCTGGAGCGGGCCCAGCGGATAGCGGCCGCGCAGATCGGAGCGGACCCGGTAGGACACCTCGCGGTGGCCGCCCGGCTCCATCCGGTCCAGCACGAACCGGGGGCGCGGGCCGAGGACGTAGGGCACCCGGTCCTGGAGCATCAGCAGGCCGGTGGGCAGCCGGGAGACGTTGTCCATGCGCAGGTGCACCCGGGCCTCGCCGCCGGCCGGCACCCGCGCGGGCGCGAGCAGGCGGCTCCCGGCCACCCGGTGACGCGTGCGGTACAGCACGGTGGCGCAGATCAGGGGCAGCACGGCGAGCAGCAGGCCGACCCGCAGCAGATCGTCCTGACCCAGTACGAACGCGCAGATCGCGGCGGCGATCCCGGCCGCGAGGAAGGAACGGCCCCGGGTGGTCAGCCCCGACAGGGCCGTGCGGACACCGCCCGGCTGCCCGCCTTCGGGCTCGGCCGGACCGGCCCCCCCGGGGCTCATCACAGACTCCGCGGGGGCTGCTGCGGATAGGCCGGGACGGTCCGCCCGAGATCACCGGTGCCGGCCGGCCGGCCGGGGGCCTGGGGCACCGGGGTGCGCTGGAGGATCTCCAGCACCACCTGCTCGGCCGTGCGGCGGTTGAGCTGGGCCTGCGCGGTGGGCAGCAGGCGGTGGGCGAGGACGGCGACGGCGAGCGACTGCACGTCGTCCGGCAGTGCGTACTCCCGGCCGGCCAGGGCGGCGGTGGCCTTGGCGGCGCGCAGCAGGTGCAGCGTCGCACGCGGGGAGGCGCCGAGTCTGAGGTCGGGATGGGTGCGGGTGGCGGCGACCAGTTCGACCGCGTACCGCCGGACCGGCTCGGCGACGTGCACGTCGCGCACCGCCTCGACCAGCTTCACGATCTCGTGCGCGTGCGCCACCGGCTGGAGGTCCTCCAGGGGACTGACCCCGCCGTGCACGTCGAGCATCCGCAGCTCGGCCTCCACGCTCGGATAGCCGACGGAGACGCGGGCCATGAAACGGTCGCGCTGGGCCTCGGGCAGCGGATAGGTGCCCTCCATCTCCACCGGGTTCTGGGTGGCCACCACCATGAAGGGGCTGGGCAGTTCGTATGTCTGCCCGTCGATGGTGACCTGCCGCTCCTCCATGGACTCCAGCAGCGCGGACTGGGTCTTGGGCGAGGCGCGGTTGATCTCGTCGCCGATCACGATCTGCGCGAAGATGGCGCCCGGCTTGAACTCGAAGTCCCGGCGCTGCTGGTCCCAGATCGACACGCCCGTGATGTCCGAGGGCAGCAGGTCGGGAGTGAACTGGATGCGCCGCACCGAGCAGTCGATGGACCGCGCCAGCGCCTTGGCGAGCATCGTCTTGCCCACCCCGGGGACGTCCTCGATCAGCAGATGGCCCTCGGCGAGCAGCACGGTCAGCGCGAGCCGTACGACCTCGGGCTTGCCCTCGATCACGCTCTCCACCGAACCGCGCACCCGCTCGACGGTGGCGGTCACATCTTCTCCCACCCTCGAATACGCCCCGGCGGGGGGACCCCCATGGCTCGCAGGATCCTCATAGGTCGTCACCCGGCCCTCCTCGGCCCGTTCTCCGCCGGGCCGACGCTGTCACTGCGCAACCGGCCCACCCCCAGACACGGGCACCACGCGGGAAAGGTTCCGCATGGTGCCACCCCCGCATTCTCCCTGCCGTTACCGATTCGTGTCACCGCCTGTGGACAACTGCCCCCGGCGCGGCCGGTCATACGACTTGTCCGACCGCGCTTTCGGGCTTTTCGGCACGCCGGGCGGGACGCGTTCCGGGGCGGCCGGCCGGTACGTGCCGGGTCAGGCCGGGTCGATCTCGCGCAGCAGGCCGGTGCGCACGTCGAAGACGAAGCCGCGCACGTCGTCGGTGTGCAGCAGGAAGGGCGAGGTGCGCACCCGCTGCATGGACTGGCGCACGTCCTGGTCCACGTCCCGGAAGGACTCCACCGCCCAGGCCGGCCGCTGGCCGATCTCCATCTCCAGTTCGGACCGGAAGTCCTCGGTCAGGGACTCCAGGCCGCAGTTGGTGTGGTGGATCAGCACGACGCTGCGGGTGCCGAGCTTGCGCTGGCTGATGGTCAGGGACCGGATCACGTCGTCGGTGACCACACCGCCCGCGTTGCGGATGGTGTGACAGTCGCCGAGCTCCAGGCCGAGGGCCCGGTGCAGGTCGAGCCGGGCGTCCATGCAGGCGACCACGGCGACGTGCAGAACGGGGCTGGCGTCCATGCCCGGATCCGTGAAGGCCTCGGCGTAGCGCCGGTTGGCCGCGACGAGGCGGTCGGTCACCTTGCCGCCGTCCTTTATGGCGCCTTCGGATCCAGTGTGTGCTGCTGCGGAAGTCGTCATACCGACGACGTTACTGGTCACCCGGCGTTCCGGCCTGCTGTGAGAGGGGACAAAGAACGCCATCGTGGCTTGTTGTGAGCGAACCCACAGACGGGGCGGAGGTGGCCCGAACGGGTGGACCGGCGCCGATCCGGGTTCCCGCCGCGGCACCGTGCGCGACGCGCAGGCCGGTTGATTGACCCGGGCACGGCGTGGACTAAAGTGACGCGAAAGCGGGAGACGAGTCTCTCCCCGCTGGTGAGACCCCCGGAGACCCCGGCACCGTCCGGACCGTCTCCCCGCGCGCGCGGCGCGTACGTACGGCTCGGGGGACCGACGGTGCGTACGGCCCGCCGGAACTGAGAGGCCCCCTTGAGCCAGAGTCGACACGTCCCGGTGATGCTCCAGCGGTGCCTGGATCTGCTGGCGCCCGCCCTGGAGCGCCCCGGAGCGGTGGTCGTCGACTGCACCCTGGGCCTCGGCGGGCACAGCGAGGCGCTGCTGACCCGGTTCCCCGGCGCGCGGCTGATCGGCCTGGACCGGGACACGGAAGCGCTGCGGCTGTCCGGTGAGCGGCTCGCACCCTTCGGCGACCGCGCCACCCTGGTGCACGCCGTGTACGACGAGCTGCCCGGCGTCCTCGGCCGGCTCGGCATCGCGCGCGTGCAGGGCGTGCTGTTCGACCTCGGGGTCTCCTCCATGCAGCTCGACGAGGCCGGCCGCGGCTTCGCCTACGCGCAGGACGCGCCGCTGGACATGCGCATGGACCAGACGACCGGCATCAGCGCCGCCGAGGTCCTCAACACCTACCCGCCCGGCGAACTCGTGCGCATCCTGCGCGCGTACGGCGAGGAGAAGCAGGCCAAGCGGATCGTCGCCGCGATCGTGCGGGAGCGGGACAAGGAGCCGTTCAGCAACAGCGCGCGGCTCGTGGAACTCATCCGGGACGCCCTGCCGCAGGCCGCCAAGCGCACCGGCGGCAACCCCGCCAAGCGCACCTTCCAGGCGCTGCGCATCGAGGTCAACGGCGAGCTGTCCGTGCTGGAACGGGCGGTCCCGGCGGCCGTGAAGGCCCTCGACGTCGGCGGGCGCATCGCCGTGCTGTCGTACCACTCGCTCGAAGACCGGCTCGTCAAGCACGTGTTCGCGGCCGGAGCGGCCTCCACCGCGCCGCCCGGGCTGCCGGTCGTGCCGGAGCGGTACCAGCCGCGGCTCAAGCTGCTCACCCGTGGTGCCGAACTTCCCACCGAGGAGGAGATCGCCGAGAACCGCCGGGCGGCACCGGCCAGACTGCGGGGTGCCGAGCGCATCAGGGAGGACGTGGAGTGAGCGAGACGGGTCGGAGGGTCTCCTTCGCGCACCGGGGGAGCGGCATCCCCGTACCGGGGGAGCGGTGAGCAGGAAACCCGAGCTGAAGGGGAGGGCGGCGCGACTGGCCCGGCTCCTCCCGGCCGGCCGAGCCCAGGCGGCCCGCACCCCGTTCGTGCTCCTCGTCGTCCTGCTGCTCGGCGGCGGTCTCATCGGGCTGCTGGTGCTGAACTCCGCGCTCAGCGAGGGCTCGTTCAAACTCGCCGATCTGCAGAAGCGGACGAAGACGCTCACCGACGAGGAGCAGGCCCTCCAGCGGGACATCGACGCCTACTCGGCCCCCGACGCCCTCCAGCGGCGCGCCCGCGAACTCGGCATGGTCCCCGGCGGCGACCCCGCCTTCCTCGCCCCCGACGGCACCGTCAAGGGCGTCCCCAGCCCGGCACCCGAACCCGCGGCCCTCCTCGCCCCCGGCACCACGTCCCTCTCCGGCCCGGCCGCCGCCCCCGGGACCCTCCTCCCGCCCGGCACCCCGGCCCCCACCACCCCGCCGCCCGCCCCCGCGTCCCCGGTCGTCCCCCCGTCCGTGTCCACTCCGATTCCCGGCAGGTGACGGAAGTGTCCGACAGGCAACCGCCGCGCCGTCGCGTGCCCGGACCCGCGTGTGCGCTCCGCTCGGGCCGGGAGGGCCGTGGTGGCGTGTTCCGGGGGTGTGTCCGGCCGTTGCCGTGCGTGGTGCGGCGCTGCCCGGTCCGGCGTTCCGCGTCCGCGGTCGTCCCCCCGTCCGTGTCCATCCCGATTCCCGGCAGGTGACGGAAGTGTCCGACAGGCAACCGCCGCGCCGTCGCGTGCCCGGACCCGCCAAGCCGCCGCGGCCCAGGGGGGCCGTACGGCGGCAGCCCGGGCCCGGGGCGCGGCCGGTGCGCCGGCCCGGCGGGGCCCGGCCCATGCCGCCCGCCCCGCTCCGGCTCGGCAGCCCCCGGCCCCGGCTGCGCCTGGTCGGCCTCGCCCTGACGCTGGTGCTGCTCGTCTTCGTCGTGCGGCTGCTCCAGGTCCAGGCCGTCGACGCGAGCGCGTACGCGGCGCGGGCCGAGCAGAACCGGTACGTGGTGCACACCCTGGCCGCCGAGCGCGGCGAGATCACCGACCGCAACGGCGTCGCCCTCGCCGTCAGCGAGGACGCGTACGACATCACGGCCGACCCGACCATGTTCGGCGCCAAGCAGCTGAAGATCACCGACGGGCCGGAGCGGGCCGCCGCGCTGCTCGCCCCGATCCTCGGCCAGGACGAGGCCGCGCTCGTCAAGAAGCTGCGGCCCGCGAACCGGAACTCCCGCTACACCCGCCTGGCCGCCCGGCAGACCCCGCAGGTGTGGAAGCAGATCAAGGACCTGAAGACGGCGCTCGCCAACAAGGCCGGCACCGACCACACCACCGTCAACGTGCTGGCCGGCGTCTTCGCGGACCCCAGCAGCCAGCGTGTGTACCCCAACGGCGACCTGGCCGCCGGGATACTGGGCTGGGTCAACGCCGACGGCAAGGGCGGCGGCGGTGTGGAGCAGCAGCTCGACAAGCAGCTCACCGGCAAGGACGGCAAGGTCCGCTACGCCCAGGCCGGCGGGCGCGAGGTGCCCACGGTCGGGTCGACGGAGACGCCCGCCGTGCCCGGCGCCGACGTCGAGCTGACCATCGACCGCGACATCCAGTGGGCCGCGCAGAACGCCATCTCCGAGCAGGTGGCGAAGTCGAAGGCGGACCGCGGTTACGTCATCGTCCAGGACACCCGCACCGGCCAGATCCTCGCCATGGCCAACTCGCCCGGCTTCGACCCCAACGACCTGGCGAAGGCCGACGGCGACGCCATGGGCAACGCCGCCCTCCAGGACGCCTACGAGCCCGGCTCCACCGCCAAGGTGATGTCGATGGCGGCCGTGCTGGAGCGGAACGCGGCCACCCCGCTCACCCATGTCGTCGTACCCAACCGGCTGCACCGCGGCGACCGGCTGTTCCAGGACGACGTCGACCACCGCACCTGGTACCTCACGCTCAACGGCGTGCTCGCCAGGTCCAGCAACATCGGCACCATCCTGGCCACCGGCGAACTCGCCAGGAGCCAGTCCGAGGCCAACAAGATCCTCTACTCGTACCTGCGCAAGTTCGGCATCGGCGGTTACACCGGCCTCGGCTTCCCCGGCGAGACCCCCGGCATCCTCGCGCCGCCGCAGAAGTGGTCCACCTCGCAGCAGTACACGATCCCTTTCGGCCAGGGCTTCTCCATCAACGCCATGCAGGCCGCCTCCGTGTACTCGACCATCGCCAACGGCGGGGTCCGCGTCGAGCCCACCCTGGTGCGCGGCACCAAGGGCGCCGACGGGCGGTTCGTCCCGGCGCCGCAGCCCAAGAAGACGCGGGTGGTCAGCGAGAAGACCGCCAAGAGCGTCGCGCAGATGCTGGAGTCCGTGGTCGACGACGAGCAGGGCACGGGCATCAAGGCCCGCATCCCCGGGTACCGGGTGGCGGGCAAGACCGGCACGGCCAACCGAGTGGATCCGGCCACCGGCCGCTACCGCGGCTACACCTCGTCGTTCGCCGGTTTCGCCCCCGCCGACAAGCCGCGGATCACCGTCTACTGCGCCATCCAGAACGCCACGTCCGGCAACTATTTCGGCGGCCAGATCTGCGGTCCCATCTACAAGCAGGTGATGGAGTTCGCCCTGAAGACCCTCCAGGTCCCCCCCACCGGGGCGAGGCCCGCCAGCCTGCCCGTCGAGTACAAGCCCTGATCAGCACCCCACTGGTCAGCACGGAAACACCAGGAACGAACCCGTGACAACGATCACCCCCGATCCCGGGAACCAAGGGCTCCAGAGCCCCTCACTTCGCTCCGGAGCGGGTACGCCCGGTACGCTCACCGCCGTGCCACACGCTGATCAGTCCCAAACCACCCAGAAGGGCGCTTCCGTGACATATCCGGGACCGCCGCGACCGGTTCAGGTCTCCGCCACCCCCCTCGCGGAACTGGCCGATCAGCTGGGTACCGCCGCTCCCGACGCCGCCGCCGAGGTCACGGGGATCACCCACGACTCGCGCGCCGTCCGCCCCGGCGACCTGTACGCGGCCCTGCCGGGCGCCCGGCTGCACGGCGCCGACTTCGCCGCCCAGGCCGCCGGCCTCGGCGCGGTCGCCGTGCTCACCGACGCCGACGGCGCCGAGCGCGCCGCCGCCACCGGCCTGCCGGTCCTGGTCGTGGACGACCCGCGCGGGCGGATGGGCGAACTGGCGGCCCGGATCTACGGCCGGCCCGGCCGCGATCTGCTCCAGATCGGCATCACCGGCACCTCCGGCAAGACCACCACCGCCTACCTGGTGGAGGGCGGCCTGCGGACCGCCCGCGCCACCGGGCTGGTCGGCACCGTCGAGACCCGCATCGGGGACGAGCGGATCAAGTCCGAGCGCACCACCCCCGAGGCCACCGACCTCCAGGCCCTGTTCGCCGTCATGCGCGAACGCGGCGTCGAGGCGGTCGCCATGGAGGTCTCCAGCCACGCCCTGGTCCTCGGCCGGGTCGACGGCTGCGTGTTCGACGTCGCCGTCTTCACCAACCTCAGCCCGGAACACATGGAGTTCCACTCCGACATGGAGGACTACTTCCGGGCCAAGGCACGGCTGTTCACGCCCGAGCGCAGCAGGCTCGGCGTGGTCAACGCGGACGACGAGTACGGCCGCCGGCTCGTCGAGGAGGCGACCGTCCCGGTCGTCACCTACTCCGCCGAGGGCCACCCGGACGCCGACTGGCGCGCCCAGGACGTCCAGACCGGCCCGATGGACTCGACGTTCACCGTCCTCGGCCCCGGCGGCGAGCGGATCCACGCCAAGTCGCCGATCGCCGGACCCTTCAACGTGGCGAACACCCTCGCCGCCATCGCCGCCCTCGCCGCGGCCGGCCTCGACCCGCAGGCCGCCGCCGACGGCATCGCCGCCGTACCGGGCGTGCCGGGCCGCCTGGAGCGCGTCGACGCCGGGCAGCCCTACCTCGCGGTCGTCGACTACGCCCACAAGACGGACGCGGTCGAGTCGGTGCTCAGGGCGCTGCGCAAGGTCACCAAGGGCCGGCTGCACGTCGTCCTCGGCTGCGGCGGCGACCGCGACCGGACCAAGCGCGCCCCGATGGGCGCCGCCGCCGCCCGGCTCGCCGACACGGCCGTACTGACCTCCGACAACCCCCGTTCCGAGGACCCCCTCGCGATCCTCGCGACCATGCTCGAGGGCGCCGCCTCGGTGCCCGCGCACGAGCGCGGCGAGGTGCTCCTCTTCGAGGACCGGGCCGCCGCCGTCGCCGCCGCCGTGGGCCGCGCCCAGGCCGGCGACACGGTGCTGGTCGCGGGCAAGGGTCACGAGCAGGGCCAGGACATCGCCGGCGTGATCCGTCCCTTCGACGACCGCCAGGTGCTTCGCGAAGCTATCCAGAAGACCCAGGGATGAACTTGTGATCGCCCTCTCCCTCGCCGAGATCGCAGCAGTCGTCGGCGGGCAGACGCACGACATACCGGATCCGTCCGTGCAGGTCACGGGACCGGTCGTCCGGGACTCCCGGGAGGTGGTGCCCGGCAGCCTGTTCGCCGCCTTCGTCGGCGAGCGGGTGGACGGCCACGACTACGCCCGGCAGGTCGTCGAGGCCGGCGCGGTCGCTGTGCTGGCCGCCCGGCCGGTCGGCGTCCCCGCCATCGTGGTGGACGACGTCCAGGCCGCCCTCGGCGCCCTCGCCCGGCACGTCGTGGCCCGGCTCGGCACGACCCTCGTGGCGCTGACCGGCTCGGCCGGCAAGACCAGCACCAAGGACCTGATCGCCCAGGTGCTCGGGCGCAGGGCGCCGACCGTGTTCACGCCCGGCTCGCTCAACAACGAGATCGGGCTGCCGCTGACCGCCCTGTCCGCCACCGAGGAGACCAGGTTCCTCGTGCTGGAGATGGGCGCCCGCGGCATCGGGCACATCCGCTACCTCACCGGCCTCACCCCGCCGCGGATCGGCCTGGTGCTCAACGTCGGCTCCGCGCACATCGGGGAGTTCGGCGGGCGCGAGCAGATCGCCCAGGCCAAGGGCGAGTTGGTGGAGGCGCTGCCCCCGGCGGGCGAGGGCGGCGCGGCGATCCTCAACGCCGACGACCCGCTGGTGAAGGCCATGGCCTCCCGTACCCAGGCGAAGGTGATCCTTTTCGGAGAGTCGGCCGAAGCGGACGTACGCGCCGAGAACGTACGACTCACGGACAGCGGACAGCCGGCCTTCACGCTTCACACACCCTCCGGTGCAAGCGATGTGACGATGCGCCTGTACGGTGAGCACCACGTGTCGAACGCGCTCGCCGCGGCCGCCGTCGCCCATGAGCTGGGCATGTCCGCGGAAGAGATCGCCCTCGCGCTCTCCGAGGCGGGCTCCCTCTCCCGGTGGCGCATGGAGGTCACCGAGCGCCCGGACGGCGTGACCATCGTCAACGACGCCTACAACGCCAACCCCGAGTCCATGCGGGCCGCCCTCAGGGCGCTCGCGGCCATGGGCAAGGGGCGCCGCACGTGGGCGGTGCTCGGCAAGATGGCCGAGCTGGGGGACGAGGCGCTCGCCGAGCACGACGCCGTCGGACGGCTCGCCGTCCGGCTCAACGTCAGCAAGCTCGTCGCCGTCGGGGGGATTGAGGCCTCCTGGCTGCAATTGGGCGCATATAACGAGGGTTCGTGGGGTGAGGAGTCGGTGCACGTGTCCGACGCACAGGCGGCGGTCGACCTGTTGCGCAGCGAGTTGCGCCCGGGGGACGTCGTGCTCGTGAAGGCGTCCCGGTCGGTGGGGCTGGAGAGCGTCGCCCAGGCGCTCGTCGAGGCCGGTACCGAGGGTGAGGTCGCCGCCCGATGATGAAGCAGATCCTGTTCTCGGGAGTCATTGGCCTCTTCCTGACGCTGGTCGGCACCCCGCTGCTGATCAAGCTGCTGGCCCGCAAGGGCTACGGCCAGTACATCCGCGACGACGGCCCGCGCGAGCACGCCAGCAAGCGCGGTACGCCGACGATGGGCGGTATCGCCTTCATCCTGGCGACCATCGCCGCGTACTTCCTGAGCAAGCTCATCACCGGCTACGCGCCGACCTACTCCGGTCTGCTGGTCCTCGGCCTGATGTTCGGCATGGGCCTTGTCGGCTTCCTCGACGACTACATCAAGATCGTCAAGCGTCGGTCGCTGGGTCTGCGGGCCAAGGCGAAGATGGCCGGCCAGCTGATCGTCGGCATCGCCTTCGCCGTGCTGTCCCTCCAGTTCTCCGACGCCCGCGGCAACACCCCGGCCTCCACGAAGCTGTCGTTCATCACCGACTTCGGGTGGTCGATCGGCCCGGTGCTGTTCGTCGTCTGGGCGCTGTTCATGATCCTCGCGATGTCGAACGGCGTGAACCTCACCGATGGTCTGGACGGCCTGGCCACCGGCGCCTCCGTGCTCGTCTTCGGCGCCTACACCTTCATCGGCGTCTGGCAGTTCCAGGAGTCCTGCGCCAACGCGCAGACCCTGACCAACCCGGGCGCCTGCTACGAGGTGCGCGACCCGCTCGACCTCGCGGTGGTCGCCTCCGCGCTCATGGGTGCCTGCCTCGGCTTCCTGTGGTGGAACACCTCGCCGGCGAAGATCTTCATGGGCGACACCGGCTCGCTCGCCCTCGGCGGTGTCCTCACCGGCCTGGCCATCCTCTCCCGCACCGAGCTGCTGGTGGCCATCATGGGCGGCCTGTTCGTCCTCATCACCATGTCGGTCGTCATCCAGGTCGGCTCCTTCCGGCTCACCGGCAAGCGCGTCTTCCGGATGGCGCCACTCCAGCACCACTTCGAACTCAAGGGTTGGTCCGAGGTCCTGGTGGTGGTCCGCTTCTGGATCATCCAAGGCATCTGTGTGATCGTCGGACTGGGCCTCTTCTACGCGGGATGGGCAGCGGACAAGTGACCTCCACCTCGGGGCTCTCCGACTTCCAGGGCAAGCGCGTCACCGTCGCCGGGCTCGGCGTCTCCGGCGTCCCGGCGGCCAAGGTGCTGCACGCGCGCGGGGCCGTCGTCACGGTCGTCAACGACGGCGACGACGCCCGCGCGCGGGAACAGGCCGCGGAACTGGAGGCGCTCGGCATCACCGTGCGCCTCGGCGACGGCGCCACCCTGCCGGAGGGCACCGAGCTGATCGTCACCGCGCCCGGCTGGCAGCCCGGCAAGCCGCTGTTCGCCGCCGCCGGGCAGGCCGGGGTGCCGGTCTGGGGCGACGTGGAGCTGGCCTGGCGGCTGCGCGGCCCGGACGCGGCCCCCTGGCTGGCCGTGACGGGCACCAACGGCAAGACCACCACCGTGCAGATGCTCGCCTCCATCCTCGAGGCGGCGGGCCTGCGCACGGCCGCCGTCGGCAACATCGGCGTCTCCCTGCTGGACGCGGTCCTCGGCGAGGAGGAGTACGACGTCCTCGCCGTGGAACTGTCCAGCTACCAGCTGCACTGGGCGCCCTCGCTGCGCGCCCACTCGGCCGCCGTCCTCAACCTGGCGCCGGACCACCTGGACTGGCACGGCTCCATGGAGGCGTACGCGCGCGACAAGGGCCGTATCTACGAGGGCAACAAGGTCGCCTGCGTCTACAACGTCGCCGACCGGGCCACCGAGGACCTGGTGCGCGAGGCCGACGTCGAAGAGGGCTGCCGGGCGGTCGGGTTCACCCTCGGCGCCCCGGCGCCGTCCCAACTCGGCGTGGTGGACGGCATCCTGGTCGACCGTGCCTTCGTCGAGGACCGGCAGAAGAACGCGCAGGAGCTGGCCGAGGTCTCCGACATCCACCCGCCGGCCCCGCACAACATCGCCAACGCCCTCGCTGCGGCGGCCCTCGCGCGCGCCTTCGGGGTGCCCGCCGCTGCCGTGCGCGACGGCCTGCGGGCCTTCCGCCCGGACGCCCACCGCATCGCGCACGTGGCCGACCTCGACGGGGTCGCGTACGTGGACGACTCCAAGGCCACCAACACCCATGCCGCGGAAGCCTCGTTGGCGGCATATGAGTCGATCGTATGGATCGCGGGCGGACTGGCGAAGGGCGCCACCTTCGACGAACTGGTCGCCAAGTCGGCCGAGCGGCTGCGCGGTGCGGTCCTGATCGGTGCCGATCGGGCCCTGATCCGCGACGCCCTCGCGCGACACGCCCCGGAAGTACCCGTGGTCGACCTCGACCGGACCGACACTGGGGCGATGCTCCAGGCGGTGACGGAGGCCAAGCGGCTGGCCCGGCCCGGCGACACGGTGCTGCTGGCCCCGGCCTGCGCCTCCATGGACATGTTCACCAACTACAACCAGCGCGGCGACGCGTTCGCGGCGGCGGTCCGCGAACTCGGCGCCTGAACCCGGCCGCCTGCCGGGCGGATCTTGGGAGGGACGCGTGGGACGGTCGACGTTCAGCGGAGGCACCGATGCCCGGTAGCCGCACCGGCCGGCCGCCCGTACAGCGGGCGTCCCGCCGTCCCGCCGCGCCCCGCGTCCCGCGCGAGAACCCGGTACAGCGGCTCTGCACCCGCGCGCGCAAGGCCTGGGACCGGCCGCTGACCGCCTATTACCTGATCCTCGGCGGCAGCGTGCTGATCACCGTGCTGGGCCTGGTGATGGTCTACTCGGCCTCCCAGATCACCGCGCTCCAGCTGTCGCTGCCCGGGTCCTACTTCTTCCGCAAGCAGTTCCTCGCCGCGCTGATCGGCGGCGCACTGCTGTTCGCGGCCTCCCGCATGCCGGTGAAACTGCACCGAGCGCTGGCCTACCCGATCCTGGCCGCCGCCGTCTTCCTGATGGCCCTGGTACAGGTGCCGGGGATAGGGATGTCGGTCAACGGCAACCAGAACTGGATCTCCCTCGGCGGCTCCTTCCAGATCCAGCCCAGCGAGTTCGGCAAGCTCGCCCTGGTGCTGTGGGGCGCCGACCTGATCGCCCGCAAGCAGGAGAGAAGACTGCTGGCCCAGTGGAAGCACATGCTGGTGCCGCTGGTCCCGGTCACCTTCCTGCTGCTCGGTCTGATCATGCTCGGCGGCGACATGGGCACCGCGATCATTCTCACGGCGATCCTCTTCGGCCTGCTGTGGCTCGCGGGCGCGCCGACCCGGCTGTTCGCCGGGGTACTGTCGGTCGCCGGCCTGATCGGGGTGCTCCTGATCAAGACCAGCGCCAACCGGATGGCCCGGCTCGCCTGCATCGGCGCCACCGAGCCCAAGAGCGGGGTCGCCGACTGCTGGCAGGCCGTGCACGGGATCTACGCGCTCGCCTCCGGCGGATTCTTCGGCTCCGGGCTCGGTGCGAGTGTGGAAAAATGGGGCCAACTCCCCGAAGCCCACACCGACTTCATCTTCGCCGTCACCGGTGAGGAACTGGGCCTGGCGGGGACGCTGTCGGTGCTCGCCCTGTTCGCGGCTCTAGGCTATGCGGGTATCCGCGTGGCCGGACGCACGGAGGACCCCTTCGTGAGGTACGCCGCGGGAGGCGTGACCACCTGGATCACCGCCCAGGCGGTGATCAACATCGGTGCGGTGCTCGGCCTGCTGCCGATCGCCGGCGTCCCCCTCCCGCTGTTCTCCTACGGAGGGTCCGCCCTGCTGCCGACCATGTTCGCCATCGGGCTGCTGATCGCCTTCGCGCGCGACGAGCCCGCTGCGCGGGCGGCGCTTGCGATGCGGCAACCCCGCTTTGGTAGAAAGCGGGCGGGAGGCTCCGGTGCCGAGCGGGGGCCTCGGAGATGGAACACGATGCGACGGCGTGCCTCGGCGGCGCGTTCGTCCGGAGAGCGGTGAATTTCGGTGCATGTCGTACTCGCCGGTGGGGGGACCGCCGGCCACATCGAGCCCGCGCTCGCCCTCGCGGACGCCCTGCGCAGGCAGGACCCGACCGTGGGAATCACGGCCCTGGGCACGGAGCGCGGCCTGGAGACCCGGCTCGTCCCGGAGCGCGGCTATGAACTGGCGCTGATCCCGGCGGTGCCGCTGCCCCGCAAGCCCACCCCCGAGCTGATCACCGTCCCGGGCCGGCTGCGCGGCACCATCAAGGCCGCGGAGCAGATCCTGGAGCGCACCAAGGCGGACGTCGTGGTCGGCTTCGGCGGCTATGTCGCGCTGCCCGGCTATCTGGCGGCCAAGCGCCTCGGGGTGCCCATCGTCATCCACGAGGCCAACGCCCGCCCCGGTCTGGCCAACAAGATCGGCTCGCGCTACGCGGCCCGGGTCGCCGTCTCCACCCCGGACAGCAAGCTGCGTGACGCCCGCTACATCGGCATCCCGCTGCGCCGCTCCATCGCCACGCTGGACCGCGCCGCCGTCCGGCCCGAGGCCCGGCACCGCTTCGGCCTCGACCCCAACCTGCCCACGCTGCTCGTCTCCGGCGGCTCGCAGGGCGCCCGGCGGCTGAACGAGGTGACGCAGACGGTCGCCCCCTGGCTCCAGCAGGCCGGCATCCAGATCCTGCACGCGGTCGGCCCGAAGAACGAACTGCCGCAGGTGCAGCAGATGCCGGGGATGCCCCCCTACATCCCGGTAAGTTACCTGGACCGGATGGACCTCGCGTACGCCGCGGCCGACATGATGCTCTGCCGCGCGGGCGCGATGACCGTCGCCGAACTCTCCGCCGTGGGCCTGCCCGCCGCGTACGTCCCGCTGCCGATCGGCAACGGCGAACAGCGGCTGAACGCCCAGCCGGTGGTCAAGGCGGGCGGCGGACTCCTCGTGGACGACGCGGAACTGACGCCCGAGTGGGTGCAGCAGAACGTGCTGCCGGTGCTCGCCGACCCGCACCGGCTGTACGAGATGTCCCGCTCGGCAAGCGAGTTCGGCCGCCGGGACGCCGACGAGCTGCTCGTCGGCATGGTGTACGAGGCGATCGCCTCGCGCCGTTAGGACCGTATGACGAAAGGGCAGTGAGGGTGGCCGGACCGACTACCGCCGAGCGCGGGGAACGCCAGCAGGGGTCGTCCGGCCAGCCGCCCGCCCGCGGCCCCAGGCGGCGTCTTCGCAGAATCGTCATCCTGGCCATGGCCGTCGTCCTGCTCGGGGCCGCCGGCGCCTGGATGGTGTACGGCTCGCAGTGGCTGCGGGTGCGGCACGTCCCGGTGTCGGGCACGCGCGTGCTGACCCCCGCACAGGTGCGCGAGGCGGCCGACGTGCCCGTCGGGGCACCGATGGCGTCCGTCGACACGGGTGCCATCGAAGCCCGGCTCCGCCGCGAACTGCCCCGGATCGACACCGTGGACGTGGTGCGTTCCTGGCCCACGGGGATCGCCCTGAATGTGAGCGAGCGCACTCCGGTCCTGCTGATCCGCAAGGGCGGGAACTTCGTCGAAGTCGATGACGAGGGTGTCCGTTTCGCTACGGTTTCCCAGGCGCCGAAAGGCGTTCCGAGTCTGGAACTGTCCGCGCCCCGGAAGGGGCCCGGCGCCGCGAGCCTGCGGCGCTTCGGCACCGGCCGCCTGGTGCGCGCGGCCGTCCGGGTCGCCGGCGACCTGCCCGCTCCCGTGGCGCGCACCGCCCGGACCGTCCACGTGCGCTCCTACGACGCCGTCTCCGTGGAGTTGGGCGACGGCCGCACGGTGGCATGGGGCAGTGACGAACAGGGCCGCGCCAAGGCACGGGCCCTCACGGCTCTCATGAAAGCAGCTCCCGGCGCACGGCACTTCGACGTCACCGTTCCCACCGCCCCTGCGTCATCAGGGAGTTGACGCACATCAGCGCAGGCCAACCCCCTGGTTGGGCACCGCTACGGCTGATCACATAGGGTGAAAAGAAAAACGGGAGGTTCGGCGTGTTCGTTGAACGGGCGCCACTTGTCGACTTAGTGTCCTGTTCGGAAGACTCCAGGGAACAGACACACTGGTAACCCTAAACTTCAAGGTTAGGGTTCGGGTCGGCGCTACGGACCGTCCCATTCGGCATCCGTCGTCCCGGCGCGGGGCACCGCACGGCGGCGACAACGTAATTCGAGGCGAGAGGCCTTCGACGTGGCAGCACCGCAGAACTACCTCGCAGTCATCAAGGTCATCGGTGTCGGCGGCGGTGGTGTCAATGCCATCAACCGGATGATCGAGGTCGGTCTCAAGGGCGTCGAGTTCATCGCCATCAACACCGACGCACAGGCGCTGTTGATGAGCGACGCCGACGTCAAGCTCGACGTCGGCCGCGAACTCACCCGCGGACTCGGCGCCGGAGCCAACCCGGCCGTCGGCCGCAAGGCCGCCGAGGACCACCGCGAGGAGATCGAGGAGGTCCTCAAGGGGGCCGACATGGTCTTCGTGACGGCCGGTGAAGGCGGCGGCACCGGCACCGGCGGGGCGCCCGTCGTGGCCAACATCGCACGCTCGCTCGGCGCCCTGACCATCGGCGTGGTCACGCGCCCGTTCACCTTCGAGGGACGGCGCCGCGCGAACCAGGCCGAGGACGGCATCGCCGAACTGCGCGAGGAGGTCGACACCCTCATCGTCATCCCGAACGACCGGCTGCTGTCCATCTCGGACCGCCAGGTCTCGGTCCTGGACGCCTTCAAGTCCGCGGACCAGGTCCTGCTCTCCGGCGTTCAGGGCATCACCGACCTCATCACCACCCCCGGCCTGATCAACCTGGACTTCGCCGACGTGAAGTCGGTCATGTCCGAGGCCGGTTCGGCCCTCATGGGCATCGGCTCGGCCCGCGGCGACGACCGCGCGGTGGCCGCGGCCGAGATGGCGATCTCCTCGCCGCTGCTGGAGGCGTCCATCGACGGCGCCCGGGGTGTGCTGCTCTCCATCTCCGGCGGCTCCGACCTCGGCCTGTTCGAGATCAACGAGGCCGCCCAGCTGGTCAGCGAGGCAGCCCACCCCGAGGCCAACATCA
This sequence comes from Streptomyces sp. NPDC038707, assembly GCF_040636485.1. Classification (NCBI taxonomy): domain Bacteria; kingdom Bacillati; phylum Actinomycetota; class Actinomycetes; order Kitasatosporales; family Streptomycetaceae; genus Streptomyces; species Streptomyces sp. NPDC038707. The sequence continues at coordinate 164,270 of NZ_JBEZUP010000006.1, forward strand.
TCTTCGGCGCGGTCATCGACGACGCCCTCGGCGACGAGGTGCGGGTCACCGTGATCGCGGCCGGCTTCGACGGCGGCCAGCCGCCGGCCCGCCGGGACAACGTCCTCGGCTCGGCCTCCGGTTCGGCCCCCGCCCGCCGCGAGGAGCCCGCCCCGGCCCGGCCGAGCGAGCCCAGCCGTCCGTCCTTCGGCTCGCTGGGCAGCGTCAAGCCGAAGGAGGAGCCGGAGCCCGCACCCGAGCCGGTGCCGGACATCCCGGTCGCCCCCCCGGCACCCCCGGCGCCGCGGACCTACTCGGACAGCGCGGCCGAGGAGCTGGACGTCCCGGACTTCCTCAAGTGATAGGACGGCGCGAGAGCGTGAGCGGCGCGCACTTCGCCTTCACCGACCGGTGGGGCGGGGTGAGCGCCGCTCCGTATGAGGAGCTGAACCTCGGCGGCGCGGTCGGCGACACGCCCGAGGCGGTGCGCGGCAACCGCGAACGGGCGGCGAAGTCGCTCGGCCTGGACCCGGACCAGGTCGTGTGGATGAACCAGGTGCACGGCGCCGAGGTCGCCGTGGTGGACGCGCCGTGGGGAGACCGGGGGGTGCCGGAGGCCGACGCGGTCGTCACCGCCCGGCGCGGACTGGCCCTGGCCGTCCTCACCGCCGACTGCGTGCCGGTGCTGCTGGCCGACCCCGTGGCCGGGATCGCCGCCGCGGCCCACGCGGGCCGGCCCGGCATGGTGAAGGGCGTCGTCCCCGCCGCCGTACGGGCCATGGTCGAACTCGGTGCCGAGCCGGGCCGGATCGTCGCCCGCACCGGACCGGCCGTGTGCGGCCGGTGCTACGAGGTGCCGGAGGCGATGCGCGCCGAGGTGGCCGCCGTCGAGCCGGCGGCGCACGCCGAGACGAGCTGGGGCACGCCGGCGGTCGATGTGAGCGCCGGCGTGCACGCCCAGCTCGACCGGCTCGGGGTGTGCGACCGGGCGCGAACGCCGGTGTGCACGCTGGAGTCGAAGGATCACTTCTCGTACCGCCGCGACCGCACCACCGGGCGGCTCGCAGGCTACGTCTGGCTGGACTGATAGGGCATGACGGACCGTAAGACCGAACTCGCCGCGAATCTGGCGAAGGTGGAGGAGCGCATCGCCGCCGCGTGTGCGGCGGCGGGGCGCGAGCGGGAGGAGGTGACCCTGATCGTGGTCACCAAGACCCACCCGGCGGGCGATGTGCGGATCCTGTCGGAGCTCGGTGTGCGCCATGTCGCCGAGAACCGTGACCAGGAGGCGGGCCCGAAGGCCGCCGCCTGTGCGGATCTGCCGCTGAAGTGGCACTTCGTCGGTCAGCTGCAGACCAACAAGGTGCGTTCCGTGGTCGGTTATGCCGATGTCGTACAGTCGGTCGACCGTTCCCGGCTCGTCACCGCGCTGTCGAAGGAGGCGGTACGGACGGGGCGCGAGGTGGGCTGTCTGCTCCAGGTCGCGCTCGACGCCGGAGCGAGCGGCCGGGGCGACCGCGGCGGCGTGGCCCCCGGCGGAATCGAAGAGTTGGCCGGTCTCGTCGCCGACGCGCCCGGGCTGCGGCTCGACGGACTGATGACCGTCGCTCCGCTGACCGGGGAGTACGCGGGACGCGAACAGGCCGCGTTCGAGCGGCTCATGGATTTGTCGACCGACCTGCGCCGGGCCCATCCGGCTGCAACCATGGTGTCGGCAGGGATGAGCGCGGACCTCGAACAGGCCGTGGCCGCCGGGGCGACACATGTGCGCATTGGCACCGCGGTACTCGGAGTCCGCCCCAGGCTCGGGTAACGTCGCCAAGAAGTCGGACCACAGCAGAAAATATGGTCAATGCCCGTGAAGTTGGGCACAACGACCACGTGGATCGCGGGCACTTGGCAGTCGTCAGCCGATCCACCACAGAGCGGAGGACTCAGAGCATGGCCGGCGCGATGCGCAAGATGGCGGTCTACCTCGGCCTCGTGGAGGACGATGGGTACGACGGCCGCGGATTCGACCCCGACGACGACTTCGAGCCGGAGCTGGACCCGGAGACCGAGCGGGACCACCGACGGCACGAACCGTCACATCAGCCGCATGGTGCGCATTCGCCCCAAAGGGACGAAGAGGTACGGATCGTGCAGCCACCCGCGCCTCGCGAACCGGTTGCCCGTTCGACTTCGCTCGCCGCGGAATCCGGACGTCCGGCGCGTATCGCGCCCGTGGCATCCATCACACAAGAACGCCAGTCCCTGGAGAAGAACGCGCCGGTGATCATGCCCAAGGTTGTGTCGGAACGAGAGCCTTACCGAATCACCACGCTTCACCCGCGGACCTACAACGAGGCCCGTACCATCGGGGAACACTTCCGTGAAGGCACCCCGGTGATCATGAATCTGACTGAGATGGATGACACAGACGCGAAGCGACTTGTCGACTTTGCGGCCGGTTTGGTGTTTGGTCTTCACGGCAGCATCGAACGGGTGACGCAGAAGGTGTTCCTGTTGTCTCCTGCTAACGTCGATGTCACGGCGGAGGACAAGGCCCGCATCGCAGAGGGCGGGTTCTTCAACCAGAGCTGAGACGCAGGACCGGACCGAAGCACGGAAAAGCATGGACAGGGGAGAGGGAACCGCAGGCCATGAGCGTGTTCGCGCAGGTGATCTACATCGCGCTGATGGTGTTCCTTGTCATCCTCATCTTCCGGCTGGTCATGGACTACGTCTTCCAGTTCGCCCGCTCGTGGCAACCCGGCAAGGCGATGGTGGTCGTTCTGGAGGCCACCTACACTGTCACCGATCCACCGCTGAAGCTTCTGCGGCGGTTCATCCCGCCGCTGCGTCTCGGGGGCGTGGCGCTCGACCTGTCCTTCTTCGTACTGATGATCATCGTCTACATTCTCATCTCCATCGTGCAGAGCTTCGTGAGATGAGGGTGGACGATCCGGTCTTGCCGACTGCCGATGACTACGTTGAGGTGAAGAGATGCCGTTGACCCCCGAGGACGTGCGGAACAAGCAGTTCACGACCGTCCGCCTCCGAGAAGGCTATGACGAGGACGAGGTCGATGCCTTCCTCGACGAGGTCGAAGCCGAACTGACCCGTCTGCTCCGCGAGAACGAGGACCTGCGCGCCAAGCTGGCCGCCGCGACGCGAGCCGCCGCGCAGAACCAGCAGAACGCGCGCAAGCCTCCGGAGCAGGATCAGCAGCAGCAACACCCCCAGCAGCAGCACCCCCAGCAGCAGCAACACCCTCAGCAGCAGGGCATGCGAGGTCCCGGCCAGCCGGTGCCCGCCGGGATATCGGGCCCGCCGCAGCAGCAGATGGGTGGCCCCATGGGTGGTCCGCCCCAGCTGCCGAGCGGTGCCCCGCAGCTGCCCGCCGGCCCCGGCGGTCAGGGCGGCCCGCAGGGTCCCGGCCCGATGGGCCAGGGTCCGATGGGTCAGGGCCCGATGGGCGGTCAGCCGCCCATGCAGCAGCAGATGGGCGGCCCGATGGGCGGTCCCATGGGTGGCCCCATGGGCGGTCCGATGGGCGGCCCCGGTCAGGGCCCCGGCGGCGACAGCGCCGCCCGTGTCCTCTCGCTGGCCCAGCAGACCGCCGACCAGGCGATCGCCGAGGCCCGTTCCGAGGCCAACAAGATCGTCGGCGAGGCCCGCAGCCGCGCCGAGGGTCTGGAGCGTGACGCCCGTGCCAAGGCCGACGCCCTGGAGCGGGACGCGCAGGAGAAGCACCGCGTGGCCATGGGCTCCCTGGAGTCCGCGCGCGCCACGCTGGAGCGCAAGGTCGAGGACCTGCGCGGCTTCGAGCGCGAGTACCGCACGCGGCTGAAGTCGTACCTGGAGTCGCAGCTGCGTCAGCTGGAGACCCAGGCCGACGACTCGCTGGCCCCGCCGCGCACCCCGGCCACCGCCTCGCTGCCGCCGTCCCCGGCGCCCTCCATGGCCCCGGCCGGCGCCGGTGCCCCGTCCTACGGCGGCAACCAGTCGATGGGCGGTTCGCAGGCCCCGTCCGGTCCGTCCTACGGCGGCCAGCAGCAGATGACCCCGGCCATGACGCAGCCCATGGCCCCGGTCCGTCCGCAGGGCCCGTCCCCGATGGGCCAGGCTCCCTCGCCGATGCGCGGGTTCCTGATCGACGAGGACGACAACTGAGCACCCCACACGGTGCGTAGGACGCCTTAGGCGTCGGCAGCGTTCAGGGCGCGGCCCCGGATCACGATCCGGGGCCGCGCCCTTTTCGCGCGGGCTGGCGGGTGGGTCCCTCTGCGCTGTGCTCCTGTGCGCCGGGCGCGTGGGGGCCTTTCAGGGGCGCGGGCTCGCAGGGGAGCGCGGGCGCACGGCAGTTCTCCACCGGAGCGCGGCGCACACGTCGGACGGGCGGGGGCTCCCGGAAGCCGTGCGGCCGCGATGATCGTTTTCGGGTACCCTTCGTCGTGCGCCGGGGTGCGTAGCGCAGTCGGTCGTCGCGCCTCGATGGCATCTAGGAGGACGCCGGTTCGAATCCGGCCCGCCCCGGCGCACCCGATCGTTCTCCACCGACGCCGAAGGCCCGGCCCCCCGCTACGGGGAACCGGGCCTTCCGGCTGTCCGACGACGGCGTGGCTACGCCTTGCGCAGGCGGAACGTCAGCGACAGGCCCTCGTCGGTGAACGGCTCGCCGTAGCTGTCGTCGGCCTCGCCCTGGGCGAAGTCGGTCGCGAGGACCTCGTCGGCGATCAGCCCGGAGTGCTCGGACAGGGCCGCGAGGACCGCCGGGTCCGTGGAGGTCCAGCGCAGCGCGATCCGGTCGGCCACGTCCAGGCCGCTGTTCTTGCGGGCCTCCTGGATCAGCCGGATCGCGTCCCGGGCCAGACCCGCCTGCCGCAGTTCCTCGGTGATCTCCAGGTCCAGCGCCACCGTGGCACCGGAGTCGGAGGCCACCGACCAGCCCTCGCGCGGGGTCTCCGTGACGATCACCTCGTCCGGGGCCAGGGCGATGGTCTCACCGTCGACCTCCACGGACGCCGTGCCCTCGCGCAGCGCGAGGGACAGCGCGGCGGCGTCGGCGCCCGCGATGGCCTTCGCCACGTCCTGCACCCGCTTGCCGAACCGCTTGCCCAGCGCCCGGAAGTTGGCCTTGGCGGTCGTGTCGACCAGGCTGCCGCCGACCTCGGACAGCGACGCCAGGGACGAGACGTTCAGCTCCTCGGTGATCTGCGTGTGCAGCTCCGGGTCCAGGGACTCGAAGCCGGCCGCCGCGATCAGCGCGCGGGACAGCGGCTGACGGGTCTTGACGCCCGACTCCGCGCGTGTGGCCCGGCCCAGCTCCACCAGCCGGCGCACCAGCACCATCTGCCGGGACAGCTCCGGGTCGATCGCCGACAGGTCGGCCTCGGGCCAGGCGGACAGGTGCACGGACTCCGGCGCGCCCGGGGTGACCGGCACGACCAGGTCCTGCCACACCCGCTCGGTGATGAACGGGGTGAGCGGCGCCATCAGCTTGGTGACCGTCTCCAGCACCTCGTGCAGCGTGCGCAGCGCGGCCTTGTCGCCCTGCCAGAAGCGGCGGCGCGAGCGGCGGACGTACCAGTTGGACAGGTCGTCGACGAACGCGGACAGCAGTTTGCCGGCGCGCTGGGTGTCGTAGCCCTCCAGCGCCTGGGTCACCTGGTCGGTCAGCGCGTGCAGTTCGGACAGCAGCCAGCGGTCCAGCACCGGGCGCTCGGCCGGCGCCGGGTCCGCCGCGGACGGCGCCCAGCCCGACGTACGGGCGTACAGCGCCTGGAAGGCGACCGTGTTCCAGTACGTCAGCAGCGTCTTGCGGACGACCTCCTGGATGGTGCCGTGGCCGACCCGGCGCGCGGCCCACGGGGAGCCGCCGGCCGCCATGAACCAGCGCACCGCGTCCGCGCCGTGCTGGTCCATCAGCGGGATCGGCTGGAGGATGTTGCCCAGGTGCTTGGACATCTTGCGGCCGTCCTCGGCCAGGATGTGGCCCAGACAGACGACGTTCTCGTACGACGACTGGTCGAAGACGAGGGTGCCGACGGCCATCAGCGTGTAGAACCAGCCGCGGGTCTGGTCGATGGCCTCGCAGATGAACTGGGCCGGGTACCGGCTCTCGAACAGCTCCTTGTTCTTGTACGGGTAGCCCCACTGGGCGAACGGCATCGAACCCGAGTCGTACCAGGCGTCGATGACCTCGGGCACGCGCGTGGCGGTCTTGCCGCAGCCCTCGTGCGGGCAGGCGAAGGTGACGTCGTCGATGTACGGCCGGTGCGGGTCGAGGCCGGACTGGTCGGTGCCGGTCAGCTCGGTCAGCTCGGTGAGGGAGCCGACGCAGGTGAGGTGGTCGTCCTCGCAGCGCCAGATGGGCAGCGGGGTGCCCCAGTAGCGGTTGCGGGACAGCGCCCAGTCGATGTTGTTGTTCAGCCAGTCGCCGTAGCGGCCGTGCTTGACCGTCTCCGGGAACCAGTTGGTCTTCTCGTTCTCCCGGATGAGCCGGTCCTTGGCCGCCGTCGTACGGATGTACCAGGAGGGCTGTGCGTAGTAGAGCAGCGCGGTGTGACAGCGCCAGCAGTGCGGGTAGCTGTGTTCGTACGGCAGGTGCTGGAACAGGAGGCCGCGCTGCGACAGGTCCTCGGTGAGCTTTTCGTCCGCCTTCTTGAAGAAGACGCCGCCGACCAGGGGGACGTCCTCGGCGAAGGTGCCGTCCTGGCGGACCGGGTTCACCAGCGGCAGGCCGTAGGCGCGGCAGGTACGCAGGTCGTCCTCGCCGAAGGCCGGGGACTGGTGGACCAGACCCGTGCCGTCCTCGGTGGTGACGTAGTCGGCGTTCACCACGAAGTGCGCCAGCTCGGGGAACTCCACCAGCTCGAAGGGGCGCTGGTACGTCCAGCGCTCCATCTCGGCGCCGGTGAAGGTCCGGCCCGTGCTCTCCCAGCCCTCGCCGAGCGCCTTGGCGAGCAGCGGCTCGGCGACGACGAGCTGCTCCTCGCCGTTGCTCGCGACGACGTAGGTGACGTCCGGGTGCGCGGCGACCGCCGTGTTGGACACCAGCGTCCAGGGGGTGGTCGTCCACACCAGGAGCGCGGCCTGGCCGGCGAGCGGGCCGGAGGTGAGCGGGAAGCGGACGTACACGGACGGGTCGACGACCGTCTCGTAGCCCTGCGCCAGCTCGTGGTCGGACAGGCCGGTGCCGCACCGCGGGCACCAGGGGGCGACGCGGTGGTCCTGGACCAGCAGGCCCTTGTTGAAGATCTCCTTCAGCGACCACCACACGGACTCCACGTACTCGGGGTCCATCGTGCGGTAGGCGTCGTCCAGGTCGACCCAGTAGCCCATGCGGGTCGTCAGCTCGGTGAACGCGTCGGTGTGCCGGGTCACCGACTCGCGGCACTTGGCGTTGAACTCGGCGATGCCGTACGCCTCGATGTCCTGCTTGCCGGAGAAGCCCAGCTCCTTCTCGACGGCCAGCTCGACGGGCAGGCCGTGGCAGTCCCAGCCGGCCTTGCGGGCCACGTGGTAGCCCCGCATGGTGCGGAAGCGGGGGAAGACGTCCTTGAAGACGCGCGCCTCGATGTGGTGCGCGCCGGGCATGCCGTTGGCGGTGGGCGGCCCTTCGTAGAACACCCACTCGGGGCGGCCCTCGGACTGCTCCAGGCTCTTGGCGAAGATCTTCTGCTCGCGCCAGAAGTCGAGCACGGCGTGCTCAAGAGCGGGCAGGTCGACCTGTGCGGGCACCTGGCGGTACGTCGGCGCTGTCATCTGCGAGCATCCTCCAACGGACTTGCTGCCTTCCGTCGGAGGGACGAGAGCCTTCGATCCTGTGGACGCCGTGTGCGGCGCGCTCCCGCGGTACCACCCTCCTTGGCCCCCCGGTGCGCCGTACGCGCCGGTGAGCCCCCTCATTGGGTTCGCGAAGCCGGTTCTACTCGCCGTGGCCCTCGGGCTGCGGCTTTCTTCCGGCGGCTCCGGGGTGATCTTCACGTCGCGCTCGCCCCCGGGCTCACACCGTCCCCGGGTCGCTCTGGGCTGCGTACGCCGCTACTCGTCCCCATCCACGCTTCTCGCTCCGCCCAGTGTACGGCGCCGCGCGGACAGCGGCGGACCGGTTTTCCCGGGGCGGGGGCGCGGGGCCGGCGACCGGGCCGGATGACCCGAATGGCGAGGGGGTGCCGGGACCGGTCCGGGCCGGCCGGTGGCGGCGGATTACCCGGCGGGGAGCTGGGCACAACGGATGCAGGCCCGTGGCCTCGGGGGGTGCGGGCGGGCGAATCGGGCGGTGTGCCCCGTTGCCGCGGGACCCAAGTCGATTTATCGTCCCAGCACGATTCGCGAGCAAGATCACAATATGTGAAGGGGCCGCGGCCATGGTGGCGAAGAAGACCGCCGTACAGCAGCCGGCGACCGCGACGACCGGCGCGCGGCCTGCCGCCAAGAGGACGGCCCCGGCCAGGACAGCCCCGGCCGAGACGGCCGCGAAGAAGCCGGCGGTCACGAAGAAGGCGGCTGCCGGGACGAAGGCGGCGGACGGGACCAGGACGGCCGTCGCGAAGAAGACGGCGGGTGCCGAGAAGAAGGCGATCACCAAGAAGACAGCCGCCGGCAAGAAGACGGTCGCCGGCAAGAAGGCGGCGGCCGGGAAGAAGGCGGCCGGGAAGAAGACGGCGGGTGCGGACGCGGTCGCGGCGAAGTCCGCCGCCGAGAAGGTGCCCGCCGGGGAGGCGCCCGCCATGACGGCGGCCGCCGGGGAGGTGACCGCAGGGAAGGGGGCGACGGAGAAGGAGGCCCCGAAGGAGGCGGGCGCGAAGAGGGCGGGCGTCGCGGCGGCGGCCGCCGGGAAGACCGTCGCCGACAGGACCGCCGTCCCCGGGGAGGCCGCCGCCGGGGAGGCCGCGGTGACGGAGACGGCGCACAACAGCACGGCCAAGAAAGCGGGCGCGGCGCGGGCCGCCAAGCAGACGGGAGCCACGACGGTGGTTGCGAAGAAGACTCCTGGCACGGCCACGGCGGAACAGACCGCCGTCCCCAAGGCGCGCGCGGGCGCGGCGGAGCCCGGCGAACTGGCGGTGCGCCCCGGCGAGGACCCCTGGTCCCCCGAGGAGGCCGGTGAGGCGCGCGCGGAGCTGCAGTCCGAGCTGGAGCGGCTGCGGGCGGAGATCAGCTCCTCCGAGGCCTCCCTGGCCGGCCTGATGCGGGACTCCGGGGACGGCGCCGGCGACGACCAGGCCGACACCGGCACCAAGAACATCACCCGCGAGCACGAACTGGCGCTGGCCGCCAACGCGCGCGAGATGCTCACCCAGACCGAGCGCGCCCTGGAACGGCTGGACGCGGGTACCTACGGTCTGTGCGAGAACTGCGGCAATCCCATCGGCAAGGCCCGCATGCAGGCGTTCCCGAGGGCGACGCTGTGCGTGGAGTGCAAGCAGAAGCAGGAACGCCGCTCCTGAGGGCGCCCCGCCGTGCCGTAGTCTCGTGCCCAGTCAGGTACCTAGGCTGAGGGACTCACGTGGCAGAGGCGGAGCGCATCATCGGTACGCCGGACACCCCGGACGACGATCACCAGCAGACGGCGGCGGCCGGTGCGGCCGCCGGCGCCGAGGCCGCCGGTGCGTCCGGGGAGACCGGCACGGACGGCGCGAGCGGGCAGCGGACCCCGGCGGCGCACAAGCCCGGCCGCGGGCGCCGGATCGCCGTGCTGTTCTCGGTGGCCGCCTTCGCGTACGCCCTCGATCTGATCAGCAAGATGCTCGTCGTCGCCCGGCTGGAGGGCCGCGCGCCGATCCGGGTCGTCGGGGACCTGCTGGAACTGCACGTCATCCGCAACCCCGGCGCCGCCTTCAGCTTCGGCGCGGCCTTCACGGTGATCTTCTCGCTGATCGCCGCGATCGTGATCGTGGTGATCGTCCGGCTGGCCCGCAAGCTGTACAGCTTCCCCTGGGCGGTCGCGCTCGGCCTGCTGCTCGGCGGCGCGCTCGGCAACCTCACCGACCGGATCTTCCGGACGCCCGGCGTCTTCGAGGGAGCGGTGGTGGACTTCATCGCGCCCAAGGGGTTCGCGGTGTTCAACCTCGCCGACTCGGCGATCGTGTGCGGCGGCATCCTGATCGTGGTGCTGTCCTTCTACGGCCTGGACCCGGACGGCACGGTCCACAAAGACTGAGGTCAGGGCCTCGGGCAGGGAAGTTGTCCACAGGCTCGTTCGGTGCCGCGCGGCCCGTCCGGCATACTCGACGGGTGAGCACGATTCCCGAGATCCGCACCCTGCCCGTGCCCGACGGCCTGGAGGGCGAGCGCGTCGACGCCGCCATCTCCCGCATGTTCGGCTTCTCCCGCACGAAGGCGGCGGAGCTGGCCGCGGCCGGCAAGGTCCAGGTCGACGGCGCGGTGGTCGGCAAGTCCGAGCGGGTGCGCGGCGGCGCCTGGCTGGAGGTCGAGATGCCGCAGGCGCCCGCGCCGGTCCAGGTGGTCGCCGAGCCGGTCGAGGGCATGGAGATCGTGCACGACGACGATGACGTGGTCGTGATCGTCAAGCCGGTCGGCGTGGCCGCGCACCCGTCGCCCGGCTGGTCCGGCCCGACCGTCATCGGCGGCCTCGCCGCCGCCGGGTACCGGATCTCCACCTCCGGCGCCGCCGAGCGCCAGGGCATCGTGCACCGTCTGGACGTGGGCACCTCGGGCCTGATGGTGGTCGCCAAGTCGGAGTACGCGTACACGTCGCTCAAGCGCCAGTTCAAGGAGCGCACGGTCGACAAGCGCTACCACACGCTGGTCCAGGGCCACCCGGACCCCACGAGCGGCACCATCGACGCTCCCATCGGCCGCCACCCGAACCACGACTACAAGTGGGCGGTCACGGCCGAGGGCAAGCCGTCGGTGACCCACTACGACCTGATCGAGGCATTCCGCGCCGCCTCCCTGCTGGACGTGAAGCTGGAGACGGGCCGTACCCACCAGATCCGCGTCCACATGGCCGCCCACCGCCACCCGTGCGTCGGCGACCTCACCTACGGCGCCGACCCGACCCTCGCCAAGCGGCTGGGCCTGACCCGCCAGTGGCTGCACGCCGTCCGCCTCGGCTTCGAGCACCCCGGCGACGGCCGCTGGGCCGAGTTCGAGAGCGACTACCCCGAGGACCTCCAGAAGGCCCTCGACCAGGTCCGGGAGGAGACATGGGCGTGAGCCCGCGCTGCACCGTCCGGATCGCCGAGGACCCCGCCGACCGCGAGGCCTGCTTCGCGGTGCGCAAGGAGGTCTTCGTGGTCGAACAGGGCGTCGCGGAGGACATCGAGTACGACGCCCACGACGCCGTGGCCGTGCATGTGCTGGCGGTCCACGAGGACGGCCGGCCGCTGGGCACCGGCCGGCTGCTGCACGGCGCGGCGGCCGCGCAGAAGACCGGTGCGGACGCCTCCGTCGGCTCGCTGGGCCGGCTCGCCGTCCTGCGGGCGGCGCGCGGGCTCGGTGTCGGCGCGGCCCTGGTGCGTGCCATCGAGGACGCGGCACGCGCGCGCGGCCTCGCGGCGGTGGACCTGCACGCGCAGACCCAGGCCCTGGGTTTCTACGAACGCCTGGGCTACACGGCGTACGGCCCGCAGTTCCCGGACGCCGGCATACCGCACCGGGCGATGCGCCGGTCCCTCTGAGAACCGGCCCTCCCGGCCCGGCGGGATGCCGAGGGGCGCCGGCCGCGCGGGTACGTCGTGCGGAATCCGCAGGTCGCGATGGCAGACTGGAATCCGGCCGTGTGATCGTCGACCCCCGGAGCGCCGTCCGTGGACCAGCTGGCTCTGTTGTTCGTACTGCTGCTCGGGGCCCTGGTGAGCGTCCCGCTGGGCGACCGGCTGGGGATGCCGTCGCCGGTACTGATGACCCTGTTCGGCGGGGCCCTGGCCGTCGCTGATTTCGTGCCCAACGTGGACATCCCGCCCGAGCTGATCCTGCCCGCGCTGCTGCCCCCGCTGCTCTACGCCGCCGTCCGCCGCACCTCCTGGCGGCAGTTCGCGGCCAACGTCCGCCCGATCTTCCTGCTGGCCGTCGCCCTGGTGTTCGTGACGATGGTGAGCGTGGCGTTCGTCGCCCACCAGATCGTGCCCGGACTGCCGTTCGCCGCAGCCGTCGCCCTCGGCGCCCTGATCGCCCCGCCCGACCCGGTCGCCGCGACCAGCGTCGCCGGACAGCTCGGGCTGCCGCGCCGGCTGGTGTCCATCCTGGAGGGCGAGGGGCTGTTCAACGACGTCACGGCCATCGTCCTGTACCACGTGGCGATCGCCGCCGCCGTCAGCGGCACGTTCTCGGCCTGGCAGGCGGGGCTGGACCTGGTGCTGTCCGCCGTCGTCGCGGTGGCCGTGGGACTGGTGCTGGGCTGGGGCGCGAACAAGCTGATGGGCCTGCTGGGCGATCCGACGCTCCAGATCGGCATGACCCTGCTGGTGCCCTACGCCGCCTACGTGCTCGCGGAGCGGCTGCACGGCTCCGGGGTGCTCGCCGTGCTCACCACCGCCCTCTTCCTCGCCGAGTACGCCACCGACGCCGACGACGTGCTGACCCGGCTCGCCGGGCACACCTTCTGGGACATCACCGACACCCTCGTCACCGGCGTCGCCTTCGGGCTCATCGGCCTGGAGCTGCACAACGCCATCCGCACGGCCCAGGGCCGGTGGGCCGAGATGCTCGGCTGGGCGGCGGCCGTCGTCGGCGTGGTGGTCGTCGTCCGGCTGCTGTGGCTGCTGCCGGCGACCTGGCTGACCAAACGGCTGCACGCCCGCCGGGACTACGACGAGGAGATCCCGGTGAGCTGGCGGGAGACCGTCGTCATGTGGTGGGCCGGGATGCGCGGGGTGGCCTCGGTGGCGCTGGCGCTGGCCGTGCCGCTGCGCACCGACGACGGCTCGCCCTTCCCCGACCGGGACGAGATCGTCTTCATCGCCTTCGGGGTGATCGTCGCCACCCTGGTGGTGCAGGGGCTGACCCTGCCCTGGCTGGTGCGGCGGCTCGGCGTGCGGGCCGACTCCGCGCGGGAGAAGGAGTTCGAGAAGGACCTGGCGGTACGGGCCGCGAAGGCGGCCAAGCGGCGGCTGCGGGAGATCGAGCAGGTGGAGGAGCTGCCCGAGGAACTGTCCGAGCAGATGCTGCGGCGCGCCTTCGAGATCGGCATCCGGATCAGCCCGGACATGGGGGAGGAGGAGCGGCGCGAGGCCCAGCTCCAGCGGGTCAAGCGGATCAAACGGGTGCGGCGCATCCAGAACGAGATGCTGAGCGCCGCGCGGCACGAGGTGCTGGCCGCGCGGAGCGAGCCCGGCGCGGACCCGGAGATCGTGGACCGGGTCCTGCGCCATCTCGACGTACGCAGTCTGCGCTGACCTCCGCTCAGCCGCGGCCGGTGCGCGGGAACTCGTAGGCCTTGCGGAAGGAGGTGCCCTCGGGGGAGGACGCCTGGTGCGGCGGGAGGACCGCGCCGGCGGTGTTCACCCGGGGCAGCGCGTAGGAGTGCTCCTCGGTCAGCCAGGTGATCATCTGCTCCCGGACCGCGACCCGGACCGTCCAGATGTCGTCCGCGTCCTTCGCCGTCACCAGGGCCCGCACCTGCATGGTGGTGGGCGTGGTGTCCGTCACCTGGAGACTGTAGGCGCGGCCGTCCCAGGCCGGACAGGCGCGCAGGATGTCCCGCAGCTTCTCGCGCATCTCCTCCACCGGCGCGCTGTGGTCCAGGTGCCAGTAGACGATCCCGGTCATCTGCGGGGTGCCCCGGGACCAGTTCTCGAACGGTTTGGAGGTGAAGTACGACACCGGCATGGTGATCCGGCGCTCGTCCCAGGTCCGCACCGTCAGGAAGGTCAGAGTGATCTCCTCGACCGTGCCCCACTCGCCGTCCACCACGACCGTGTCGCCGATGCGGACCATGTCACCGAAGGCGATCTGCAGCCCGGCGAACATGTTCGACAGCGTGGACTGGGCGGCGACACCGGCCACGATGCCGAGGACACCGGCGGAGGCCAGCAGCGAGGCGCCGGCCGCGCGCATCGCCGGGAACGTCAGCAGCATCGCCGCCACGGCGACCACCCCGACGATCGCCGACACCACGCGCATGATCAGCGTCACCTGGGTGCGCACCCGGCGGACCCGGGCGGGATCGTGGTGGGCGCGCGCGTAGCGGGTGTACGTCGATTCGACGATGGCCGCCGCGATCCTGATCACCAGCCAGGCCGCCGCGCCGATCAGCACCAGGGTCAGCGTCCGGCCGACGCCGGTGCGGTGCTCCTGGAGCAGGGCGGCCTGGTCGTACGAGCCTCTGAGCAGGGCCGCGCACAACACCAGCTGGTAGGGAACGCGGCCGCGCCGCAGCAGGTCCCACAGCGGGGTGTCGCCACGGCTCTCGTCGGCCTTGCGCAGCAGCAGGTCAGTGGCCCAGCCGACCAGCAAGGTCAGCACGACGGCACCACCGACCACGATCACGGGGCGGAGCAGGGTCTCCATGCCTGGGAACGTAACCGGCATCGACGTTCATGAACATGTGTCTTCCGAACGCGTGTGGGTAGGGCCGCGCCGCGCCCCCGGCGGGCCCGGCTGGCACCATGGCCTCATGAACATCATGCTCTTTCACTCGACCTACGGGCTCCGGCCCGCGGTGCGCGAGGCCGCGGACCGGCTGCGCGCGGCGGGCCACGAGGTGTGGACGCCGGACCTCTTCGAGGGGCGCACGTTCGACGACGTCGAGGACGGCATGAAGTTCAACGAGGGGATCGGCAAGGAGGAACTGCTGAAGCGGGCCGTGCTGGCGGCGGCGCCATACTCCGACCGCGGGCTGGTCTACGCCGGGTTCTCGCTCGGCGCCTCCGTCGCCCAGACCCTCGCCCTCGGCGACGACAAGGCGCGCGGGCTGCTGCTCCTGCACGGAACCTCCGACATCGCGCCGAACGCGCACGTGGACGAGTTGCCGGTGCAGCTGCACGTCGCCGAACCCGACCCGTTCGAGCCGGACGACTGGCTGAGCGCCTGGTACCTGCAGATGGGCCGCACCGGCGCCGAGGTGGAGGTCTACCGGTACGCCGGGGCCGGCCACCTCTACACCGACCCCGGGCTGCCGGACTACGACGCGGAGGCCGCCGAGGCCACCTGGCGGGTGGCGCTCGGCTTCCTCGAGTCGCTCGGGTGAGGGATCACACCGGGTCGTAGGTCCGCTCGACCTTCTGGGTGCCGCTGCGGGTGCGGTAGGAGCGCGCCCAGGTGGAGCGGGCGTCCGGGGCGGTGCGGTCGGACAGGACGTAGTAGTCCATCTGCGCCCGCTCGGGGGTGAGGTCGAGCACGCCGTAGCCGTGCCGGTCCGTGTCGACCCAGTGGACGTGCCGGTTGGCGGCCTTGATGACCGGGGCGGCGACCGCGGAGACCGTGCCCTCGGGCACCTTGACGATGTCGTCCAGGTTGTCGGAGTTCACCGAGGTCACCACGAACTCGGTGGCCGCCGACGGCGTGAGCGGGTAGGTGCCCGCGTCCACCGGCACGTCGTTGGCCCACGCCATGTGGATGTCACCGGTCAGGAACACGGTGTTGGTGATGGCGTTGGACCGCAGGTGGGCCAGGAGTTCGCGGCGGTCGTCGGTGTAGCCGTCCCACTGGTCGGTGTTGAGGGCGATGCCCTCCTGCGGCAGGCCGAGCAGCTTGGCGAGCGGCTTCAGCAGGTCGGCGGAGAGCGAGCCGATCGCGAACGGCGAGATCATCACCGAGTTGCCGACCAGCCGCCACCTCGTGTCGGAGGCCCGCAGACCGGCCTTGAGCCAGTCGAGCTGGGCGCGGCCGGTGAGCGTGCGGTCCGGGTCGTCCACCGCGCCGCTCGCCGTGGACGCCTGCTGGGAGCGGAAGGAGCGCAGGTCCAGCAGGGACAGATCGGCGAGCCTGCCGAAGCGCAGCCGCCGGTAGGTGGTGCCGGCGAGGGCCGGGCGGACCGGCATCCACTCGAAGTAGGCCTGCTTGGCGGCGGCCTGCCGGGCCGCCCAGCTGCCCTCGGCGCCCTCGGTGTGGTTGACCGCGCCGCCCGGCCAGGCGTTGTCGGCGAACTCGTGGTCGTCCCAGATCGCGATGACCGGCGCCGTCACGTGCAGGGCCTGGAGGTCGGGGTCGGTCTTGTACTTCGCGTGCCGGATCCGGTAGTCGGCGAGGGTGAGGATCTCGTTCGCCGGCGCGTGCGGGCGGACCACCTTGCCCCGGGCGGCGTACTCGCCGGACTCGTACTCGTAGATGTAGTCGCCCAGGTGCAGCCAGGCGTCCAGGTCGCCGCGGGCGGCGAGATGGCGGTACGCGGAGAAGTACCCGGCCTCCCAGTTGGCGCAGGAGACCACGCCGAAGCGCAGGGAGGAGACGTCGGCGTCCGCCGCCGGCGCGGTGCGGGTGCGCGCCACCGGGGAGTCGGTGCCGCCGGCGGAGAAGCGGAACCAGTAGTCGGTGGCCGGGGCGAGGCCCCGGACGTCGGCCTTGACGGTGTGGTCGGAGGCGGCCGTGGCGGTGACGGAGCCCTTGGCGACGACGTCCGTCAGCGCCCTGTCGCGGGCGACGACCCAGCCCACCTCGGTGTCCGGGCCGAGCCCGGAGCCGGGTATCGCCTCCGGGACCGGGGTCACCCGGGTCCACAGCAGCACTCCGTCGGGCAGCGGGTCACCGGAGGCGACGCCGTGCAGGAAGGCGGGGGCGCCGGTGGCGGCGCGGGCCGGCAGGGCGGCGGCCAGCGGGCCGGCCAGCACGGCGGACGCCGCCGCGGCCTTGACGACCGTACGGCGGCGGGGCGGAAGCGAGCCGGGGTCCTGTGCGGCCCCGGCTGATCTGTATCGACTGGTCACGACCGATCAGGTTACTGATCGGTATGCGCGCAGGCGGGCGAACTCGCGAAAGTTCGCCCGCAGTTCGGCGTGTCGTCGTCAGCCCTTGAGGGCCGCCTCCAGCGCGGTGTCGAACTCCTCGACGGTCATCGGCGCGTTCTTGCCGTCGGCGCCCGTCAGGGTCTTGCCGTCCATCTTCAGGGTCGGGGTGCCCTCGATGCCGTCCTTGTCGAAGACCTTGGACTCCTCCAGCGCCCACCGGTCGAAGGTGCCGCCCTTGACGTCCTTCTGGAACTTCGCGTTGCCCTTCAGGGCGGGGACCGTGTCGGCGATCTCGATCAGGTAGGAGTCGTCCTTGAACTTGTCGTCCCGCTCCTCCGGGTGCCACTTCTTGGCGTAGAGCGCGGTCTTGTACTCCAGGAACGCCTCCGGGCTGACGTTCAGCGCGGCGCCCAGGGCGCTCAGCGCGTTCTTCGAGCCCTCGCCGCCGAAGCCCTTGTCGAGGAAGGTGGCACCGACGAACTGGATCTTGAACTTGCCTGCGTCGAGGTCCTTCTTGACGGTCGGGCCGACCACCTGCTCGAAGGAGGCGCAGACCGGGCAGCGCGGGTCCTCGTACATCACCAGGGTCTTCTTGGCGGTGCTCTTGCCGACCAGGACCGTCGTGCCGTCCTTGCCGGCGGTGTGGGCCGGCTTGACCAGCTCGGCGTCCTTCGCCTTCTCCCAGTAGGCGGGCTTGTTGGCCTGGACGACGGCGTAGCCGATGCCGCCGGCCGCGGCCAGCACGGCGACGACCGAGCCGGCCACGATCAGCTGCCGCCTGACCTTGTCGCGCCTGGCCTGCCGCTCCCGCTCCTCGCGCAGCCGCTCCCGGGCCGCCGTCTTCGCCGCCTGGCTGTTCCGCTTGCTCATCGTGGTGATCTCCCTGGGAGGCGCGCACCTGTCGTACGCGCGATACGTGTGGGGACTGACGTGCCCGGTGCCGTCCGCCGCGCGCGAGCCGACGGCTCAGGCGAGGGCGGACCGGGCGGGGCGGGAGCACGGCGGCCCACGCCGTCCCAGGGAGTGTGCGAGGAGCAGGTCGCGGGCGGCGGCGCGGCGCGGGGCCGGCCGGGGCGGCCGGCGGACCGGCAGCGGCCGTACGGCGACCGCGGCCACCGCCAGCAGCAGCGGCCGGAAGGTGGTGGCGGAGACCGCCCGCACCAGCCCGGCCAGCGCCCGCTCGCCCCGGCGCAGCCAGGCCGCGGCGAGCAGGCCCACGCCGACGTGCGCGGCCAGCAGCAGCCAGGAGGCGCCCGGACCGGCGTGCGCGAACAGCTCGCCCGCCCGGTCGGACCCGCCGGCCATCCGGGCCAGCGGGGAACCCACGGGGCCCGCGCACAGCACGTCCAGGCCGACCGCGCGCAGCGGGCCGGCGACCGGACCGCCCGCCCGGCCGTAGCAGGCGTGCTGACCGGTGGTGAACACCGTGTCGGCGGTCAGCTCCAGCGGGACCAGCAGCGCCGCGATCCGGCCGAAGCCGCGCTCGCGGCCCGCCAGCGCGTACGCGGTGAGGAACACCCCGGCGGCGACCGCGGACACGGTCGCCGCCGGCAGCGGGGCACGGGACAGCAGCACGTGCGACGCGCTGCCGAGCGTCACGGCGAAGGCCGTGAACAGCGCCGCGCGCACGGCTCTGAGCTGGGTCCCGGATATGTCCATAGCGAAAGGAGAGTGTGTCACGACCGCGAGTAAGGGACCCCTAAAGGGTGCCTGTGAATCGCGAAGGTCACAGCCCCGGGATCCGGCCGTTGCGGAACAGGTCCACGAAGATCTGGTGATCGGCACGCGCGCGTGCGCCGTAACCGTGCGCGAAGTCCACCAGCAGGGGCGCGAAGCCCTCCTCGTCGGCCGCGATCGCCGCGTCGATGGCCCGCTCGGTGGAGAACGGCACCAGGGACTCGCCCGAGGTGTCGTCCGCCGCCGCGTGCATGGTGGCGGTGGCCCGGCCCAGGTCGGCGACGACGGCCGCGATCTCCTCCGGGTCGTCGATGTCGCCCCAGTCCAGGTCCACCGCGTACGGCGAGACCTCGGCGACCAGCTGGCCCGCGCCGTCCAGCTCGGTCCAGCCCAGCCACGGGTCGGCGTGCGCCTGGAGGGCGCGCTGGGAGATCACCGTGCGGTGGCCCTCGTGCAGGAAGTACCCGGCGACGGCCGGATCCGTGATGTGCCGGGAGACGGCCGGGGTCTGCGCCTGCTTGATGTAGATCACCACATCGTTCTCCAGGGCGTCGCTGTGGCCCTCCAGGAGGATGTTGTACGACGGCAGGCCCGCCGAGCCGATGCCGATGCCCCGGCGGCCCACCACGTCCTTCACCCGGTAGGAGTCGGGCCGGGCCAGGGAGGAGTCCGGCAGGGTCTCCAGATAGCCGTCGAAGGCCGCCAGGACCTTGTAGCGGGTGGCCGCGTCCAGCTCGATGGAGCCGCCGCCCGCGGCGAAGCGGCGCTCGAAGTCGCGGATCTCCGTCATCGACTCCAGCAGCCCGAACCGGGTCATCGAGCGGGCGTCACGCAGCGCGTCCAGCAGCGGACCCTGCGCGGTGTCCAGCGTGAACGGCGGCACCTCGTCCCGCTTGGCGCCCGTGGCCAGGGCGTGGATCCGCTCCCGGTACGCCTGTGCGTAGACCGTCACCAGCTCGGTGATCTGCGCGTCGCTGAGCGCCTTCGCGTATCCGATCAGCGCGACGGACGCCGCGAAGCGCTCGAGGTCCCAGGTGAAGGGGCCGACGTAGGCCTCGTCGAAGTCGTTGACGTTGAAGACCAGCCGGCCGTTCGAATCCATGTACGTGCCGAAGTTCTCCGCGTGCAGGTCGCCGTGGATCCACACGCGCGAGGTGCGCTCGTCCAGGTACGGTCCGCCGCGCCTGCCGGCGGCGAGGTCGTGGTAGAAGAGGCACGCCGTGCCCCGGTAGAACGCGAAGGCCGAGGCCGCCATCTTCCGGAACTTCACCCGGAACGCGGCCGGGTCGGCGGCCAGGAGCCGGCCGAAGGCGGTGTCGAAGACGGCGAGGATCTCCTCGCCGCGCTGCTCCTCGTCGAGCTGGGGGACCGACATCGCGGGGTGCCTCCTGGTGCATGCGTACGACAGCGTTTCTGCCGTCTCCAACGCACGACGGTACGCGCAGGTGCCCGCCGGCTGTCGGTGGCGAGGCATAGACTTCGACGCTGACCCCAGAACTGTCCGCCAGACCGTCGCCCAGTGTTTCCCCGGAGGCTCAACCGTGTCGAAGCCGCCCTTCACGCACCTGCACGTCCACACCCAGTACTCGCTGCTGGACGGTGCCGCGCGGCTGAAGGACATGTTCAATGCCTGCAATGAGATGGGCATGACGCACATCGCCATGTCCGACCACGGCAACCTGCACGGCGCGTACGACTTCTTCCACTCCGCGAAGAAGGCCGGAATCACCCCGATCATCGGGATCGAGGCGTATGTCGCTCCCGAGTCCCGGCGCAACAAGCGCAAGATCCTCTGGGGCCAGCCGCACCAGAAGCGGGACGACGTCTCCGGTTCCGGCGGTTACACCCACAAGACGATGTGGGCGGTGAACAAGACCGGCCTGCACAACCTCTTCCGGCTCTCCTCCGACGCCTACGCCGAGGGCTGGCTGCAGAAGTGGCCCCGGATGGACAAGGAGACCATCGCCAAGTGGTCCGAGGGCATCGTCGCCTCCACCGGCTGCCCCTCCGGCGAGGTGCAGACCCGGCTGCGCCTCGGCCACTTCGACGAGGCCCTGAAGGCCGCCGCCGAATACCAGGACATCTTCGGCAAGGACAAGTACTTCCTGGAGCTGATGGACCACGGCATCGAGATCGAGCGCCGGGTCCGCGACGGCCTGCTGGAGATCGGCAGGAAGCTCGGCATCCCCCCGCTGGTCACCAACGACTCGCACTACACCTACGCGCACGAGGCCGGCGCCCACGACGCCCTGCTGTGCATCCAGACCGGCAAGAACCTCTCCGACCCCGACCGCTTCAAGTTCGACGGCACCGGTTACTACCTGAAGTCCACGGACGAGATGTACGCCATCGACTCCTCGGACGCCTGGCAGGAGGGCTGCGCCAACACGCTCCTCATCGCCGAGATGGTGGACACCGACGGCATGTTCGAGAAGCGCGACCTCATGCCCAAGTTCGACATCCCCGAGGGCTACACCGAGGTCACCTGGTTCAAGGAGGAGGTCCGCCGCGGCATGGAGCGCCGCTACCCGGGCGGCGTCCCCGAGGACCGCCAGAAGCAGGCCGAGTACGAGATGGACACGATCATCTCGATGGGCTTCCCGGGCTACTTCCTCGTGGTCGCCGACTTCATCATGTGGGCCAAGAAGCAGGGCATCGCGGTCGGCCCCGGCCGTGGCTCCGCGGCCGGCTCGATCGTCGCCTACGCCCTCGGCATCACCGACCTCGACCCGATTCCGCACGGCCTGATCTTCGAGCGGTTCCTCAACCCCGAGCGCATCTCGATGCCCGATGTCGACATCGACTTCGACGAGCGCCGGCGCGTCGAGGTGATCCGGTACGTGACCGAGAAGTACGGCGCCGACAAGGTCGCCATGATCGGCACCTACGGCACCATCAAGGCCAAGAACGCGATCAAGGACTCCGCGCGCGTGCTGGGCTACCCGTACGCGATGGGCGACCGCATCACCAAGGCCATGCCCGCCGACGTCCTCGGCAAGGGCATCCCGCTGTCCGGCATCACCGACCCCAGCCACCCGCGCTACAGCGAGGCCGGCGAGGTCCGCGCGATGTACGAGAACGAGCCGGACGTGAAGAAGGTCATCGACACCGCGCGCGGTGTGGAGGGCCTGGTGCGGCAGATGGGCGTGCACGCCGCCGGCGTGATCATGTCCAGCGAGACCATCACCGAGCACGTCCCGGTGTGGGTGAGGCACACCGACGGCGTGACCATCACCCAGTGGGACTACCCGAGCTGTGAGTCGCTCGGCCTGCTGAAGATGGACTTCCTGGGCCTGCGCAACCTCACGATCATGGACGACGCGGTCAAGATGGTGAAGGCCAACAAGGGCCTCGACATCGACCTGCTGTCCCTGCCGCTGGACGACCCGACGACCTTCGACCTGCTCCAGCGCGGCGACACCCTCGGCGTCTTCCAGTTCGACGGCGGCCCCATGCGGTCCCTGCTCCGGCTGATGAAGCCGGACAACTTCGAGGACATCTCCGCCGTCTCGGCCCTGTACCGGCCGGGCCCGATGGGCATGAACTCGCACACGAACTACGCGCTGCGCAAGAACGGGCAGCAGGAGATCACGCCGATCCACCCCGAGCTGGAGGAGCCGCTCAAGGAGGTCCTGGACGTCACCTACGGCCTGATCGTCTACCAGGAGCAGGTGCAGAAGGCCGCCCAGATCATCGCCGGCTACTCGCTCGGCGAGGCCGACATCCTCCGCCGCGTGATGGGCAAGAAGAAGCCGGAGGAACTGGAGAAGAACTTCGTCATCTTCCAGGCCGGCGCCCGCAAGAACGGCTACAGCGACGAGGCCATCCAGGCGCTGTGGGACGTGCTGGTCCCGTTCGCCGGCTACGCGTTCAACAAGGCCCACTCGGCCGCGTACGGCCTGGTGTCGTACTGGACGGCGTACCTGAAGGCGAACCACCCCGCCGAGTACATGGCCGCCCTGCTCACCTCCGTCAAGGACGACAAGGACAAGTCGGCGGTCTATCTGAACGAGTGCCGCCGCATGGGCATCCGGGTGCTCCCGCCGAACGTCAACGAGTCGGAGGCGAACTTCGCCGCCCAGGGCGACGACGTGATCCTCTTCGGCCTGTCCGCCGTCCGCAACGTCGGCACCAACGTCGTCGAGTCGATCATCAAGTGCCGCAAGGCGAAGGGGAAGTACACCTCCTTCCCCGACTACCTCGACAAGGTCGAGGCGGTGGTCTGCAACAAGCGCACCACCGAATCGCTGA
The DNA here is from genome assembly GCF_040636485.1 of Streptomyces sp. NPDC038707. NCBI lineage: Bacteria > Bacillati > Actinomycetota > Actinomycetes > Kitasatosporales > Streptomycetaceae > Streptomyces > Streptomyces sp. NPDC038707. The sequence goes on from NZ_JBEZUP010000006.1 coordinate 187,015, forward strand.
TCAAGGCCGGCGCCTTCGACTCCATGGGCCACACCCGCAAGGGGCTCATGGCCCAGTACGAGCCGATGATCGACAACGTGGTCGCGGTCAAGCGCAAGGAGGCCGAGGGCCAGTTCGACCTCTTCGGCGGCATGGGCGAGGAGACCAGCGACGAGCCCGGCTTCGGACTCGACGTGGAGTTCTCCGCCGACGAGTGGGACAAGACCTACCTGCTCGCCCAGGAGCGGGAGATGCTCGGTCTGTACGTCTCCGACCACCCCCTCTTCGGCCTGGAGCACGTCCTCGCCGACAAGGCGGACGCCGGCATCGCCCAGCTCACCGGCGGCGAGCACGCCGACGGCGCGGTGGTCACCATCGGCGGCATCATCTCCGGCCTCCAGCGCAAGATGACCAAGCAGGGCAACGCCTGGGCCATCGCCACCGTGGAGGACCTCGCGGGCTCCATCGAGTGCATGTTCTTCCCGGCCACCTACCAGCTGGTGTCGACCCAACTCGTCGAGGACGCCGTCGTGTTCGTCAAGGGCCGGCTCGACAAGCGGGAGGACGTGCCCCGGCTCGTCGCCATGGAGCTGATGGTCCCGGACCTGTCCAACGTCGGTGCCAACGCGCCCGTGGTGCTCACCATCCCGGCCACCCGGGTCACCCCGCCCATGGTCAGCCGCCTCGGCGAGATCCTCAGCCACCACAAGGGCGACAGCGAGGTCCGCATCATGCTCCAGGGCCCGCGCAAGACCACCGTGCTGCGCCTGGACCGGCACCGGGTCAAGCCCGACCCGGCCCTGTTCGGCGACCTGAAGGTGCTCCTCGGCCCGTCCTGCCTGGCCGGCTGAGGCCGGCACCGCGCGCGCCGGCAGGAGAACGAGACGGCAGGAGAAAACGAGACGGCAGGAAAAGGGGCGCGCCCGTCACGGGTGCGCCCCTCATAGGTGTCCGGGCTTCAACTGCCCTGTCAGTTGTGGCCGAAGCTCTTGTGCTTCTTGCGCGCGCCCTCCGCCGGGCCGCCCTGGATGTGGGACACCGGCGACTCGTGCTCCTCCGCCGGGGGCCGTTGCGCGTGCTCGCTCTGCTGCGCGCGGTTCTTCGGGCCGGCCGGCTTGCGGTTCTTGTTCTTGGCCATGGTGATGCCTCCTGTGGGGGATCTAGGGGCCAGGGCCGGGACCAGATTCACATACGCTGACATCAAGCGCATGTCGGATAATTACCGTGTGTGACAGGGCAGCTGGGCGGACGGGAACCGGAAACGCCACGCCGATGATCGAGTTCGGGCCGTTAAGCTCCGCGGGGTCGGGCAGACTCGAAGCAAGTCCGAAGCAAAGCCTCCCGGGAAGAGGGTGAGTCGCGTGGACCGCTGCATCGTCCTGGTGGACGCCGGGTACCTGCTGGGCGCCGCCGCCAGCCTCCTCGCGGGTGAGCCCTCGCGGTCCCGGATCACCGTCGACCACGCCGCGCTGATCCAGGCCCTGCGTGAACGCGCCGAGTCCGACACCGAGCGCCCGCTGCTGCGCATCTACTGGTTCGACGGCGCCCCCGACCGGGTGCCCCAGCCGGAACACCGCCGGCTGCGCGTGATGCCCCGGGTCACCGTCCGGCTGGGCGCCCTGACCCGCAGCGACGGACGCTGGGCCCAGAAGGGCGTGGACGCCGCCATGCACGCCGAACTGACCGAACTGGCCCGCAACCGCGCCTGTTCCGACGTCGTCCTGGTCACCGGCGACGGTGATCTGCTGCCCGGCATGATGGCCGCCAAGGAGCACGGCGTCGCCGTCCACCTGTGGGCCGTCCAGGCCGCCGACGGCGACTACAACCAGTCCGAGGACCTGGTCGCCGAGGCCGACGAGCGGCGGGTGCTGGACCGCGCCTGGATCACCCAGGCCGTCCGCGCCAAGGAACTGACCGGCGTCTGCCCCCCGCCGCCCGCGCCCCGCCCCGAGATCGCCGCGATCCTCTCCGCCCCGCTGCCCGAGTCCGCGCCCGCGACGGCCGAACGGCCCGCGCAGCAGCCCGCGCACCCGCCGGCCGCCACGGCGGCGCAGAACGGCGCCCCCGAGCGGGTCGCCGCCGCCAAGGGCGTCCCCACCCCCAAGGACCTGGCCGCGCTGCGCGCACCCGGCACCCAGACCGTGCAGCACCCGACGACCGCGACCCTGCGCTGGTCCTCCGACAAGGGCTGGGTCGACCGGCCGGGCGTGGCCGCCGAGCCCGCCGAGGCCGCCTCCCTGCCGACGCTGGCCCAGCTGACCACCGCCGAACAGCGGTGGGCCGACCGGGAGGAGGACATCACCACCGTCGGGGGCGACCCGTACGAGGTGGGGCAGGTCTTCGCCCGCCGCTGGATCTCCCGGCTCGGCGACCAGGGCCACTTGCAGCGGCTGTCGCAGATGTACCCGCGCATCCCGCACCGCATCGACGGCGAGCTGCTGCGCTACGCGGCCCGGTTCGGGCTGCTCGCGCACAAGGACGACCAGATCGACGAGCACGACCGTTACGCCATCCGGGCGGGGTTCTGGCGCGAGTTCGACATCCCGGCGGCGGCCGAACAGCACGCGCCCGCCGCCGACTGAACCCCCGTAGCCGCCCCCAAAGGCGAGTAAAGCGCCCCGACCCCGTAGTCTCGTCCCTTGTGATGACGCGCGCGGGACAGGCACTCGGGTACGACGAGGTCGTACGCGTGCGCGGGCTCAGCAAGACCTACCCGGCCGTCCGGGGCCGCCGGGGCACGCCGGGCACCCCCGAGGTGCGGGCCACCGACGGGGTGGAGCTGGACGTGCGGCGCGGCGAGGTGTTCGGGCTGCTCGGTCCGAACGGTGCCGGCAAGTCCACCCTGGTACGGCAGCTCACCGGGCTGCTGCGGCCGGACGCGGGCAGCGTCGAGATCCTCGGCCACGACATCGTCCGGCACCCCGAGCGGGCCGCGCGGATCCTCGCCTACCTCGGCCAGGAGTCCAGCGCCCTGGACGAGCTGACCGTCTCCCTGGCCGTCGAGACCACCGGCCGCCTGCGCGGCCTGGACGTACGGCGGGCCCGGGCCGAACGGGACGCGGTGCTGGAGGAGCTGGGGCTGACCCCGATCGCCGGCCGGGCGCTGAGGAAGCTGTCCGGCGGGCAGCGGCGGCTCGCCTGCTTCGCCGCCGCGCTGGTGGGCCGGCGCCCGCTGCTCGTGCTGGACGAGCCGACCACCGGCATGGACCCGGTGGCCCGGCGCGCGGTGTGGGCGGCCGTGGACCGGCGGCGGGCCGAGCACGGCACGACCGTGCTGCTGGTCACCCACAACGTCATCGAGGCCGAGACGGTGCTGGACCGGGTCGCCGTGCTCGACCAGGGCCGGGTCATCGCCTGCGACACCCCCGCCGGACTCAAGACCCGGGTCGCCGGCGAGGTCCGGGTGGAGCTGGTGTGGCGGGAGCGGGCGCCGCTGGAGGTGCCCGAGGTGGCCGTCCTGCGCGAGCGGGCGGCGCGGTCCGGCCGGCGCTGGACGCTGCGGCTCGCGCCCGAGGAGGCCCGCGCCGTCGTCGCCACGGTGACCGGCGGGGCCGCCTTCGCCGCCCTGGACGACTTCACGCTCGCCACGCCCAGCCTGGAGGACGTCTATCTGGCGCTGGGCGGCGAGGCCCGGCAGGGACTGGTGAGGGCGTGAGCGAGGCCCCGCAGCACGTGCGGGTCCGTGCCGCAGCCGTAGCGAAGAGGAGCAGCTCGTCGTGAGTGTCGTACCCGCCGAGGTCCTGCCCGGCGGCTCCCGGGCCGTGCCGGAGACGGCGTCCGGCGCGGCCGAGCTCGGGCCGCGTGCGCGGCTGTGGCCGTCGCTGGCGGCCGTCTACCGGGCGCAGCTGTCCCGGGCCCGGGTGGCACGGATCCCGCTGCTGTTCGTGGCGACCTTCCAGTCCGTCGGCATCGCCGTGATGATGCGCGGGGTGGTCGACAGCGGCCACGAGGCCCAGTCCGTGGTGGCCGGCTCCTCGGTGCTGGTCGTCGCCTACGTGGCGCTGAACCTGCTCTCGCAGTACTTCGGGCAGCTGCGGGCCAGCGGCGGGCTCGACCACTACGCCACCCTGCCGGTGCCGCCGGCCGCCGTGGTGCTGGGCGCGGCGGCGGCGTACGCCTCCTTCACCGTGCCGGGCACCCTGGTCACCGCCGTCTTCGGCTGTGCGCTGTTCGGGCTGCCGCTGACCAACCTGTGGGTCCTGCTGGCCGTCATCCCGCTCGCCGGGGCCGCGCTGGCCGGGCTCGGTGCCGCGTGCGGGCTGCTCGCGCCGCGGCCCGAACTGGCCACGCTCCTCGGTCAGCTGGGCATGTCGGCGGCGCTGCTGCTGGGCGTGCTGCCGGCCGACCGGATGCCCGGGGTGGTCCGGCTGGCCCGCGATCTGCTGCCCTCGACCTACGGCGTGGAGGCGTACGCGCGGACCTTCGGGGACCATCCGGACTGGGCGCTCGTCCTGGCTGACCTGGGGGTGTGCGCGGGCGTCGGCGTCGTCTCGCTGGCCGTGGCCACCCGGGCCTACCGCAGGGCCGCCGTCCGGTGACGCGGCGCGCGGCGCGACCTGGCACGATGGCAGGGTGACCGCACCGTTGACTCCACCGCCGCACGACGACTCCGCGCACCAGGTCCGGCAGGGGCCGCCGCCCGCCGGGGACGGGCGGGAACAGGACGGTCCCGGGCTGCGGACCGAGCTGCGGGAGGCCGCCGTGATCACGGTGGCGCTGGCGCTCGGCGGGGTGCTGCTGGGGCTGCTGTGGTGGTGGCTGGCCCCGCGTGTGCCGCTGGTCGGCGACGTGCTGGACGGGAACTGGGTCGTCTATCTGAAGGACAGCGAGGGGGAGCAGGCCGTCGGGGTCGACGGAACGTTCACTCTGCTGGGGCTCGGCTTCGGGCTCGTCAGCGCGCTCGTCGTCTTCCTGCTGCGCCGGCGCGGCGGGGCGCCCCTGGCGGTCGCGCTCGGCCTGGGCGGGCTGTTGGGGTCCCTGCTGGCCTGGCGTCTCGGGATCTGGCTCGGCCCCGACGCGGATGTGCTCGCGCACGCTCAGGCCGTGGGCAAGGGCGTGACGTTCTCGGCGCCGCTGAAGCTGTCGGCCAAGGGCGCGCTGCTGGCCTGGCCGCTCGCCGCCCTCCTCGCCCACCTGGGCCTGACCGCCCTCTTCGGCCCCCGGGACCCCGAGACGCCGTGACGGCGCGGTGCCTGGGCCCTCGTGCCCGGCTCTGGTCTCCGTGGCAGGCTCTGGTCCTCGTGCCCGGCTCTGGCCCCCGTGGCAGGCTCTGGTCCTCGTGCCCGGTCCCGGCCTCTGTGCCCGGCCCCGGGCTCTGTGCCCGGCCCCGGGCTCTGTGCCCGGCCCCGGGCTCTGTGCCCGGCCCCGGGCTCTGTGCCCGGCCCCGGGCTCTGTGCCCGGCTCTGGCCCTCGTGCCCGGCCCCGGGCTCTGTGCCCGGCTCTGGCCCTCGTGCCCGGCCTCGGCCTCCGTGCCCGGCCTCGGCCTCCGTGCCCGGCCCCGGCCCTCGGTCCGGCACACCGCAGCTTGGGGGACCTCGCCCGGGACACCGTGACCCTCGCGGGTACCGGTGCGTCGCGGCTTGCGCGAGCCCGTCCCGGGACGCCGTGGCCCGTGCGGTGCGGATTTGGGTCCGTGAACGCTGTGGCCCGGTGGTCCGGCCTTGGGCCGTCGTGCTTCGGGCCCGGATGCCGGACCTGGTACGTCGTGATTTGCGGGAGCCTGTCCGGGGACGCCGTGACCCGGTGGTCAGGCCCAGGGCCGTCGTGCCCCGGGCCTGAATCGTGGACCTGGTACATCGTGACGGGCGCGAGCCCGTCCCGGAGACCGGGCCTGCGCGGGGCGGGGCCGGCTCCGGGACGTGCCGTGGCCTGCGGGGCCGTCTCCCGGGCGCCCGGTACTCCGTGGGCTGCGGCCCCGGGACGCCGGTGCGCCGTAGGCCGTGAGGGCCGGGCTTCGGGGTTCCCGGGGGCGTCGTGGTGCGGTCGGCGGTCAGGTCTTCGCGATCGGGGCCAGTACCGCGTCCGTCAGCTCGGCCAGGTCCTTCGGGGACAGTTCGGCCTCCAGGCCGCGGCGGCCCGCCGAGACGCAGATCGTGGGATGGGCCCCGGCCGAGTCGTCGAGGACCGTGGGCAGCTTCTTGCGCTGGCCGAGCGGGGAGATGCCGCCGCGGACATAGCCCGTGGTGCGCTCGGCGAGCGCCGGGTCGGCCATCGCCGCGCGCTTGCCGCCCACCGCCGCCGCCAGGGCCTTGAGGTCCAGCGAGCCGGCCACCGGGACCACGCCGACCACCAGCGAACCGTCCACCTCGGCCACCAGGGTCTTGAAGACCCGGTCGGGGGAGACGCCCATCGCCTCGGCCGCCTCCTCGCCGTAGGAGGGGTGGGACGGGTCGTGGTCGTAGGCGTGGACGGTGAAGTCCACGCCCGCCGCCGTCAGGGCCACCGTCGCGGGCGTGCCCCCGGACTGCTGCTTCCTCTGCTTCTTCGCCATCCTCGGTTTCCTCGTGGTCCCTCAGTTCAGGCTCGTCGGCGCCCGCGTCAGCTCGAACGCGGGCAGCGACGGCAGGCTGCGGATGATCGCCGTCTCCGCGCGCAGCAGGCGCAGCTCGTCCCGCAGCCGGGAGGCGGTGTCCGGCGCCTGGAGCAGCCGCTGCTTGGTCGGCGTGTCGTGCACCATCGCCGCGGCCACCAGGTACGACACCACACTCGGGTCGTCCGGCAGCTCCGCGGAGCCGGACAGCGAACGTTCCCGGGCGCCCGCCAGCCGCTTCTGGTAGCCACGGAAGGACCGCAGGACGTCCTCGGCCAGCGCGCCGGCCTCGTCCCCGGGGTCCTCCGCCAGCTCCTCCAGCTCCGCGGTCAGATAGGGGCCCGACGCGTCCACGGACAGCAGCCGCACCCGGGTCGTGCCGGTCGCCAGCACCTCGAAGGTGCCGTCGGACCGCTCCCGGATGGTCGCGGCGTCCGCCACACAGCCCACCCCGTGGAAGGCGCGCAGCGGGTCGGGGCCGAAGCCCGCGGCCGGCCCCCGCGCCGGCTCCGCGGTGGGATCGGGCATGCCGGGGGCGCTCGGCGCGACCTCGTGGCCGTCCCGGATGGCGACGACGGCGAACCGGCGCGGTTCGTCCTCGGGGGTCTTCAGCAGTTCGCGCAGCATGGCGCGATACCGCTCCTCGAAGACGTTCAGCGGCAGCACGAGACCCGGGAACAGCACCGAGTTCAGCGGAAAGAGCGGCAGACGGACGGTGGTCACGGCGCCCCAGCCTAGTGGCCCCCGGCGCGGGCGCGTCCGCCGTGCCCGTCACCGCCCTCCGGCCGGGCCGTCAGGAGCCCGGCCAGGGCGGCCCCCGGGACCGGCGTCTCCAGGACCTCGCGCAGCCGCAGGAAGTGGCCGAGCGGGTCCGTGGAGAACCGGTCCCAGGGGAACGACGTGGCGTACGGGCCGATCAGGCGCAGCTGGGTCCGGGCGTCCGCCCAGCGCTCCAGGCGCAGCAGCACGTACAGCAGTTTGTTGCGGACCTCGGCCGGGCCCGGGTCGGCCGCCGGCAGCCGCGCGGACAGCGCCGTCGCGCGGTCGGCCGCCGCCTCCAGCCGGCCGCGGGGCACCGCCGCGCCGCAGCCGTCGGTCAGATAGCCGAAGGCCGCGCGGGCGGGCAGCGCCTGGACCAGGGAGTCGGCCGGGGCGTCCTGCGCGGCCCGGTCGGCGAAGTCGAAGCACTCGCGGTGCGAGCCGTGCCAGGAGGCGGCCAGATAGCGCAGGGCGGCCACATGGCAGCCGTAGTGGTGCGGGGCGCGCCGGACGGCCGCCTCCCACAGCTCCTCGAAGTAGCGGTGCCCGGCCCGCGAGCCGCGCGCGTGGTCGAGCGCGATCCGCCAGGGCACCGGATCGCGGTCGTCGGCGCGGGCGGCCGCGGTGATCAGCGGGCTCACCTCGCGCAGCAGCTCGGCCCGGGCCGGCGAGGGCCAGGCGCGGTCCACGGCCAGCTGGGCCCCGACCAGCAGCACCCCGGCGTCGTGCGGATCGGCGCCGCGCCACCGGTCGTACCACTCCGGGCGCGAGCGGGCGAAGGCGGCCAGGCGGCGGGCGTACCGGTCGCGGTGCTCCCAGTCGGCCGCGGCGCGGGTGGCGGCGAGCAGACCGGCCGCGGTGGCGTACTCGCCCCGGCCGGCCGCGACGAGTGCGGGCGAGAGGCGGTCGTCGGGCGCGTCGAGCACGGCCTCGTCCCCGGCCGGTGGCCGGTGGGCCGGGCGCGCGGGGCGTGGGGACATCCGGCGGTGGGGGCGGATGAACGAGGGCAGCAGAGCCATGGTGCCGACCATTGAAAGTCCGCAGGTCGGGGCGGCGCCAGAGGGACGAGGCAAGTCGCGGAAGGTTGTACGTCCGACGGTAAAGGTGCTGTAAAGGGTGAATGTGCCCCTTGTGTGCGAGGGGTCGGCTTGTGCGGGTGTGGCGAGGGTCAGCTCCGCCGCAGCAGCCGGGTCGCGCCCGCCGCCACCGTGGTCGCGAGCACCCAGCCGGCCAGCACCATCACCGTCGCCAGCCACTGCCAGCCGCCGCGCAGCTGCCACTGGCCCACCTGGCCGAGGTCGATCACCGGCAGCAGCAGGTCCAGCGTGAACAGCGCCGGACTCCAGGCCGGATGCCCGCCGGAGCTCACCGGCGGATGGGCGGCGTGCGCGAACGCGAGCGTGCCCGCCGCCCACAGCACCGCCATCCACACCGCGGCCCGGCCCGGCCGGTAGCCGTAGGCCACGGTCCAGTCCTGCGCGAACCCCCAGACCTTGGCGGCCGGCGGCAGGGTCTCGCGCCGCCGGCGCTGCTTGGCGAGCAGCACCTCGCGCGCGTCCTCGTCCTCCCCGGCGGAGCGCAGGACCGAGGCCAGCCGCTCGTACGGCTCCGGGGCGTACTCGGCGGTGGCCGCCGCCACCCAGTCCAGGCGCCGGGTCAGCGGGAACGGGCCCTGCGGCACCAGGTTCTCGTAGCTGAACCCGCTCATGTGCAGGCTGCCCGCCTCCGGCCAGCTGCTCGCGCGGTCCACCAGGTTCACCACCCGCGCGCCCGACAGCACCACCTTGCCGCGCTGCGGCTTGTCCCCGAGGAAGCGCAGCTCCGGCGTCTGCACCCGGCGCAGCGACAGCTCCTGGTCGTCGGTGAAGGTGAACCGGGCCCGCTCCAGGTCGACGGCGTCCCCGAACCGGCCGTCGTCCAGCCGCACCCCGCCCCGGCACTCGAAGCGCTGGATGCGCGTCCCGTGCGCGGGCGTGGTGCCGCTCAGCGCGGGGCTGCCCACGCCGGCCGGGGTCAGGTAGAGGGTGCGCTCGACCGTGAGCTGGGGGGCGTTCAGGGCGAACCGGGCGTGCGGGTTGGCGAGTTTCGCGCCGCGCAGGCTGAGCGAGACACCGACCTGGGCGCCGCGCAGGCTCAGCTCGCCGTGCGACTCCAGCAGCTCCGCCTGGAGGTCCTGGCCGACGGTCATGCCGTCCGCCGCGATCGACCGGCCGCTGCGGTCCCGGTACACGATCGCCTGGTTGAGCAGCAGATCGGTGCCGATCTGCGCGTCGGTCAGCCGGACCCCGCCCTGGAACCGGCTCCGCGGCAGGTGCAGATCGCCCTCCGTGTGCACCCGGGCCGCCTCCAGGCGCGGCACCGCGCAGTCCACCAGGCGTACGGTCGTGAACCGGGCCTCCGGCAGCCGGACCTCGTGGTCGAAGCGGCAGCCCGTCAGCTCCACGTAGGGCGTGACCTGGCCGCCGGCCAGGTCCAGCACCCCGCTGATCCGTACGCCGACGAGCTTCAGCGACGACACCCGGCCGGCCAGCGCCGGCGGGCCGTCCAGCAGCAGCCAGCACACGATGCGGGCCCGCACGGTCCGCTCGGGGCCCCATGGGTGCGCGCCGTGCGGGTCGTCCGCCGCGAGGTCCCCGCTGCTCAGGTCGTACACGCTGCCGTTGCGGAAGGCCTGCCACATGCCCGCCTCGGTCGCGGTCAGGTCGTCCGGCAGGTCTCCGGCGGCGATGCGGATGCCGGCTCCCTCGGTCACCGCTCTCCTCTCTCCGTGTCCTGTCTCTCCGTGTCCTGTGTTTCGTACAGCCGTTCATGCCCGTTGTGTGACCTGCCGAACACTCCGGGTGAAGGCGATCTTCCGGTTTCCGGCCACCGTCTGTACCGGGCATTGACCCGCCGACGAGCGGCTGACGGGCCGTGGCGCCACCGCCCGCGGGCCGTCAAGTACCGGTTTTCGGTCCGCCGCGCGCCGGTCTTCGTGCCACGGTCTGTATCAGACACTGATACGCGCGGACGGCTCCCCGCGGCGGTCTGAGAGAATTGGGACTGTGATTTCCCGAATCGATCTGCGCGGCGACGCCCTTCCCGAGGGTTCCGCCCTGCGCGACCTGCTGCCCCGAGCCGACTTCGACGTTCAGGCCGCCCTGGAGAAGGTGCGCCCGATCTGCGAGGCCGTGCATCATCGTGGCGACGCGGCGCTGATCGACTTCGCCGAGAAATTCGACGGAGTACGGCTGGAAAACGTCCGTGTCCCGGCGCAGGCGCTCACCGACGCGCTCGACGGCCTCGACCCGGCCGTGCGCGCCGCCCTGGAGGAGTCCATCCGCCGCGCCCGGCTGGTCCACCGCGCCCAGCGCCGTACGGCCCACACCACCCAGGTCGTGCCCGGCGGCTCGGTCACCGAGAAGTGGGTGCCGGTCGAGCGGGTCGGGCTGTACGCGCCCGGCGGCCGGTCCGTGTATCCGTCCTCCGTGGTGATGAACGTCGTGCCCGCGCAGGAGGCCGGCGTCGAGTCCATCGCGCTCGCCTCCCCGGCCCAGGCCGAGTTCGGGGGCCTGCCGCACCCGACGATCCTCGCCGCCTGCGCCCTGCTCGGCGTGGACGAGGTGTACGCCGCGGGCGGCGCCACCGCCGTCGCGATGTTCGCCCACGGCACCGAGTCCTGCCCGCCCGCGAACATGGTCACCGGCCCCGGCAACATCTGGGTCGCCGCCGCCAAGCGCTACTTCACCGGCAAGATCGGCATCGACGCCGAGGCCGGTCCGACCGAGATCGCGATCCTCGCCGACGACACCGCGGACCCGGTGCACGTGGCCGCCGACCTGATCAGCCAGGCCGAGCACGACCCGCTCGCGGCGGCCGTCCTGGTCACCGACTCCGCCGAGCTGGCGGACGCGGTGGAGAAGGAGCTGGCACCGCAGGTCGCGGCCACCCGGCACGTCGACGACCGGATCGTGCCCGCGCTGAAGGGCAGGCAGTCCGCGATCGTCCTGGTGGACGGCATCGAGGAGGGCCTGAAGGTGGTGGACGCCTACGGCGCCGAGCACCTGGAGATCCAGACGGCCGACGCCGCCGCGGTCGCCGACCGGGTCCGCAACGCGGGCGCGATCTTCATCGGCCCCTGGGCCCCCGTCTCGCTCGGCGACTACGCGGCCGGCTCCAACCACGTGCTGCCCACCGGCGGCTGCGCCTGCCACTCCTCGGGCCTGTCCGTCCAGTCCTTCCTGCGCGGCATCCACATCGTGGACTACACCAGGGACGCGCTCGCCGAGGTCGCCCACCACGTGGTGACGCTGGCGGAGGCGGAGGACCTGCCGGCGCACGGCGCGGCGGTCAAGGCGAGGTTCGGCTGGAAGGTACCCGAGAGCAAGTGACCGGCATTGACGATCTGCCCGTACGGGACGAACTGCGCGGCAAGTCCCCCTACGGCGCGCCCCAGTTGGACGTGCCCGTACGGCTGAACACCAACGAGAACCCCTACCCGCTGCCCGAGCCGCTGGTCGAGCGGATCGCGGAGCGGGTGCGCCGGGCCGCCCGCGACCTGAACCGCTACCCGGACCGGGACGCGGTCCAGCTGCGCACCGAGCTGGCCAAGTACCTGACGAACACCGGCGGTCACCCGCTCGGCACCGAGAACGTCTGGGCCGCCAACGGCTCCAACGAGGTCATCCAGCAGCTGCTGCAGACCTTCGGCGGGCCGGGCCGCACGGCCATCGGCTTCGAGCCGTCGTACTCGATGCACGCGCTCATCGCGCGTGGCACCGGCACCGGCTGGATCTCCGGCCCCCGGAACGAGGACTTCACGATCGACCTGGCCGCGGCCGAGCGCGCCATCGCCGAGCACAGGCCGGACGTCGTTTTCGTCACCACCCCCAACAACCCCACCGGCAACGCGGTCCCCGCGGAGACGGTCCTCGCGCTGTACGAGGCGGCCCAGGCGGCCAAGCCGTCCATGGTGATCGTGGACGAGGCGTACATCGAGTTCAGCCACGGCGCCTCGCTGCTGCCGCTGCTGGACGGCCGCCCGCACCTGGTGATCTCCCGCACGATGTCCAAGGCGTTCGGCGCCGCCGGCCTGCGCCTCGGCTACCTGGCCGCGCACCCGGCCGTCGTGGACGCCGTCCAGCTGGTCCGGCTGCCCTACCACCTGTCGGCCGTCACCCAGGCGACCGCCCTGGCCGCGCTGGAGCACACCGACACCCTGCTCGGCTACGTCGAGCAGCTCAAGGCCGAGCGGGACCGGCTGGTCGCCGAGCTGCGCGCGATCGGCTACGACGTCACCGAGTCCGACGCGAACTTCGTCCAGTTCGGCCGGTTCGCGAACGCCCACGACGCCTGGCGGAGGATCCTCGACCGGGGCGTGCTGGTCCGCGACAACGGCGTACCGGGATGGCTGCGGGTGTCCGCCGGCACCCCGGAGGAGAACGACGCGTTCCTCGACGCGGTCCGTGAGTTGAAGAAGGAGCTGTAACGCATGAGCCGCACAGGACGCGTGGAGCGCACCACCAAGGAGACCTCGGTACTGGTCGAGATAGACCTCGACGGCACAGGCCGCACCGACATCGCCACCGGCGTCGGCTTCTACGACCACATGCTCGACCAGCTCGGCCGGCACGGTCTGTTCGACCTGACCGTGAAGACCGACGGCGACCTGCACATCGACACCCACCACACCATCGAGGACACCGCCCTCGCGCTGGGCGCCGCCTTCAAGCAGGCCCTCGGCGACAAGGTGGGCATCTACCGCTTCGGCAACTGCACGGTCCCGCTGGACGAGTCCCTCGCCCAGGTCACCGTCGACCTGTCCGGCCGCCCCTACCTCGTGCACACCGAGCCCGAGAACATGGCGCCGATGATCGGTTCGTACGACACGACGATGACCCGGCACATCCTGGAGTCCTTCGTCGCCCAGGCCCAGATCGCGCTCCACGTGCACGTGCCCTACGGCCGCAACGCCCACCACATCGTGGAGTGCCAGTTCAAGGCGCTGGCCCGGGCCCTCAGGTACGCCTCGGAGCGCGACCCGCGCGCGGCCGGCATCCTCCCGTCGACGAAGGGCGCGCTGTAACCCATGACCGGTCTGTCGACCCTGCTGATCGTCGTCGGCCTCTTCCTGGTCGGCGGGATCATCTCCTTCGTCAAGCAGAAGATGCCCACCAGCCTGATCGTGCTGCTCTCGATCGGCGCGGCCCTGTGCCTGGCGGCGGGCGTCCTGAGGCTGGAGGTGTGGAATTGAGCACCCCGTCGGGCAAGAAGAAGGTCGTCGTCTTCGACTACGGCTTCGGCAACGTCCGCTCCGCCGAACGCGCCCTCGCGCGCGTGGGCGCCGACGTCGAGATCACCCGTGACTTCGACCGGGCGATGAACGCCGACGGGCTGCTGGTGCCGGGCGTCGGCGCGTTCGCCGCCTGCATGAAGGGCCTGCGCGACGCGCGCGGCGACTGGGTCGTGGACCGCCGGCTGTCCGGCGGGCGCCCGGTCATGGGCATCTGCGTCGGCATGCAGATCCTGTTCGCACGCGGCATCGAGCACGGCGTGGAGGCCGAGGGCCTGGACGAGTGGCCCGGCACGGTCGAGCCGCTCCAGGCCGACGTGGTGCCCCACATGGGCTGGAACACCGTCGACGCCCCGGCCGGTTCACGCCTGTTCGCGGGCCTGGACAGCGACGCCCGCTTCTACTTCGTGCACTCCTACGCCGTCCACGAGTGGTCCCTCGAGACCCACAACCCGGTGATCGAGGCCCCCAAGGTCACCTGGACGACGCACGGCCAGCCGTTCGTGGCCGCCGTGGAGAACGGCGCCCTGTGGGCCACCCAGTTCCACCCCGAGAAGTCCGGCGACGCCGGCGCCCAGCTCCTCACCAACTGGATCGGAACCCTGTAGACCATGGCCAAGCTCGAACTGCTCCCCGCCGTCGACGTCCGCGACGGCCAGGCCGTCCGCCTCGTGCACGGCGAGTCCGGCACCGAGACCTCCTACGGCTCCCCGCTGGAGGCCGCCCTCGCCTGGCAGCGCGCCGGCGCGGAGTGGCTGCACCTGGTCGACCTGGACGCCGCGTTCGGCACCGGTGACAACCGCGACCTGATCGCCGAGGTGGCCGGGGCGATGGACATCAAGGTGGAGCTGTCCGGCGGCATCCGCGACGACGACACCCTCGCCGCCGCCCTGGCCACCGGCTGCACCCGGGTGAACCTCGGCACGGCCGCCCTGGAGACCCCCGAGTGGGTCGCCCGGGTGATCGCCGAGCACGGCGACAAGATCGCCGTCGGCCTGGACGTGCGCGGCACCACCCTGCGCGGCCGGGGCTGGACCCGAGACGGCGGCGACCTGTACGAGACGCTGGACCGCCTGAACAAGGAGGGCTGCGCCCGCTACGTCGTCACCGACATCGCCAAGGACGGCACCCTCCAGGGCCCGAACCTGGAACTGCTGCGAAACGTCTGCGCGGCGACCGACCGCCCGGTGGTCGCCTCCGGCGGCGTCTCCTCACTGGACGACCTGCGGGCCCTCGCCGGTCTGGTGCCGCTCGGTGTCGAGGGCGCCATCGTAGGGAAGGCGCTGTACGCGAAGGCGTTCACCCTGGAAGAGGCCTTGGAGGCTGTGTCGTCATGACGTCCGAAGCCGTGCGGCGGGTGCAGAGCGGAAGTCCCTGGGAAGAGTCCTTCGGTTTCGCACGCGCCGTGGCGGCGGGCGACCGGGTGCTGGTGGCGGGCACGACGTCCTTCAAGGGCAGTGTGCTCTACGGCGAGGGCGACCCGTACGAACAGGCCAAGGTGGCCTTCACCAGCGCCCTGGAGGCGATCGGAGAGTTCGGCCTCGGCATCGAGTCCGTGATCCGTACGCGGATGTACCTGACCCATGCGCGGGACGTGGAAGCCGTCGGCCGGGCCCACCAGGAGCTGTTCGACTCCGTGCGCCCGGTCTCGACCCTGCTGGTCGTCGAGGGCTTCGTCGACCCGCGCATCCTGGTCGAAGTGGAACTAGAAGCATTCAGAGGAGCCTGAGCAGTCATGACCCTGGCGGTCCGAGTCATCCCCTGCCTGGACGTGGACAACGGCCGGGTCGTCAAGGGCGTGAACTTCCAGAACCTGCGCGACGCGGGTGATCCCGTCGAGATGGCCAAGGTGTACGACGCCGAGGGCGCCGACGAACTGACGTTCCTGGACATCACCGCGTCCTCCGGCGACCGCGAGACGACCTACGACGTGGTGCGCCGCACCGCCGAGCAGGTCTTCATCCCGCTGACGGTCGGCGGGGGCGTGCGGACCGCCGAGGACGTGGACAAGCTGCTGCGGGCGGGCGCCGACAAGGTGGGCGTGAACACCGCCGCGATCGCCCGTCCGGAGCTGATCCGCGAGATCGCGGAGCGGTTCGGCCGCCAGGTGCTGGTGCTGTCGGTGGACGCCCGCCGCACCCCCGAGGGCACCTTCGAGGTCACCACCCACGGCGGCCGGCGCGGCACCGGGATCGACGCGGTGGAGTGGGCGCACCGGGCGGCGGAGCTGGGCGCGGGGGAGATCCTGCTGAACTCCATGGACGCGGACGGCACGAAGGACGGCTACGACCTGGAGCTGATCGCCGCGGTCCGCAAGCACGTCACGGTCCCGGTGATCGCCTCCGGCGGCGCCGGCAAGCTCGCCGACTTCCCCCCGGCCATCGCCGCGGGCGCCGACGCGGTCCTGGCCGCCTCGGTCTTCCACTTCGGCGACCTGCGCATCGGCGAGGTGAAGCAGACGCTGCGGGGGGCGGGGCATCCCGTCAGGTAGCGGTGGCGAGGGCACCGGAGGCCCCGGCCGGGCGGCCGGGGCTTCTTCACGGAGTGATACGAAAGGAAAGTTGCGCAAGAGATGTTGTGCAATTTTCCTTTCGCATCTAGGGTCCGGTGACATGGCACGCGAGGAGAACCGCCGGATCACGGACATCGGGACGCTCAAGGCGCTCGCCCACCCCCTGCGCATGAAGCTCTACCGCCTGCTGTTCGTCTCCGAGGCGGCCACGGCCTCCCAGCTGGCCGAGCAGGTGGACGAGGCGGTCTCCCTGGTCAGCTACCACCTGCGCAAGCTGGCCGGGCACGGCCTCGTAGAGGAGGCCGAGGGACGCAGTGACGACGGGCGGGAGCGCTGGTGGCGGCCGGTCTCCGAGGGCGTTTCCATCCGGGACGAGGATTTCCGGGACGCCCCCGAGAAGGCCGCCGCGCATATCGCGGCCTCGAGGCTGTTCCTGGAGCAGCGCATGGAGATGTACCGCGCCTACCTCGACACGCGGGCCCACTGGGGCGCCGAGTGGAACGCGGCGGCCCGTGACACCGAGGTGCTGCTGCGGCTCACCGCCGGTGAAATGACCGCGCTGCAGAAAGACCTGACCGACCTGCTCAAGCGCTACGACGAACAGGGACGCGCCCGCGAGGCGGCCGGCGACACCGAGGGCCGCGAGCACGTCGCGCTGCACCTGTACGGCTTCCCGTTCCGCCTCTGACCCCGGCGTACGGCCCCCTTTCGAGACCCACCTTCCGCGCGGGACGTCCGCACCGCGTCCGCGCCCGAGAGGACACCCCCTCCGTGACCGCCACGCTCATACCCCCCGCCCCCGCGCGGGCCCACCGCGACCCCAACGTGCTGCGCTGGCTCGGGGCCTACACCTCCTCGATGCTCGGCGACAACGTCTACTACCTCGCCCTGTCCTGGGCCGCCGTGCAGTCCGGAACCCCCGCGCAGGCCGGTCTCGTGATGTCCGCGAGCGCGCTGCCCCGGGCCGTGCTGATGCTCGGCGGAGGCGTGCTCGCCGACCGGCTGGGCCCGCGCCGGGTGGTGATCGGCAGCGACGCCGTCCGCTGCGCCGCCGTCCTCGCCGTGGCCGCCCTGCTGTTCCTCACCCGCCCCGGCCTGTGGCCGCTCGCCCTGCTCGCATGCGTCTTCGGCACCGTCGACGCCGTGTTCATGCCGGCCGTGGGCGCCCTGCCCGCCCGGATCACCGGCACGGACCAGCTCGCCCGCGTCCAGGGCCTGCGCGGCCTCGCCGTCCGCGCCGCGAGCGTCGTCGGCGCCCCGCTCGGCGGCCTCGGCGTGGCCCTCGGCGGCGCCCCGGCGGCCTTCGCCCTCGCCGGTGCGCTCATCGCGCTGTCGCTGCCGCTGCTGCTGTCCGTCCGCGTACGGGAGCTGCCCGCAGGCCCCGCCGGCAGCGAGCGCGGCGCCACCGCCCGGGCCGACCTGAAGGCCGGGCTGCGCTACGTCCGCCGGCACCGCGTCCTCGGGCCGCTGATGATCGCCATCGCGCTCGGCGACCTCGGCTTCGTCGGCCCGCTGAACGTCGGCCTCACCCTGCTCGCCGACCACCGCGGCTGGGGCGCCGCGGGCATGGGCTGGGTCCTGGCCGGGTTCGGCACCGGTGCGGGCGCCGCCTCGCTGCTGCTGGCCGCCCGCGGCCGGCTGCCCCGCGCCGGACTGGTCACCGGGTGCGCCTGCGCCGCGGGCTCCGTGGCCGTCGGCGCCCTCGCCTTCGTCCCCGGCCTGGCCGCCGCCGTCGCGACCGCCCTGCTGGTCGGCCTGCTCACCGGACTCAGCGGCGCGCTGTGCGGGGCCCTGCTCCAGACCCAGGCCGACCCCGCGTACCTGGGCCGGGTCACCGCCGTGTCCAGCCTGGTCAGCCTCGGTCTCACCCCGCTGAGCATGCCCTTCGCCGCCGCCGCGGCCGGCACCTTCGGCCTCGGCCCCGTCTACACCGTCAGCGCCGCCGTCTGCGGCCTCGGCGGCCTGGTCTTCCTCGCCGTACCGGCTCTGCGCCGCGCGGAACTCCCCGGCTGAGGCCCCGGCTGCCGGATGCCCGGGCCACTCCGGCCGAGGGCCCGCCGACCGATGCCTGATCCGTCCCGGCGGACGGCCCCGCCGTCAGCCGCCCGGGGTTCCTGGCGCTTGGCGGGCTGCTGTCGGTTGCTCGGGGTTCCTGGTGCTTGGTGGGCTGCTGTCGGTTGCTCGGGGTTCCTGGTGCTTGGCGGGCTGCCGTCGGTTGCCCGGGGCTCCCGGCACCGGGCGGGCCGGCGTCGGCCGCCCCGGAACCTCCGGCCGGCGGCTCCCGTACTTCCCGGCCGGCGGGTTCCGCCAGATGCCCACGGCTCCCCGGCCGGCGCCCCCGGTCAGATCCCCAGCTGCTTCGACTCGTGCAGCCGGTCGATCGCGTCCGCGTCCCCGTCCAGGTCCACCCGGGCCGCGCGCTGCCGTCCGTACGCGAACATCAGCAGCTCCGACGCCTCACCGGTCACCGTGACCACCGGTGTGCCCCGGTGCGCCACCACGGTCTGTCCGTCCGGGCGGCGCAGCACCAGACCCGTCGGCGCGCCCTTCCCCAGCAGCCGCGCGATCCGCTCCAGCCGGGACCACAGCGTGTCCTGGAACACCGGGTCCAGCTCGCGCGGCGTCCAGTCGGGCTGGGCGCGGCGGACGTCCTCCGTGTGGACGTAGAACTCGATGATGTTGGCCGCCTCGTCGACCTGCTTGAGCTGGAACGGCGAGAACCGCGGCGGCCCCGTGCGGATCAGCCGGATCAGCTCCTCGTACGGCTTCGCGGTGTACTCGGCCATCACCTTCTCCAGGCGCGGCGCGAGCTGCTTGACCAGCGTGCCGCCCGCCGCGTCCGGGCGGCGCTCCCGCACGATCACGTGCGCGGCCAGGTCACGGGTCCGCCAGCCCGCGCAGAGCGTCTCGGCGTCCGGACCGACGGTTTCCAAGAGATCGGCGAGCAGGAGCCGTTCACGCTTGGCGAAGGTCGACATGCGGCCAGCCTACGACCAGGTGATCCCTCCGCCCACCCGTGGCCTCCCGAGGGGGTTCCGCCGCCCCGCGGTGACCATTCCCCGGACGCCCGGGGTCCGCTGTCGGTGCCGCGCGGCACAATGGCACCCATGACCAGTACGACCGGCAGCCCCCGGCCCAGCAGCCTCGACCCGGAGATCGCAGCGCGGCTCAAGCGCAGCACCGACGGGCTCGTCCCCGCCATCGCCCAGCAGTACGACACCGGCGAGGTGCTCATGCTCGGCTGGATGGACGACGAGGCGCTGCACCGCACGCTGACCACCGGCCGCTGCACCTACTGGTCGCGCAGCCGCCGGGAGTACTGGGTCAAGGGCGACACCTCCGGACACGTCCAGCGGGTGAAGTCGGTCGCCCTGGACTGCGACGGCGACACCCTGCTCGTCAAGGTCGACCAGGTGGGCGCCGCCTGCCACACCGGCGCGCGCACCTGCTTCGACGAGGACGTGCTCCTGAGGGACACGGATTCCGCCGCTCCGGCAGCGGCTCAGTAAGGTCGGCCGCCATGGATCTCGAGACCTTCCGCAAGCTGGCCGGCGACCGGCGCGTCATCCCGGTCACCCGCAAGCTCCTCGCCGACGGCGACACTCCGGTCGCCCTCTACCGCAAGCTCGCGGCCGAACGCCCCGGGACCTTCCTGCTGGAGTCCGCGGAGAACGGCCGCTCCTGGTCCCGGTACTCCTTCGTCGGGGTCCGCAGCGCCGCCACGCTCACCGCCCGGGACGGACAGGCCCACTGGGCCGGCACCCCGCCCGTCGGCGTCCCCACGGACGGCGATCCGCTCGCGGCCCTGCGCGCCACCCTCGAGACCCTGCACACCCCGCACCAGGAGGGCCTGCCGCCCTTCACCGGCGGCATGGTCGGCTACCTGGGCTACGACATCGTCCGCCGCCTGGAGAAGATCGGCCCCGGCGAGCACGACGAGCTGCGGCTGCCCGAGCTGACCATGCTGCTGACCAGCGACCTCGCCGTGATGGACCACTGGGAGGGCTCGGTCCTGCTGATCGCCAACGCGATCAACCACAACGACCTGGACACCGGCGTGGACGAGGCGTACGCGGACGCCGTGGCCCGTCTGGACGCCATGGAGGCCGACCTCACCCGCCCGGTCGCCCAGCCCCCGGCCCAGCTGCCGCCCTCCGAACTGCCCGTGTACACCGCCCGCTGGGGCGGGCCCGACTTCCAGCGGGCCGTGGAGGACATCAAGGAGCGCATCCGCGCGGGCGAGGCCTTCCAGGTCGTCCCCTCCCAGCGCTTCGAGACCCCCTGCACGGCGAGCGCCCTGGACGTCTACCGAGTGCTGCGGGCCACCAACCCCTCGCCGTACATGTACCTCTTCCGCTTCGACGGCTTCGACGTCGTCGGCTCCTCCCCGGAGGCGCTGGTGAAGGTCGAGGACGGGCGCGCGATGGTCCACCCCATCGCCGGCACCCGGCACCGCGGGGCCACCCCCCAGGAGGACCAGGCGCTCGCCGAGGAACTGCTCGCCGACCCCAAGGAGCGCGCCGAGCACCTGATGCTGGTCGACCTCGGCCGCAACGACCTCGGCCGGGTCTGCGAGCCGGGTTCGGTCGAGGTGGTCGACTTCATGTCCGTCGAGCGCTACTCGCACGTGATGCACATCGTCTCCACCGTCACCGGCAAGGTCGCCCCCGGCCGCACCGCCTTCGACGTGCTCACCGCCTGCTTCCCGGCCGGCACCCTCTCCGGCGCGCCCAAGCCCCGCGCGATGCAGATCATCGACGAACTGGAGCCGTCCCGGCGCGGCCTGTACGGCGGCTGCGTCGGCTATCTGGACTTCGCCGGTGACTCCGACACCGCGATCGCCATCCGTACCGCCCTGCTCCGCGACGGCACGGCCTACGTCCAGGCCGGCGCGGGCGTCGTAGCCGACTCCGACCCGGTCGCGGAGGACCAGGAGTGCCGCAACAAGGCGGCGGCGGTGCTGCGGGCGGTGCACACGGCGAACCGCCTCGGGCAACAGGGCGCTTCTCACAGCAACCCCGGGTGACGGTGCGCCGGGGGTTCAGGCGATAGTGGAGTACGTGACTGCCGTACCTCACCTTCGTTCCGAAGCCGCCGCATCCGCCCGGTCCGGCCGGCGGAGCCTCGCCGTGGCCCTGCTGTTCGGCGCCCTCGGCGCGGCCGTGGCACTGCTCGCCACCCGGCAGCGCTGGGCGGAGGGCACCGCGACGGTGGCCGGCGGCGCGTTCCCGCTGACGGCCAAGGGCAGCGACGTCACGGGCGTCCCCGCGGCCCTCGCCATAGTGGGCCTCGCCGCGCTCGTCGCGGTCTTCGCCGTCCGCCGGGCCGGCCGCTTCCTCGTCTCCGGGCTGCTCGCGCTGTCCGGCGCCGGCATCGCCGTCGCGGCCCTGGCGGGCGTCTCGGACGGCTCCGCGCTGGACGAGCGGGCCGCCGAGGTGAGCGGCGACAGCTCCGCCACGGTGCACGCGCTCACCCACACAGGCTGGCCGTACGTCGCGGCCGCCGGCGGGCTGCTGATCCTGCTCGCCGGGCTGCTCGCCCTGCGCTACGGCCGCCTGTGGCCCGCGATGTCCGGCCGCTACGAACGCGGTCCCGCCCGCCCCCGGCGCACCGCCCGCCCCACCGACCCGGAGCGGCCCGAGGAGATCTGGAAGGCCCTGGACCGGGGCGAGGACCCGACGGGCGCCTGACCTCACGGCCCGAGAGGGGGCCCGGGCGGTGTGGCGAACCAGACGCCACCCCCGCGTCCGGCGCGCGCACGCCTACGGGACAATGGATCCGGCGAGCGTACGACGCCTCATACGACACGTACATCAGCAACAACGAGGAGCAAGTCATGGCGGGCAGCAGCCACGGCCACGGTCACACCCCGGCCGCCTGGACCGGTGTCATCATCGCCTTCATCGGTTTCTGCGTCGCGGGCGCCTTCATGGTGATGGCCCAGCCCGTCGGCTTCTGGGCCGGCATGGCGCTCACGCTCCTCGGCGGCGTGGTCGGCGGCATCATGCGGGCCATGGGCCTCGGCCAGCCGAAGCAGACCGCTGCCGTGGCGCGCACGTCGGCGAGCCCCGAGCCGGCCGCCGCGGGCCACTGACCCCAGGCTTTCCCGAGGGGCGGTCCGGCATCCGGAGGGATGCGGACCGCCCCTCGCGTTTCCCGGCCGCGCGGGGCCGGGCCCGCGCCGGTCGCCGCCGACGGGCGGCGCTGCACCGGGCGGGGCAGAATGCCCGCGTGAACGCTGACAGCCGCACGGTCCCGGCCGAGGCCCCCCGCGACACCCCGCACCCCGGCCCGCCCGCCACGCCCTCCGGCTTCCCGTACCCCGGGCCGCCTGCGGGGCCTGGCGCGTCTTCCGGTGTGTCGCACCCTGGGCCGTCTGCCGGGCCCGGTGTGTCTTCCGGTCTCCCGCACCCCGGGCCGTCCGCTGCGTCCTCCGGCCTCCCGTACCCCGGGTCGCCTGCCGGGCCTGGCGCGTCTTCCGGCTTGTCGCATCCTGGGCCGTCTGCCGGGTCTGCCGGGTCTGCCGTGTTCTCCGGTCTCCCGCACCCCGGGCCGTCCGCTGCGTCCTCCGGTCTCCCGCACTCCGGGCCGTCCGCTGCGTCCTCCGGCCTCTCGCACCCTGGGGCGCCCGCCGGGTCCGTCCGGCGGCGGCTCGCCGTGCCCCTCGGGTTGTTCGCGGCCGTGGCCGGGGCCTTCGGCTACGTCGGCGCGGTCGATCCGAACCAGCCCGGCCACTATCCCGTCTGCCCTCTCTACGCGCTCACCGGCCTGTACTGCCCGGGCTGCGGCGGGCTCCGCAGCGCGCACGCGTTCGCCCACGGCGACCTGCTCACCGCGCTGCGCGCCAATGCGCCGGCCGTCGCCGCCTACCTCGGCTTCGCCGTACTGTGGTCCGTCTGGACGGCGCGCGCGGCGCGCGGCCGGCCGCTGCGGATCCGCCTCGGCCCCGTCCACCTGTGGACCGTCGCCGCCCTGCTGCTGGCGTTCACCGTCGTCCGCAACCTGCCGTTCTGCAGCTGGCTGCGCCCTTGACCGGCTTCGGACGGATGTCCACGGAATGGGACCGCCGTCAACCGGATGCGAGGCCACCGCACCGCTGCGGATACCATCGCAATTGACCACGGGCTTTCGGAGCCTGAAGGAACCCACCGTCTGGAAGGGGGCCGCTCGCGTGAGTGTGCTCGACGAGATCATCGACGGAGTCCGTGCCGACCTCGCCGAGCGGCAGGCCCGTGTCAGCCTCGACGAGCTCAAGGAGCGCGCGGCCAAGGCCCCCGCCGCCAAGGACGGGGTGGCCGCCCTCAAGGGCGACGGCGTCAAGGTGATCTGCGAGGTCAAGCGGTCCAGCCCCTCCAAGGGCGCGCTGGCCGCCATCGCCGACCCGGCCGGCCTCGCCGCGGACTACGAGGCGGGCGGCGCGGCCGTCATCTCCGTCCTCACCGAACAGCGCCGCTTCGGGGGCTCGCTCGCCGACCTGGAGGCCGTCCGCGCCCGCGTGGACATCCCGGTGCTGCGCAAGGACTTCATCGTCACCTCGTACCAGCTCTGGGAGGCCCGTGCGTACGGCGCCGACCTCGCGCTGCTCATCGTGGCCGCCCTGGACCAGCCGGCCCTGGAGTCGCTGATCGAGCGCGCGGTGTCCATCGGCCTGACCCCGCTGGTCGAGGTGCACGACGAGGACGAGGTCGAGCGGGCGGTGGACGCGGGCGCCAAGATCATCGGTGTCAACGCGCGCAACCTGAAGACGCTGGAGGTCGACCGCGGCACGTTCGAGCGGGTCGCCCCGGAGATCCCCGACCACCTCGTGAAGGTCGCCGAATCCGGTGTGCGCGGCCCGCACGACCTGATCGCCTACGCCAACGCCGGAGCCGACGCGGTCCTGGTCGGCGAGTCCCTGGTCACCGGCCGCGACCCCAAGGCGGCCGTCGCCGACCTGGTCGCCGCGGGCGAACACCCCGCACTGCGGCACGGCCGGGGCTGATCCCGCTAGGCTTGCCGACGATGACGCACCAGCTCACCCTGACGGCCCGGGACCCGTACGCCCGTCTCGCGCGCGGCTGCCGGCCCCGGGGCTGTCGCGCGCCCGCGCGGCGCGTGCACGGCCGCAGGGTGCGGTACGTCATAGGTGACGAACCCGGGCAGGTCAACGGGCGTCGATGGCAGCGCGCCCGTTAGGGGCGCGGGACTCCATCTGATATGCGGCTACCGCCGCGCGGGCGCGACAAGCCACATCCGGCCCGCAGCCGACAGACGACCCGAGCCCCACGGCGATCGGTTCTTCCCAGAAACTCACCGTGAGGTATCCGCATGCCCAGCGACTTCTTCATTCCCGACCCGGAGGGTCAGGTCCCCGACGCCGGAGGCTACTTCGGCGCGTTCGGCGGCAAGTTCATCCCGGAGGCCCTCGTCGCCGCCGTGGACGAGGTGGCCGTCGAGTACGACAAGGCCAAGAACGACCCCGAGTTCGCCCGTGAGCTCGACGACCTGCTGGTGCACTACACCGGCCGCCCGTCGGCGCTCACCGAGGTCCCCCGCTTCGCCGAGCACGCCGGCGGAGCCCGCGTCTTCCTCAAGCGGGAGGACCTGAACCACACCGGCTCCCACAAGATCAACAACGTGCTCGGCCAGGCCCTGCTCACCAAGCGCATGGGCAAGACCCGGGTCATCGCCGAGACCGGAGCCGGTCAGCACGGCGTCGCCACGGCCACCGCCTGCGCGCTGTTCGGCCTCGACTGCACCATCTACATGGGCGAGATCGACACCCAGCGGCAGGCCCTGAACGTGGCCCGCATGCGCATGCTCGGCGCCGAGGTCGTCGCCGTGAAGTCCGGCAGCCGCACCCTGAAGGACGCCATCAACGAGGCGTTCCGGGACTGGGTCGCCAACGTCGACCACACCCACTACCTGTTCGGCACGGTCGCCGGCCCGCACCCGTTCCCGGCCATGGTCCGCGACTTCCACCGGGTCATCGGCGTCGAGGCCCGCCGCCAGCTCCTGGAGCGCGCCGGCCGCCTCCCGGACGCCGCCGTCGCCTGCGTCGGCGGCGGCTCCAACGCGATCGGCCTCTTCCACGCCTTCATCCCCGACGAGGGCGTCCGCCTGATCGGCTGCGAACCGGCCGGCCACGGCGTCGAGACCGGCGAGCACGCGGCCACCCTCACCGCCGGCGAGCCCGGCATCCTGCACGGTTCCCGCTCCTACGTCCTCCAGGACGACGAGGGTCAGATCACCGAGCCGTACTCCATCTCGGCCGGCCTGGACTACCCGGGCATCGGCCCCGAGCACTCCTACCTGAAGGACTCCGGCCGCGGCGAGTACCGCGCGGTCACCGACGACGCGGCCATGCAGGCACTGCGCCTGCTGTCGCGCACCGAGGGCATCATCCCGGCCATCGAGAGCGCCCACGCCCTGGCCGGCGCCCTGGAGGTCGGCCGGGAACTGGGCCCGGACGGCCTGATCGTCGTCAACCTGTCCGGCCGCGGCGACAAGGACATGGACACCGCCGCGCGCTACTTCGGCCTGTACGACACCGACGCCGAGGTCGCGGCCGACGCCGCCGACACCGCCGAGATCGAGGGGGACGCCAAGTGAGCGGGAACATCCAGCTGCTGTCGGACACCCTCGCGGGCGCCCGGGCGGAGGGCCGCTCGGCGCTCATCGCCTACCTCCCGGCCGGATTCCCCACCGTGGACGGCGGCATCGAGGCGATCAAGGCCGTACTGGCGGGCGGCGCGGACGTGGTCGAGGTCGGCCTGCCGCACAGCGACCCGGTCCTGGACGGCCCGGTCATCCAGACCGCGGACGACATCGCCCTGCGCGGCGGTGTGCGGATCGCGGACGTCATGCGCACGGTCCGGGAGGCGTACCGGGCCACCGGCAAGCCGATCCTGGTCATGACGTACTGGAACCCCATCGACCGCTACGGCGTCGAGCGCTTCACCGCCGAGCTGGCCGAGGCGGGCGGCGCCGGCTGCATCCTGCCCGACCTGCCGGTGCAGGAGTCGGCGCTGTGGCGCGAGCACGCCGAGAAGCACGGCCTCGCGACGGTCTTCGTCGTGGCCCCGAGCAGCAAGGACGAGCGGCTCGCCGAGATCACCGCGGCGGGCAGCGGCTTCGTCTACGCCGCCTCCCTCATGGGCGTCACCGGCACCCGCGAGTCCGTCGGCGCGCAGGCCCAGGACCTGGTCCGGCGCACCCGCGCCACCGGCACCGGCCTGCCCGTCTGCGTCGGTCTCGGCGTCTCCAACCGGGCCCAGGCCGCCGAGGTGGCCGGCTTCGCCGACGGCGTGATCGTCGGTTCGGCGTTCGTGAAGCGGATGCTGGACGCGCCGGACGCCGCCGCCGGCCTCACGGCGGTCCGCGAGCTGGCCGGGGACCTGGCGAAGGGCGTGCGCGGCCAGGCGTGACGGGCGGACGCGAGGGGCTGTGATGTCCCCTACCGCATGATTCGGTCACTCGAACGGGTGGACCTCGGACCGGGGAGGCGCGCTGCGCCTCCCCGGTTCGTTCTGGGGGTGTGAGCGAGAAGAACCGTGACGGAAAGCGCACCGCCCGGGAGCGGCTGGCGGTCGAGCGCGAGAAGCAGAAGGCCGCGGACAGGCGACGGCGGGCGCTGATCGTGGGCGCGAGCGTCGTCTGCGTCCTGGGCCTGGCGGCGGTGGTCGGCGTCGTCGCCGCCAACGCCGGCAAGGACAAGAGCACCGGCGCGGGTCCGGCGGTGGCCCCCTCGGGCGCGCAGGGCAAGGACAGCCTCGCGATCCCGGTCGGCAAGGACGGCGCCAAGTCGACGCTCACCGTCTGGGAGGACTTCCGCTGCCCGGCCTGCCAGGCCTTCGAGGTGGCGTACCGGCCGGTGCTGCACGAACTGACCGACGCCGGCAAGCTCAGAGTCGAGTACCACCTGGTCCGGCTGATCGACGGCAACCTGGGGGGCACCGGTTCGCTGCGCGCCGCCAACGCCGCCGCCTGCGCCCAGGACGCCGGAAGGTTCCGCGACTACCACGACGTGCTGTTCGCGAACCAGCCCAAGGAGACCGACGACGCCTTCGAGGGCAACGACAAGCTGATCGACCTGGCCGGCAAGGTGAAGGGCCTGGACACCCCCGCCTTCCGCAAGTGCGTCCAGGACGGCACCCACGACGGCTGGGTGGACAAGTCCCATCAGGCGTTCAAGTCCGGCAGCTTCGGCGGCACGCCCACCGTGCTGCTCGACGGCAAGAACGTCTACCAGGACCGGACGATGACCCCGGCCAAGCTCAAGCAGCTGGTGGAGGCGGCCGACAAGGGGTGAGCGTTCCCCACGCCCCGTTATGGACCCGTAGCCGGGCTGCTTGCCGTCCCCACGGCCCGGCACGGTAGCGTCGGATCTGCCATGAACCTTGCCTACATCCCCAGCCCGTCGCACGGGGTGCTGTACCTCGGCCCCATCCCGCTGCGCGGCTACGCCATCTGCATCATCATCGGCGTCTTCGTTGCCGTCTGGTTCGGCAACAAGCGCTGGATCGCCCGGGGCGGGCAGTCCGGCACGGTCGCCGACATCGCCGTCTGGGCCGTACCGTTCGGCCTGGTCGGCGGCCGGCTCTACCACGTGATCACGGACTACGAGCTGTACTTCAGCGAGGGCCGGGACTGGGTGGACGCCTTCAAGGTGTGGGAGGGCGGCCTGGGCATCTGGGGCGCCATCGCGCTCGGCGCGCTCGGTGCCTGGATCGGCGCGCGGCGCCGGGGCGTCCCGATGCCCGCGTACGCCGACGCGGTCGCGCCCGGCATCGCGTTCGCGCAGGCCATCGGCCGCTGGGGCAACTGGTTCAACCAGGAGCTGTACGGCCGGGAGACCCACCTGCCCTGGGCGCTGCACATCACCTCCGCCGAGGGCGGCCGGGTGCCGGGGTACTACCACCCTACGTTCCTCTACGAATCCCTGTGGTGCGTCGGCGTCGGCCTGCTGGTGATCTGGGCGGACCGCCGCTACAAGCTGGGGCACGGCCGGGCGTTCGCGCTGTACGTCGCCGCGTACTGCGCGGGCCGCGGCTGGATCGAGTACATGCGCGTGGACGACGCCCACCACATCCTGGGCCTGCGCCTCAACGACTGGACCGCCCTGATCGTCTTCCTGCTGGCGGTGGCGTACATCGTGGTGGTGGGCAAGAAGCGGCCGGGACGGGAGGCCGTGGTCGAACCCGGGGCCGTCCCCGGCGGGGCGGCCGGGGCCGCGGAGGCTGTCGCCGAGGGCGAGGAGAAGAAGCCCGCGGGTACGGAGGCTGCCGTCGGCGCCGGGGAGAAGCGGCCCGGGGACGGCGAGGAGCCCGCCGAGGAGTCGCCGGAGGACGAGGCGAAGCCGGCCAGGAAGGTCTGACCGCCGGTTCCACGACGCCGAGGGCGCCCGGAGTGTTCCGGGCGCCCTCGGCGTGTGCGGGCGGTGGCGCACGCGTCCGGGGCCGGGGACCTCACGTGCCGTACCGGGTCTCGATCTCCGGGCGGTACGGCATCGACGCCGACGCCCCTGCCCGCTGGACGGAGATCGACGCCGCGGCGGCCGCCCAGGTCAGGGCCTCGCGTACCGGTTTCTCCTCGGCGAGGGCGACGGCGAGCGCGCCGACGAAGGTGTCGCCCGCACCGGTGGAGTCGACGGCCGTCACCCGGGGCGCGGGGACCACGAGCGGCTCGGCGCCCCGGGCCAGATACAGACAGCCGGTCGCGCCGAGGGTGACGACGACCTCCGGCACCCGGTCCAGCAGGGCCGCCGCCGCCTCGCGCGGGTCGGTACGGTCGGTGAGGGTGACCGCCTCGTACTCGTTGGGCACCAACAGGTCGACGGCGTCCAGGAGTTCGGGCGGCAGCGGCTGGACCGGGGAGGGCGTCAGCACCGTACGGACGCCGTGCCGGCGGGCCGCCTGCGCGCCCGCGACGACCGCCGCGAGGGGGACCTCCAGTTGCAGCAGCAGGGCGTCCGCGGTGGCGATCACCCCCTCGTCGCCGGGGGAGAGGTGGTCGACGGTGCCGTTGGCGCCGGGGATGACGACGATCGCGTTGCCCCCCTCGGCGTCCACCACGATGTGCGCGGTGCCGGACGGGCCCTCCACCGTGCGCAGGAAGTCGGTGTCGACGCCGGAGTGTTCGAGGGTGTCGCGCAGCCGCGCGCCGTAGGCGTCGGTGCCGACCGCGCCGATCATCGAGACGGTCGCCCCGGCCCGGGCCGCGGCGATCGCCTGGTTGGCGCCCTTGCCGCCGGGCACCGTACGGAACTCCCGCCCCGTCACGGTCTCCCCGCGCCGGGGCGCCCTGTCGACATAGGTGACCAGGTCCATGTTGGTGCTGCCGAGGACCGCGATATGGGTCATGAGCGGGTCGCCTCCAGGTGCGTGAGGTGGGCGAGGGCGTCGAAACCGGTGCCGTCGAAGTCGGCGAGGCCGCTGGCGAGCCGGTTCTTCAGCGGCGCCCGCCAGCGTTCGGGCAGCGCGGCGGGGGTCCCGGCGAGGAGCCCGGCGACGCTGCCGGCGGTCGCGCCGTTGGTGTCGGTGGCCCAGCCGCCGGACACGGCACGGCAGACGGAGCCGGCGAAGTCGCCGTCGGCGTGGGTGAGGGCGGCGGCGATCAGCGCGGTGTTGGGGACGGCGTGGAGCCGGTGGTGGGTGGCGGCGTAGCGGGCGTGGAGTCCGTCCACCACGTCCTCGAAGCGCTCCGTGGTCCGGGCCAGCCGGACGGCGTGGTCGACGGCCGCCGCCAGCCGGGAACGGGGCGGGATCACCGCGCGGCCGGCCCGCAGGCAGGCGTGGACGTCATGGGTGCCCGGGACGGCGGCGGCGATGACGGCCGCGGTGAACATCGCCGCGTAGACACCGTTGGCGGTGTGGGTGAGGACGGCGTCGCGGTACGCCTGTCCGGCGGCTGCGGCCGGGTCGCCGGGGTTGGTCCAGCCGTGCGGGGCGGCGCGGACCAGGGCGCCGGTCCACTCGCGGAACGGGTTGCGGTGGCGGGCGGTGCCCGGGGGCTCGATGCCGCAGAGCAGATTGCGCAGGGCGAGGCGCTCGGCGGCAGAGGTACGACCGGGCGGAAGCTCGTCCAGCCAGAGCCGGGCGGCGTCGTCGGTGCCGAACCGCCGTCCGTGGCGCCGGAGCAGCAGGAGATTGACGAGGCCGAGGTCGAGGTCGTGGTCCCCGGGCACGCCGTCGATGGTCTCGGCCAGACAGGTGGCGGCGGAGCCGTGGTCCCAGGGATGGGCGGCGAGGAGGTCCTCGGGCACGCCCCTGGCGGTGAAGTAGCCGTCGAGGGGCCAGTTCCCGGCCGCCCGGGCGAGGGCGCGGATGCCGTCGAGGGGCAGGTTCCGCACGGGTCTGCCGAGGAGACACCCGATGGCCCGGCCGAGCCAGGCGGCCTCGAGGGCACGGGGGTCCGGCGCGGTGGCCATCCTGTCGGCGGGGTGGCCGTGGCGGCCGGGGCCGTCGGGTCCTGCGGACCAGTCGGGGCACAGGGAGGTGATGCGGGTCAGGCCGGTCGGCTCGTCCTCGGCGAAGCGGCCGGGCAGGTCGGCGAGTTCGTCCAGCAGGTCCTCCGCGAGCAGGCGCAGATAGCGGGAGACGCCCGCGGAGGCGCTCCTCCGCCGCACCGCGTCCGGGCCGCCGGCCGCCCGCCAGCGGGCCTCCACCGCCTTCGGCTCACGCCCGTCCAGGCGGGCCTGGCGCAGTTCGTGGTCCAGCAGATCCTCCGGCTGGACCCAGGTCACACGGAGCACGGGCGGCCTCCGGGTGTGCCGGCCGCCCGCTCGGGAGCGTGTTCGCGGCGGACCGCCCGGCCCGGGATCCCGCGGGCGGCACGGGTGAGCGACCGGGCGGGTGCCCACGGCACCGGCCGGCCGGTGCCGACGCCCGTCCGCGCGTCGCGCGTGCCTGTGACCGGCGGTGTGCCGGGTGTGCCGGGTGTGCCCGTGACCTCCTCCGTCCCGCGCGCGCCCGCCAGGGCACCGGCACCGGCCGTCGTGACGGCGGCGCGGTGGGTCCTGCCGTACCTCACCGAGCCGGGCGCGGCCTGCCGGTCGTCGCCGGCGGAGACCGCCGGCAGGCCCGGGGCGCCGGGGAGTGCCGTGACGGAGCGCGGCCGGGAGGGACGGCGGGCGGCGGGCGTGCCGGAACCGGGCCCCGCCCCGGAGCCGCTCGGAGCCGGTTCGCTGCTTTGTCGAGCTGTGGGCGTCATGCCCCGAATCATCCTCCTGGGCGCGTTCCCTCGGGCGTCTTTGCGCATGTGTGCCGCGGGAAGAGGCCCGGTCGGACCGGGGCGCCCGTCCTCCCCTTCGCCCGGCACCTGAGCCGCTCCCCGCCCAGATGAGTGCCCGCAGCGGAAAACCGCAGGTTAGCCCAGCCTTTCCTTGCTGGCGGGGGAGGAGTCGACGGCGTAGATTTGGGGATGTCAAAAAATAGAAGTCGTCCAAAGTTAGCTTTGGCTAAGCTTTCCTGGGGGCCCGCATGGCGATCATCGAAACCGAGGCCGCGCTGCACGAAGCGCACCGCGACAACCACACCCACCGTGATGTGAACGGTGGCTGGCTGCGGCCCGCCGTCTTCGGCGCCATGGACGGCCTGGTCTCCAACCTCGCCCTGATGACGGGCGTGGCCGGCGGCTCCGTGAGCCGGCACACCATAGTCATCACCGGCCTCGCCGGGCTCGCGGCCGGCGCCTTCTCCATGGCGGCCGGCGAGTACACCTCCGTCGCCTCCCAGCGCGAACTGGTCGAGGCCGAACTCGACGTCGAACGCCGTGAGCTGCGCAAGCACCCGCAGGACGAGGAGGCGGAGCTGGCCGCGCTGTACGTCGCCCGCGGGGTCGAACCGGACCTGGCCCGGCAGGTCGCCCGGCAGCTGTCCCGTGATCCCGAGCAGGCGCTGGAGATCCACGCCCGCGAGGAGCTGGGCATCGACCCCGGCGACCTGCCCTCCCCGCTGGTCGCCGCCGTGTCGTCGTTCGGATCCTTCGCCCTCGGCGCACTGCTGCCCGTGCTGCCGTACCTGCTCGGCGCGAGCGTGCTGTGGCCCGCCGTGCTGCTCGCCCTCGTCGGACTCTTCGCCTGCGGTGCCGTGGTGGCCAGGGTGACCGCGCGGAGCTGGTGGTTCAGCGGTCTGCGGCAGCTCGCGCTGGGTGGCGCGGCGGCCGGTGTGACGTACGCCCTGGGCAGTCTGTTCGGAACGGCCGTAGGATAGCCCGACCGGTACTTATGCGAGGGGCCGCATAAATACCCGTTACCCGCTGGTTTCGGCAGCTTTGCGGCGGGGCATGACCCGTAAGCGCTGTGGGCAATGACGCCTGCCGCGCCCCCGTGGGGCGGGCGATGACGCTCTCCCCGGCCCCCTCGGGCCGCCGGACGCGATCGACCGATCCTGTCCGTCACGGTCCCCCCACCGCGTCGCCGTCACCGCACGGCACCCGCCGTCACCGCACGGCACCGCGCCGCCACCGCACGGCAGCCGCCGCCTCCGCGCGGCACCTCCGCCGCGACCGCGGCGTCCGCATGATGGAACGGAGTATCCGGTTCCCGGGAACCGCTCCATCATGTAACCTGCACGAAATTTTGATCTCATCGCAGATCTCACGCAGAGGGCCAACGTCGTCCCTCGGCACCTGCCACATGCCACATGACGACGACGGGAGAGCCGATGCGTACGCCGCGCCAGCCGTCCCAGCACTCCACGAACGGCCGGAACTGGTCGTTCATGGATGCTCGCCCTGCTGCGCAGGGTATGTACGACCCCCGCAACGAACACGACGCCTGCGGCGTCGGTTTCGTCGCCACCCTTACCGGCGAGGCCTCCCACACCCTGGTAGAGCAGGCGCTCACCGTCCTGCGCAACCTGGAGCACCGCGGGGCCACCGGCTCCGAGCCCGACTCCGGCGACGGCGCGGGCATCCTCTCCCAGGTGCCGGACGCCTTCCTCCGCGATGTGGCCGGATTCGACCTTCCCGCGGCAGGCTCCTACGCGGTAGGCATCGCCTTCCTGCCGGAGGAGGGCACCGAGGACGCCGTCTCGCATATCGAGACGATCGCCGCCGAGGAGGGCCTGACGGTCCTCGGCTGGCGCGCCGTCCCGGTCGCCCCGGAGCTGCTGGGGGCCACCGCCCGCTCCACCATGCCGGTGTTCCGGCAGGTCTTCGTGACCGACCACGCCAGCGAGGGCATCGCCCTGGACCGCAGGGCGTTCGTGCTGCGCAAGCGCGCCGAGCGCGAGGCCGGGGTCTACTTCCCCTCCCTGTCCGCCCGGACCATCGTCTACAAGGGCATGCTGACCACCGGCCAGCTCGAACCCTTCTTCCCGGACCTGTCCGACCGCCGCTTCGCCTCCGCGATCGCGCTCGTGCACTCCCGGTTCTCCACCAACACCTTCCCGTCGTGGCCGCTCGCGCACCCGTACCGGTTCGTCGCGCACAACGGTGAGATCAACACCGTCAAGGGCAACCGCAACTGGATGGTCGCCCGCGAGTCCCAGCTGGTCTCCGACCTGTTCGGCCCGCAGGAGAAGCTGGACCGCCTCTTCCCGGTCTGCACCCCCGACGCCTCCGACTCCGCCTCCTTCGACGAGGTCCTGGAGCTGCTGCACCTCGGCGGACGCTCGCTGCCGCACTCCGTGCTGATGATGATCCCGGAGGCGTGGGAGAACCACGTCTCCATGGACCCGGCCCGGCGCGCCTTCTACCAGTTCCACTCCACGATGATGGAGCCCTGGGACGGCCCCGCCTGCGTCACCTTCACCGACGGCACCCAGGTCGGCGCCGTGCTCGACCGCAACGGACTGCGCCCCGGCCGCTACTGGGTCACCGACGACGGCCTCGTCGTCCTCGGCTCCGAGGTCGGCGTCCTCGACATCGACCCGGCCAAGGTCGTCCGCAAGGGCCGCCTCCAGCCCGGCCGGATGTTCCTCGTCGACACCGCCGAGCACCGCATCATCGAGGACGACGAGATCAAGGCGTCCCTCGCCGCCGAGAAGCCCTACGCCGAGTGGGTGGAAGCCGGCGAGATCGAGCTGGGCGACCTGCCCGAGCGCGAGCACATCGTGCACACCCACGCCTCGGTCACCCGCCGCCAGCAGACCTTCGGCTACACCGAGGAGGAGCTGCGCGTCATCCTCGCCCCGATGGCCCGCACCGCCGCCGAGCCGATCGGCTCCATGGGCACGGACTCCCCGATCGCGGCCCTGTCCGAGCGCCCCCGGCTGCTCTTCGACTACTTCACCCAGCTGTTCGCCCAGGTCACCAACCCGCCGCTGGACGCGATCCGCGAGGAACTGGTCACCTCCCTGCGCAGCTCGCTCGGCCCGCAGGGCAACCTGCTGGAACCGACCGCCGCCTCCTGCCGGTCCGTCGTGCTGCCCTTCCCGGTGATCGACAACGACGAGCTGGCCAAGCTCATCCACATCAACGCCGACGGCGACATGCCCGGCTTCAAGGCCGCCACGCTCTCCGGTCTGTACCGGGTCTCCGGCGGCGGCGACGCCCTCGCCGCGCGCATCGAGGAGATCTGCGCCGAGGCGGACGCCGCCATCGAGAACGGCGCCCGGCTGATCGTCCTGTCGGACCGCCACTCCGACGCCGAGCACGCGCCGATCCCGTCGCTGCTGCTCACCGCGGCCGTCCACCACCACCTCATCCGCACCAAGCAGCGCACCCAGGTGGGCCTGCTGGTCGAGGCCGGCGACGTCCGCGAGGTCCACCACGTCGCCCTGCTCATCGGCTACGGCGCCGCCGCCGTCAACCCGTACCTGGCGATGGAGTCGGTCGAGGACCTGCTGCGCGCGGGCACCTTCCTCAGCGGCCTCGAGCCCGAGCAGGCCATCAAGAACCTGATCTACGCCCTCGGCAAGGGCGTGCTGAAGGTCATGTCAAAGATGGGCATCTCCACCGTCGCCTCCTACCGCGGCGCCCAGGTCTTCGAGGCCGTCGGCCTGGACGAGGGTTTCGTGGCGAAGTACTTCAACGGCACCGCCACCAAGATCGGCGGCGTCGGCATCGACGTCATCGCCGAGGAGGTCGCCGCCCGCCACGCCAAGGCCTACCCGGCCTCCGGCATCGCCCCGGCGCACCGCGCGCTGGAGATCGGCGGCGAGTACCAGTGGCGCCGCGAGGGCGAACCGCACCTGTTCGACCCGGAGACGGTCTTCCGCCTCCAGCACTCCACCCGGTCCGGCCGCTACGACATCTTCAAGAAGTACACCTCCCGGGTGAACGAGCAGTCCGAGCGCCTGATGACGCTGCGCGGCCTGTTCGGCTTCAAGTCCGACCGCAAGCCGATCCCCCTCGACGAGGTCGAGCCGGTCAGCGAGATCGTCAAGCGCTTCTCCACCGGCGCCATGTCGTACGGCTCCATCTCCAAGGAGGCGCACGAGACCCTCGCCATCGCCATGAACCAGCTGGGCGGCAAGTCCAACACCGGTGAGGGCGGCGAGGACCCGGAGCGCCTGTACGACCCGGCGCGCCGCTCGGCGATCAAGCAGGTCGCCTCCGGCCGCTTCGGCGTGACCTCCGAGTACCTGGTCAACGCGGACGACATCCAGATCAAGATGGCCCAGGGCGCCAAGCCCGGCGAGGGCGGCCAGCTGCCCGGCCACAAGGTCTACCCGTGGGTCGCCAAGACCCGGCACTCCACGCCGGGCGTCGGCCTGATCTCCCCGCCGCCGCACCACGACATCTACTCCATCGAGGACCTGGCCCAGCTGATCCACGACCTGAAGAACGCGAACCCGCGGGCGCGGATCCACGTGAAGCTGGTCTCCGAGGTCGGCGTCGGCACGGTCGCGGCCGGTGTGTCCAAGGCGCACGCGGACGTCGTGCTCATCTCCGGCCACGACGGCGGCACCGGCGCCTCCCCGCTGACCTCCCTCAAGCACGCGGGCGGCCCCTGGGAGCTGGGTCTGGCCGAGACCCAGCAGACGCTGCTGCTGAACGGCCTGCGGGACCGCATCGTCGTGCAGACCGACGGC
The DNA here is from genome assembly GCF_040636485.1 of Streptomyces sp. NPDC038707. NCBI lineage: Bacteria > Bacillati > Actinomycetota > Actinomycetes > Kitasatosporales > Streptomycetaceae > Streptomyces > Streptomyces sp. NPDC038707. The sequence goes on from NZ_JBEZUP010000006.1 coordinate 223,023, forward strand.
CAGCTGAAGACCGGCCGGGACGTGGTCATCGCCGCGCTGCTCGGCGCCGAGGAGTTCGGCTTCGCGACCGCCCCGCTGGTCGTCTCCGGCTGCGTGATGATGCGCGTGTGCCACCTGGACACCTGCCCGGTCGGCATCGCCACCCAGAACCCGGTGCTGCGCGACCGCTTCGCCGGCAAGGCCGAGCACGTGGTGAACTTCTTCCGGTTCATCGCCGAGGAGGTCCGCGAGCTGCTGGCCGAGCTGGGCTTCCGCTCCATCGAGGAGGCCGTCGGCCACGCCGAGGTGCTGGACGTCGAGCGCGCGGTGGACCACTGGAAGGCGCAGGGCCTGGACCTGGAGCCGCTGTTCCACGTGCCCGCCCTGCCCGAGGGCGCCGTCCGCCACCAGGCGGCCGCCCAGGACCACGGCCTGGAGAAGGCCCTCGACAACGAGCTGATCAAGCTCGCCGCCGACGCCCTGGCCGCGAACGACGCGACCGAGGCCCAGCCGGTGCGCGCCCAGGTCGCCATCCGCAACATCAACCGCACGGTCGGCACCATGCTCGGCCACGAGGTGACGAAGAAGTTCGGCGGCGCGGGCCTGCCCGACGACACCATCGACATCACCTTCACGGGCTCCGCCGGCCAGTCCTTCGGCGCGTTCCTGCCGCGCGGCGTCACGCTGCGCCTGGAGGGCGACGCCAACGACTACGTCGGCAAGGGCCTCTCCGGCGGCCGGATCGTCGTCCGCCCGGACCGGGCCGCCGACCACCTCGCCGAGTACTCGGTCATCGCGGGCAACACCATCGCGTACGGCGCCACCGGCGGCGAGCTGTTCCTGCGCGGCCGCACCGGTGAGCGGTTCTGCGTCCGCAACTCCGGCGCGCTGGTCGTCTCCGAGGGCGTGGGCGACCACGGCTGCGAGTACATGACCGGCGGTCACGCGGTCGTCCTCGGCCCGACCGGCCGCAACTTCGCGGCGGGCATGTCCGGCGGCATCGCCTACGTCGTCGACCTCGACCGCGACAACGTCAACGCGGGCAACTCCGGCGCGATCGAGGCGCTGGACGAGGCGGACAAGCGGTGGCTGCACGACGTGGTGCGCCGCCACGCCGAGGAGACCGGCTCGACCGTCGCCGCCAAGCTGCTGGCCGACTGGGACACGGCCGTGGAGCGCTTCAGCAAGATCATCCCCAGCACGTACAAGGCAGTGCTCGCCGCCAAGGACGCCGCCGAGCGAGCCGGTCTCTCCGAGACCGAGATCACCGAGAAGATGATGGAGGCGGCGATCAATGGCTGACCCGAAGGGCTTCCTGAACCACGGCCGTGAGGTCGCCGAGACCCGCCCCGTCGCCGAGCGGGTCAAGGACTGGAACGAGGTCTACGTCCCCGGCTCCCTGCTGCCGATCATCAGCAAGCAGGCCAGCCGCTGCATGGACTGCGGCATCCCGTTCTGCCACAACGGCTGTCCGCTGGGGAACCTGATCCCCGAGTGGAACGACTACGCCTACCGCGAGGACTGGGCCGCCGCCTCCGAGCGGCTGCACGCGACCAACAACTTCCCGGAGTTCACCGGCCGCCTGTGCCCGGCCCCCTGCGAGTCGGCGTGCGTGCTGGGCATCAACCAGCAGCCGGTCACCATCAAGAACGTCGAGGTCTCGATCATCGACAAGGCGTGGGAGACCGGGGACGTCGCCCCGCAGATCCCCGAGCGCCTGTCCGGCAAGACGGTCGCGGTCATCGGCTCCGGCCCGGCGGGCCTCGCCGCCGCCCAGCAGCTGACCCGGGCCGGCCACACGGTCGCCGTCTACGAGCGCGCCGACCGGATCGGCGGTCTGCTGCGGTACGGCATCCCCGAGTTCAAGATGGAGAAGCGGCACATCAACCGCCGTATCGAGCAGATGCGCGCGGAGGGCACCCGGTTCCGCACCGGCGTGGAGGTCGGCCGCGACATCAAGGCGACCGACCTGAAGAAGCGGTACGACGCGATCGTGATCGCCGCCGGCGCCACGACCGCCCGCGACCTTCCCGTTCCCGGCCGGGAGCTGAAGGGCGTCTACCAGGCCATGGAGTACCTGCCCCTGGCCAACAAGGTGCAGGAGGGCGACTACGTGGCGCCGCCCGTCTCCGCCGAGGGCAAGCACGTCGTCGTGATCGGCGGCGGCGACACCGGCGCGGACTGCGTCGGCACCGCCCACCGGCAGGGCGCGGCCTCCGTCACCCAGCTGGAGATCATGCCCCGGCCGAACGACGAGCGGCACCCGGTCGACCAGCCCTGGCCGACCTTCCCGATGCTCTACAAGGTCACGTCGGCCCACGAGGAGGGCGGCGAGCGGGTCTACTCCGTCTCCACCACCCACTTCGAGGGCGACGAGGACGGCAACGTCCAGTGGCTGCACCTCACCGAGGTGGAGTTCATCGACGGCAAGCTGACGGCGAAGCCCGGCACCGAGCGGAAGATCCCGGCCCAGCTGGTCACCCTCGCCATGGGCTTCACCGGCACCGACCGGGAGAACGGCCTGGTCGAGCAGTTTGGTCTGGACCTCGACGCACGGGGTAACATCGCCCGCGACGCCGACTTCCAGACCAACGTGCCGGGTGTGTTCGTCGCCGGTGACGCCGGCCGCGGCCAGTCCCTCATCGTCTGGGCCATCGCGGAGGGCCGCTCGGCCGCCCGCGGAGTCGACCGCTACCTGACCGGGGCCAGCGACCTGCCGGCCCCGATCCGCCCGACGGACCGCGCCCTGGCGGTCTGACGCGCGACCCACCGGACCCGAGGTCCGCACAGACGTTACGTACAAAGGCGTACGGAACACTGACGGCGCCTGCCCGCCTGTCCCCGACCGGACAACTGGGCAGGCGTCGTTGCATGTCCCCGCCCGGGCGTCACGCGCCCGCGTCGATCCGCCGGTACTGCTCCTCGGTGAGGGCCAGTCCGAGCGCGGCGGTGTTCTCCGCCAGGTGGGCGGGGGAGGAGGTGCCGGGGATCGGGACGACGTTCGGCGCGCGGTGCAGCAGCCAGGCGAGGGCGGTCTGCGCGCGGGTGGCGCCGAGTTCGGCGGCGACCGCGGCGAGCGGCCCGCCGTCGGCCGCGTGCCCGCCCATGGCCACCGGGAAGTACGGCAGGAAGGCGATGCCGGCCCCGGCGGTGTGGTCGATCACCGGGTCATGGCCGCGGGTGTCCAGGTTGTACACGTTCTGCACACTGGAGATCGGCGCGACGGCCGAGGCGGCGGTCAGCTCCGCCACCGACACCTCCGACAGCCCGATGTGCCGCACCTTCCCCTCCTCCCGGAGCTGCTGGAGGGCGCCGATCTGGTCCTCGAGCGGGTACTCCGGGTCGATGCGGTGCAGCTGGAACAGGTCGATGCGGTCGGTGCGCAGCCGGCGCAGGCTCAGTTCGGCCTGCTGCCGCAGGTACGCCGGGTGCCCATGGGTGATCCACTCGGTGGGGCTGGGCCGCAGCACGCCGGCCTTGGTGGCGATCACGATGCCGTCGCGGTACGGGTGCAGCGCCTCGGCCAGCAACTCCTCGTTGGCGCCCAGCGCGTAGGCGTCGGCCGTGTCGAAGAGGTTCACGCCCAGCTCGGCGGCCCGGCGCAGCAGCCGTACGGCGTCGGCGCGGTCGGTGGGGGCGGTCCAGATGGGCGCGGTCATGCCGGACCGCTCGTGCGGGGCGTTCGCCAGGCGCATCGCGCCGTAGCCGATCCGCCGTACCTCCAGGTCGCCGCCGATGCGGAATACAGTCGGGTTCGTCATGTCCGAGACGCTAGGAGCTGACATGGATGTGAGCTTCAAGCCGTCGTGAGGGGGATCACATGAGGATCGGGGAGCTGGCCCGCGCGACCGGCGTGAGCGTCCGGCTGCTGCGCTACTACGAGGAGCAGGGCCTGCTCGTCGCCGGCCGCACCCCCGGCGGGCAGCGCGTGTACGACGACAGCGCCCCCCGGACCGTACGCCGGATCCGCACCCTCCTGGACGCCGGGCTGCCCACCCGGGTCATCCGCGAGGTCCTGGACTGCGTGTGCGGCAGCGAGGCCGAGGTCGAGCCCTGTCTGACCCCCGTGCTGATGGAGCAGCTGCAGGGCATCGAGGAGCGCATCGCCCGGCTGGAGGGCTCCCGGGCCTCACTGACCCGGCTGCTGACCGCCTCCTAGATCCTGCCGCCGGACGGACGGTGCCCCGGCCGGGGCCCGCGTCCTGGCCGGCTACGTGTCGCACTCCAGCACCGTCCGGCACAACCCGCACCGCGCCCGTACCCGCCCCTGCACCGGCACCCTGATCCGCTGGTGGCAGGTGGGGCAGGGAAACGAGACCTGGAGCCGGCCGGCGGGGTCGGCGGCGAAGCTGTACGGGGCGGCCGGCGGGCCGTCGCACGCGTGCCGGCGGTCGTGGGCGTAGCGGCGGCGGCCCGCCCAGCCGGCGGCGGCCAGCGGCGGCTGCTGCCCGTCCCGGCGCGCCCGGTCCCTGCCCTTGGCGTAGGCGGTGTAGGCCTGCGGGCTGGTGAACCACAGGGACGGGTCCTCACCGAACAGCAGCGCCCGCTTGGCCAGGACGTAACCGAACTCCTCCGGGGTGAGATAGCCCAGCTTCTGCGAGGAGACCGCGTCCTCCCGGTACGCGTCCAGCAGCAGCCAGCCCGCGCCCAGGTAGGCCGTCGCCGTGTCCGTCAGGATCTCGTTCTCCGCCGTGGTGGGGAAGGCGAGGCCCAGGCGGTGCAGATAGACGTGCGCCACCTCGTGGGCGAGGGCCGCGCCGATGTCCGCGCGGTGGCCGCGGAACCGGTCGTTCAGCTCCACGAAGTACTCGGGGCCCGCCGCCAGTTCTACGTTCGCCGCGTGGGTCATCTCCCGGAAGCCGACGATCAGCCGCGCGTCCGGCAGCCGGAAGTGCCGCACGATCTCCCGGGCCACCCGCTGCGCGCCCAGGTACAGGTCGTCGGTGTCGCAGAAGGCCACGTCGGCGGGGGCCACGCTGGCCGAGAACGTGTCGATGGTGTCGCGCGACAGCCGCAGGTACAGCGCGGTGACGGCGGCCCGCACCGTCTCCAGGTGCGGGTAACCGTGCTCGACCGGTTTGCCGTCGGCCACGTAGGCACCCCCTGAAGCCCGCCGGAACTCCTCTCCACTGTAGGCGGGAGGGGCCCGGCGAACGCCCCCGGACGAAGGAGACACGCGACGACCGACCGGACGGGGAACGGCGGGGCCTGCCGGACCGGGGCAGAGACGGCGGCCGGCCGACCGGGGAGGGGGGTACCGGCAGCCGCGGGGCAGGCGGACACCGGGCTCGACGGCGCAGACGGTCGGCGACCGCACGAACCGGCGGCACCCGTGCGCCTCGCACCGGCGGGGGACCGGCGCCCGTGGCCGTCGCGTCGGCTGCGATGCGGCGCCCGGTGATCGTTGTGTCGGCTGTGGTTCGGCGCCTGGTGGTCGTTGTCGGCAGTGGTACGGGTCCGTGTGCGCGTCGCGCTGGCGGGGGGCCGGAGCTTGTGGCCGTCGCGTCGGCAGTGGTAGGGGGCCTGCGTGCGCCTCGCGTCGGCCGCGAACCGGCGCCCGTGCGCCTCGCACCGGCAGCGAACCGGCGCCCGTGTCCCTCGCGTCGGCAGTGGTACGGGGTCCGGGTGCTCCTCGCGTCGGCGGCGGGCCGGCGGTCCTGGTCCTCACAGCGGCAGGAGACGCGGGGGCGGGGCGTCCGGGACGCCGGTGTCCAGGTCCAGTACCCACACCTCGTTCTCGCCCTCCCGCAGGACCGGACCGGGCACGTACAACGACCGCTGCGGTCCCGTCGACCAGTAACGGCCCAGGTCGAAGCCGTTGATCCAGACGAAGCCGCGCGTCCGTCCGGGCAGCTCCAGCCGGGCGTCCCCGGGCGCCGGGACGGTGACCGAGCCCCGGTACAGCCCCGGCGTGAGCCGGCCGGGCGGCGGGCCGAAGGGGACCGCGGACACGCCGTCGGCGAACGCGTCCAGATCCAGCCCGCGCGCCCGTACCCCGTGCACATACTGCCGTTCGTGCAGGATGCCGCCGGTGATGCCCTTCGGCTCGCCGAGCCGGGGCCCGTAGTTCACCCGCCCCAGGGACTCCACCCACAGCTCCACGCGCGCGTGCCCCGCGACCGGTTCCGGCAGCCGCGGCTCCGCCTCCGTGAGCACCCCGGCCCGCTCCCCGTCGACGTACACCACCGCGAGATCGCGCAGCCCGCGCACGGTCAGCGGGTACGGCCGGCGCGGGCCGGGCACCTCGGCCTCGTAGCGGACCAGGCCCCGGGTCACCCCCAGCTCCTCGAACGTCGGCGGCACCGGCGCGACCGTCTCCGGCCCGCCCAGCGCCCCGAGCACCCCGGGCAGGGACGCCCAGCCGGTGAGCACCGCCTCCGCCGGGGCAGCCAGCACGGCGGGCGGCGGCGGCAGGCCGGGCAGCGGGCCCGGCGCGTACCCGGCCAGCACCTCCCGGAAGCGCCGGAACTTCTCCGTGGGACGGCCGTACTCGTCCACCGGCGCGTCGTAGTCGTAGGAGGTCACGTCCGGCTCCAGCGGCCCCTCGTGCAGGGCGCCGCCCCGGTTGGCCCCCGACCAGCCCCCGAAGCTCGTCCCGCCGTGCGCCATGTAGAGGTTCACCGACGCCCCGCACTCCAGGATCTCCCGCAGCACCCCGGCGGCCTCCGCCGGATCCCGTACGGCGTGCTCCCCGGCCCAGTGGTCGAACCAGCCGCACCAGAACTCCATGCACATCAGCGGGCCCTCCCCGCGGTGCCGGCGCAGTGCCTCGAAGGCCGCGCGCGCGTGGGAGCCGAAATTCACCGTGGCGAGCACCCCGGGCAGCGAACCCCCGGTCAGCATGTGGTCCTCGGGCCCGTCCGAGGTGCACAGCGCCGCCGTGACCCCCTCGGCGCGCAGCATTCCGGCCAGCTCCTCCAGATAGCCGGTGTCACTGCCGTAGCTTCCGTACTCGTTCTCCACCTGCACCAGGACCACCGGGCCGCCGCGGTCCGCCTGGCGGGGCACGACCTCCGGCAGCAGCCGGGCGAACCAGCTCCGCACCCGGGCCAGATACCGCGCGTCACGCGTCCGCACGCGCCGCCCCACCTCGCCCGTGAGCCACGCCGGCAGCCCGCCGTTCTCCCACTCGGCGCAGATGTACGGGCCCGGCCGCACGATCGCCCGCATCCCCGCCGCGCCGACCGCGTCCAGGAACCGGCCGACCGCCCCGACGTCCCGGAAGACCCCCGGGCGCGGCTCGTGCAGATTCCACGGCACGTACGTCTCCACACAGTTCAGCCCCATCGCCCGCAGCACGGCCAGCCGGTGCCCCCACTGGGCCTCGTGCACCCGGAAGTAGTGCAGCGCCCCCGACAGCAGCCGCACCGGCCGCCCGTCCGCCAGGAACCCCGATTCCCCCACCGTGAACCCGCTCAAGCGCCCTCCCCGCCCCGGCCCGTTCCGCCGTACCCCAGCCTCGCCCCCTACCGGCGCCCGGCGCCATGGACGAAGATCGGCGCTGCTTGGACAAACCGCGCCGCGCCGCCCGCCGGAAGGAGCGCCGATGTACCGGACCTGGATGCGGTTCTTCAGCCCCGGCCCCGCCCACCACCGCCTCGGCCTGGTCTGCCTCGGCGTCGGCCTCCAGCACGGCGCGCTGCCCACGGTCGGCCCCCGCACCCTCGACCACCACGTCGCCGTGGTGATCAGCTCCGGCGGCGGCTGGTACCGGGACGCCGACGGCCGCCGGACGACCGTCACCGCGCCCGCGCTGCTGTGGCTGACCCCCGGCGTGCCCCACCACTACGCGCCCGACCCGGACACCGGCTGGGACGAGGGTTTCGTGGACTTCACCGGGCCCGCCACGGCCGCCTACCGCGACCTCGGCCACATCGAACCCGGCCGGCCCGTCACCCCGCTCGCCGACGCCTCCGGCCCCCGCACCGTCATCGCCCGCATCGCCCGGGCCGCCCGCCCCGGCAACCCCCTGCTGGAGACCGAGACCGCGGCCGCCGTCCACGAACTCCTCGTCGCCCTGCGCCGCGCCCGCGCCGACCTCGGCCGGGGCGGCGACCAGGTGCTCACCGCACTGGCCCGCGACGCCTGCACCCCGCTGACCGTCGCCGGCCACGCCGCCCGGCACGGCATGACCGTCGCCGAACTGCGCGGCGCGGTCCGCCGGGCGGCCGGCTGCAGCCCGAAGGACTACCTGCTCGGCATCCGCCTCGGCCGGGCCAAGGAACTCCTCGCCACCACCGAGCTGCCCGTCGCCGCCGTCGCCCGGCGCGTCGGCTACGACGACCCCGCCTACTTCTCCCGGCTGTTCACCCGGCGCGTCGGCCTCGCCCCCGTACGCTTCCGCGCCCAGCAGGGCCGCACCGTGCCCGGCGGCTGGAGCGACCGCGTCCCCGACCCCGCCGATCCGCCACTGATCCAGTCCTCGGACACTCCGTGGACGCGGCCCGCGCAGCGCATAGGGTTGGCCCCCATGACCACCAGCAACACCGGCCCCGGTGCCATGGACCCCGAGGTCCGCCAGGAACTGGAGCGGCTGCGCGACAGCATCGACAACATCGACGCGGCCGTCGTCCACATGCTCGCCGAGCGTTTCAAGGCCACCCAGCAGGTCGGCCGGCTCAAGGCACAGCACCAGCTGCCGCCCGCCGACCCGTCCCGCGAGGCCCGGCAGATCGACCGGCTCCGCCGGCTCGCCGAGAACGCCAAGCTCGACCCGGCCTTCGCCGAGAAATTCCTGAACTTCATCATCGCCGAGGTGATCCGCCACCACGAGCGGATCGCCGAGCACACCCACAACGGGCGACCGGCGCACGACGCGCCGACGGGGCACTGACCGGACCCCGAAGCGAGCCGCCGGACCGGGCGCGCACGGGGGAGGGGACCGTTGTACCGGTCCGCCCCTGTGCGCTGTCCGCGGCATCAGGCAGCATGTCCCCCATGTCCGTACTCACGCGCGATGAAGCGCAGCTCCGAGCAGAGATCCTCGACGTCCACCGGTACACGGTCGAACTGGACCTGACCACCGGCGACGAGACCTTCGACTCCCGCACCGCGATCCGGTTCACCACCCGGTCCGACGGGGACACGTTCGTCGAGGTGAAGCCAGCCGAGCTGCGCAGCGTCACGCTCGACGGACAGCCGCTCGACCCCGAGTCGCTCACCGGGAACCGGCTGCCGCTGAAGAACCTCGCCCCCGGCGCGCACGAACTGCGCGTCCACGCCGTCATGCGCTACTCCCGCACGGGCGAGGGCATGCACCGCTTCACCGACCCCAGCGACGGCGAGACGTACGTCTACACCCAGATGTTCATGGACGACGTCCAGCGCGTCTTCGCCGCCTTCGACCAGCCCGACCTCAAGGCCGTCTTCGAGGTCTCGGTCAAGGCACCCGAGGGGTGGACCGTCCTCGCCAACGGCGTCACCACTCACCAGGGCGACGGCGTCTGGCAGGCCGCGCCCACCCCGCTGATCTCCACCTACCTGGTCGCCGTCGCCGCCGGCCCCTGGCACTCGGTGCGCACCGAACACCGCGGACTGCCCTTCGGCATCCACTGCCGCCGCTCCCTCGCCCCTCACCTCGACGCCGACGCCGACGAGATCCTCGACGTCACGCGCGCGTGCTTCGACCGCTACCACGAGAAGTTCGAGGAGCCCTACCCCTTCGACTCCTACGACCAGGCGTTCGTCCCCGAGTTCAACGCGGGCGCCATGGAGAACCCGGGACTGGTCACCTTCCGCGACGAGTTCGTCTACCGCTCCGCCGTCACCGACACCGAACGGCAGACCCGCGCCATGGTCATCGCCCACGAGATGGCCCACATGTGGTTCGGCGACCTCGTCACCCTCAAGTGGTGGGACGACATCTGGCTCAACGAGTCGTTCGCCGAGTACATGGGCTACCAGACCACCGCCGAGGCCACCCGGTTCACCGACCCCTGGACCGAGTTCGGCGTCACCCGCAAGGCCTGGGGCTACGACGCCGACCAGCGGCCCACCACCCACCCGGTCGCCCCCGACAACGTCCCCGACACCGCCTCCGCCCTGCTCAACTTCGACGGCATCTCTTACGCCAAGGGCGCCTCCGCACTGCGCCAGCTGGCCGCCTGGCTCGGCGAGAAGGACTTCCTCGCCGGCATCAACACCCACTTCGCCCGGCACAAGTTCGCCAACGCCACCCTCGCCGACTTCATCGACTCCCTCGCCTCGGCCACCGACCGCGACGTCCCCGCCTGGGCCGACAGCTGGCTGCGCACCACCGGCGTCGACACCCTCACCCCGGCGATCACCGCCGCCGGCGGCACCTGCGCCCTCACCGTCGACCGCGCCGGCAGCCGCCCGCACCGCCTCGGCGCCGGACTGTACGACCACGACCTCGCCGACGAGGGCCGGCTGGTCCTGCGCGAGCGCATCGACCTCGACCTCCCGCAGACCGCCCCGCAGCCCATCGGCAAGCGCCCCGCGCTGGTCCTCCTCAACGACGGCGACATCACCTACGCCAAGATCCGCTTCGACGCCGCCTCCTTCGAGACCCTGCGCACCGGACTGTCCGGCCTGCCCGACCCGCTCACCCGCGCCGTCGTGTGGAACGCCCTGCGGGACGCCGTACGCGACGGCGACCTCCCGCCCGCCGCCTACCTGGAGACGGCCCGCGCCCACCTGCCCCGCGAGACCGACCTCGCCGTGGCCCAGGGCGTCCTCGCCTTCGCCGCCGGCCAGCTCGCCGAGCAGTACCTCGCCCCGGCCCACCGGCCGGCCGCCCTGGCCACCCTCACCTCCCTCTGCCGCGACCTGCTGCGCCGCACCGAGGACGGCGACCACCCCGGACTGCGCCTGATCGCCGTACGGCACCTGATCGACGTGGCCGCCCACCCCGAGCCCATCGCCGCCTGGCTCGCCGACGGCACCGTACCCGGCGGACCGGAGCTCGACCCCGAGTTGCGCTGGCGCGTCCTCGCCCGGCTCGCCGTCCTCGGCGCCACCGACGAGGCCGCCATCGCCGCCGAGCTGGCGGACGACCCGAGCGCCACCGGCCAGGAGGGCGCCGCCCGCTGCCGCGCCGCGCTGCCCGACCCCGACGCCAAGCGCGCCGCCTGGGAGGCGATGTTCGCCGGCGACGACCTGTCCAACTACCTGTTCACCGCCACCGCTCAGGGCTTCTGGCAGCCCGAACAGGCCGAACTGGTCCGCCCGTACGTGCCGCGCTTCTACGCCGACGTGGCCGCCGTCGCCGCCCGCCGCGGCCCCGCCATCGCCACCGCCGCCGGCCGCTGGTGCTTCCCCGCCCACGCCGTCGACACCGAGAACCTGCGGCTCGGCGAGGAGTGCCTGCGCGCCGGCGACCTCACCCCGGCGCTGCGCCGCGCCCTCGCCGACCGCCTGGACGACCTCGCCCGCGCCCTGCGCGTCCGCGACGGGCAGCGGGAGGAGTAGCAGGGCCTACGCCCGGGGACGTAGGGCACGGCTGGTCCCCGCCGCCGATGCGGACCACGGGCCGCGCTCCCTAGGCTCGCAAGCAGTGTGCAACCGAGCCCAGGAGGCAGCACCGTGATCGTAGTGACCGGCGCGACCGGCAACGTCGGCCGTGCCCTGGTGAACCGGCTCCTCGCCGCCGGACAGCCCGTGCGGGCGCTCACCCGCGACCCCGCCCGGGCCGGCCTGCCCGAGCGGGCCGAGGTGGTGGCGTTCCGCCCGGACGACCCCGCCGCCCTGTTCACCGGGGCGGCGAAACTCTTCCTGTACGCCCAGGCCGTCACCGCGCCGCTGCTGGCGGCGGCCCGCGAACACGGCGTGCGCCACGCCGTCCTGCTCTCCAGCGGCATAGTCCAGGAGGGCGCCGACGAGACCCACCCCATCCACGTCCTGCACGCCACCGCCGAGCGGCACATCCGCGACAGCGGGCTCGACTGGACCTTCCTGCGGCCCAACGCCTTCGCCACCAACGCGCTCCAGTACGCCCCGCAGATCCGCGCGGGCGGCGGCACCGTCCGCGGCGTGTACGCCGAGGGGCTGTCCGCGCCCATCCACGAGGACGACATCGCCGCCGTGGCCGAACGCGTCCTGCTCGACGACGGCCACCAGGGCGCCGCGCACCGGCTGACCGGACCCGCGGCCGTCAGCAACGCCGGACAGGTCGCCACCATCGGCGACACCCTCGGCAGGAAACTGACGTTCGTGGAGGTCGACCCGGCCGAGGCGGGCCCGGAGCTGTTCCCGCACGTGCCGCCGCAGATGCTCGGACGGCTGCTGGAGAGCTTCGCGGAGACCGTCGGCACACCCCCCGAGATCACCGGCACCGTGGAGGAACTCACCGGCACCCCGGCCCGCACCTTCGCCCACTGGACCCGCGACCACGCCGGGGACTTCAGCGCCTGACCGGCCGAACCGTCCCTCCCGGCACAGCAGTACACACTTTCGGGTTTCGTTCGCCGGGCTTTCGGGACACAGGGCTCTCCTCCAGTACAAGCTGGCACTCCACCCGCACGCCACCCACCCGGGCCCGGTCGGCCCGGCCGGCGTTCCCGTGCCCCGGAGGAGAGCCCATGACCGCAGAAGCGGCCCTGAGCGCACCACCGCTCGCCTCGGGCCCCGGCGGCCCCGAAGCCCTGCGGCCCCTCCTCGCCACCGTCCTCGAAGCGCTCGCCGCCGGCACCGCCGAACGCGACGGCCCACTCCCGGCCGGCGGCCCGCACGCCGTCACCGCGCGCGTCGCCGCCGCCCTCGGCGACCCCCTGCCGGACACCGGCGACCCCGACGCCCTGCACACCCTCGTCCGCGCCCTCGCCGCGGGCGCCGCCGACCCCGCCGACCCGCTGTGCGCCGCCCATCTGCACTGCCCGCCGCTCGCCGTGGCCACCGCCGCCGACCTCGCCGCGAGCGCCCTCAACCCCTCCCTGGACTCCTGGGACCAGGCCCCGGCCGCCTCCGCCCTGGAAGCCGCCGTCACCCGTGCCCTCGCCCGCGCCACCGGCCTCGCCGACGCCCTCGTCACCACCGGCGGCACCGAATCCAACCAACTCGCCCTGCTGCTCGCCCGCGAGGCACACGGCACCGCCCTGCGCCTCGTCTGCTGCGCCGCCGCCCACCACTCGCTGCCGCGCGCCGCCTGGCTGCTCGGCCTGCCCGCCCCGGTCGTCCTCCCGGCACCCCGCGGCACCCTGGACCCCGCCACCCTCGCCGAAACCCTCACCGCGCACCCCGGCCCGCTGCTGGTCGCCGCCACCGCCGGCACCACCGACGCCGGCCTCATCGACCCGCTCCCCGAGATCGCCGCCCTGTGCGCCGCCCACGGCGCCCGGCTGCACATCGACGCGGCCTACGGCGGCGGCCTGATCTTCAGCGACCGGCACCGCGACCGGCTCACCGGGCTCGCCGCCGCCGACACCGTCACCCTCGACCTGCACAAACTCGGCTGGCAACCCGCCGCCGCCGGCCTGCTCGCCGTGGCCCGCCCGGACGAACTCGCCACCCTCCACCAACGCGCGGACTATCTGAACGCCGCCGACGACACCGAGGCGGGACTCCCCGACCTGCTCGGGCGCTCCCCCCGCACCACCCGCCGCCCCGACATCCTGAAGATCGCCGTCACCCTGAGGACACTCGGCCGCGACGGCCTCGGCGCCCTGGTCGACCAGGTCTGCGCCCACGCCCACGCCTTCGCCGGCCTGATCGACGCGCACCCCGGCTTCGAGCTGTACGACCGGCCCGTCATCAGCACCGTCCTGTTCCGCCCCACCGCGGCCGACGACGACACCGTGGCCGCCGTCCGCCGCGACCTGCTGCACACGGGCCGGGCCGTGCTCGGCCGGGCCCGGCCCGACGGCCGGCTCTGGCTCAAGGCCACCCTCCTCAACCCCCGGACCCGGCCGGACGACCTGGCCCGCCTGCTCGCACTCGTCGAAGGAAACACCCCCCGATGACCCACCCGACCCGCCCCCCACGCCACGAACCGACCTCCCCCCGCGACCTGGTCGGCATCGGCATCGGCCCCTGCAACCTCTCCCTCGCCGCCCTCGCCCACCCGCTCGCCGAACTCGACGCCGTCTTCTACGAACAGCGCCCAGGCTTCGACTGGCACCCCGGCCTGCTCATCGAGGGCGCCACCCTCCAAGTGCCGTTCCTGGCCGACCTCGTCACCCTCGCCGACCCCACCAGCCCCTGGAGCTTCCTCAGCTACCTCAGGAACCGCGAACGCCTCTTCCCCTTCTACTTCGCCGAGCGCTTCCACGTCCAGCGCGCCGAGTACGACGCCTACTGCCGCTGGGTCGCCCGGCAACTGCCCGGACTGCGCTTCGGCCACCAGGTCGACGCCGTCCGCTGGAACCCCGAACGCGACGTCTTCGAGATCGACTTCACCCAGCTCGGCCCCGAGGGCGAGGCCGAGGCCCTCGGCCGCGCCTACACCCGCAACATCGTGCTCGGCATCGGCACCGCCCCCTACGTACCCGACCCCCTCCAGCCCCTGGTGGAGGCGCCCGGCGTGCCCGTCCTGCACGCCGCCGACTACCTCGGCCACCGCGACACCGTCCTCGCCGCCGGACACGTCACCGTCGTCGGCTCCGGACAGTCCGGCGCCGAGGTCTTCCTCGACCTGCTGCGGCACCGCCCGGCCGGCCGGGAACGGCTGCACTGGATCGGCCGGACCGAGGCGTTCGCCCCCATGGAGTACTCCAAACTGGGCCTGGAACACTTCACCCCCGACTACACCCGCTACTTCCACGCGCTCGCCGAACCCGTCCGCGACCGCCTCGTGTCCGCCCAGTGGCAGCTGTACAAGGGCATCGACGCCGGCACCCTCGCCGCCATCCACGACGAGCTGTACCGGCGCACCCTCGACGGCGGCTGGCCCGACGCCGTCCTCACCCCCGGCGTCCGCGTCCGCACCGCCGGCCGGATCGCCACCAGCGCCATCGAACTCCACCTGGAACACGTCCAGCAGGGCAGCCGCTCCCGGCTCACCACCGACGCCGTCGTCCTCGCCACGGGCTACCGCCAGCGCCCCCTCGGCCGGCTCCTCGCCGGACTCGACCCCTACGTCCGCCGCGACAGCAGCGAACGCCCCCGCGTCGACGAGGAGTTCCGCCTCGTCCTCGACCCCTCGGTCACCGGCTCGGTCTACGTCCAGAACGCCGAACTGCACACCCACGGCGTCGGCGCCCCCGACCTCGGCCTCGCCGCCTGGCGCAGCGCCACCATCCTCAACTCCCTCACCGGGAAGGAGACCTACCCCCTGCCCTCCCGGACCGCCTTCACCTCCTTCGGCCTCGAAGACCCCGCGGACCGGATGCCACAGGCCCGGCAGCCCCAGCGGCTCACCCCGCTCGTCGACGGATTGTGACCGGCCGGCCGGAACAAGCCCACCGGCACCGCCGTTGGTGCCGATCATGACCACGACCTGGATCGCAGCCCACCGCAGCCCCGTCATCCGCCCCGACGAGTCCTTCCACATCCTCGAACCACGCGGCTTCACCGACCAGACCCTCAGACAGCCCCTGCGCCTGGCCGGCGGCGGCGAGGCGATACGGATCACCCTCAGCAACCGCTACGGCAAGCAGCCCGTCGAGATCGGCGGAGCCCACCTCGCCACCCGCACCACCGGCCACGGCATCGACCCCGCCACCGGCGTCACCCTCACCTTCGACGGCGCCCCGACCGCCCGGATCCCGGCCGGCGGGGAACTCGTCAGCGACCCCGTCGAACGGGCCGTCACCGCCGGACAGGACCTCACCGTCACCC
Organism: Streptomyces sp. NPDC038707; assembly: GCF_040636485.1. NCBI lineage: Bacteria > Bacillati > Actinomycetota > Actinomycetes > Kitasatosporales > Streptomycetaceae > Streptomyces > Streptomyces sp. NPDC038707. The sequence continues at coordinate 238,734 of NZ_JBEZUP010000006.1, forward strand.
TCTACCTCCCCGGTGACACCGGCCTGACCCCCTACTCACTGATGCCCTACGACATCAGCCACGCCGCCCCCGGCGACCAGCTCACCGCCGAACGCCTGAGGGACGCCGAGGAGATACCCACCGGCCACTTCGGCATCGGCGCCGACGTCCGCGCCCCCGGGGACACCCGGATCGCCGTCGCCTTCGGCGACTCCTGGATCGAGGGCGCGGCCACCACCCCCGGCCTCGACAACAGCTTCCCGGCCCAGCTCAGCCGCCGCCTCACCCGGGGCTGGATCGTCCGGCAGGGCATCTCCGGCAACCGGCTGCTCACCGACGAGATCGGCGCACACCTGCTCGCCCGCGTCGACCACGACGTCCTCGCCGTACCCGGCGTCAGCCACGTCCTGATCCACATCGGCCTCAACGACCTCGGCGCCCCCGGCCAGCTCGCCCACCCGGAACCGGCCGCCATCCCCACCGCCGCCGACCTCATCGCCGGACTCACCGCACTCGCCGGACGCCTGCGCACCGCCGGCCTCACCGCCCTCGCCTCCACCATCGGCCCCTACCGGGGCACGGCCTACGAGGGCTACGACACCGAAGCCGGCCAGGCCGTACGACGCGAGGTCAACGCCTGGCTGCGCGGCGACACCCACCCCTTCGACGCGGTGGTGGACGTCGCCGCCGCCGTCGCCGACCCGGCCGAACCCGAGCGGATCCGCCCTCAGTTCGACAGCGGCGACGGCCTGCACGTCAACGACGCCGGCGCCCGGGCGATCGCCGACGCCGTCGACCTCTCACTGCTGGACCTCTAGAACACCGGCGTGCCGCCCCGCACCAGCCGCCAGTCCACCGAGGCGAAGTCCTTCGGGTCCAGCACCCCCTTCGCGGTCACCCACTCCGCGATCCGGGTGCGGATCTCCGTCGACTCCGACCACAGCTCCTTGGAGGTCGCCACGTGCGGGAAGGCACCGCCGCCGTTGGCGCGGTAGTTGTTCACCGCCAGCACGAACTGCCGGGCGTCGTCCAGCGGAGCCCCCTGGAAGGTCAGGTTCCTGATCCGCGACCCGGCCGGCTGGGCGATGTCGATGTCGTACGACAGGCCCGACACATAGTCGTAGTTGTAGTCCGGGCGGCCACCGGCGTTGGTCAGCTTCTCCACGTCGACCGCCGCACCGGGGGCCGTCTGGACGTAGTACTCCGCCGAGTACTCCAGGTAGGCGCGCAGCTGGGCGCCCGTCAGCAACTTGGCGACCAGCGTGTTGTCGTACACGTACAGGCTCGACAGGTCCCGGATGGTCACGTTCCCGGCCGGGATCTCGGAGGTCCGGGAGAACGGCGAGGCCTGGGCGAGCACCGGCAGCGAGGCGTACGCGGTGCCCGCGAGCGCCGCCTTGACCACGTCCTCCTGCACCTTGGTGATCAGGTCGATGATCGGGGCGTCCTTGTAGCGGGCCTCGACCGTGGTCAGGGTCTCGGTCGCGCGGCCGACGACCTGGTTGACGTACGCGACGACCTTCTTGTGCTGGTCGGCGAGGAGCCGGGTGATCTCCGGGTCGTCCGCGACGGTCCTGGAGTCGCGCAGGGACGCGGAGACCGACTCGACCTCCCAGCAGCCCTTGCGGAACACCAGCTCGATGTCGAAGAGGGTGAGCCGCTCGGCGTAGCACAGCGGCTCGGACAGCACGACGGTCCTGCCGGTCTTCTCGTTGACGACCTTCAGCTCCGGGATCTCCACGTGCGCGTGGCCGACCAGGATCGCGTCGATCCCCGGCACCTGCCGGGCCACGTTCGCCGCCGCGTTCTCCACGTACGGCACCTGGTCCCCGTACGACGAGGTGCCCGACGTACCCGAGTGGGCCGAGACCACGACCACGTCCGCGCCCATCGACCGCAGCTTCGGCACCCACTTCGCGGCCTGCTCCTCCAGCCCCGGGAACGCCAGCTTCCCCTGCACATAGGCCTTGTCCCAGATCGCGATGCCCGGGTTGGTCAGACCCAGGACGGCGACCCTGACCGGCTTGGCACCGGGCACGTGGAAGGTCTTCATGACGTACGGCGGGAAGGCCGGCCGCAGCGTCTTCGCGTCCACCGCGTTGGCACCGAGCAGCGGGAAGTCCAGCTGGTCCTCGAACTTCCGCAGCGTCTCGATGCCGTAGTTGAACTCGTGGTTGCCGAGGGCCGCCGCGTCGTACCCGATCGCGTTCATCGCCCGCGCCATCGGATGCACCGGGCCACCCTTGGCGGTGATCGGGTCGACCTTGGCGAAGTAGTAGGTCAGCGGGGTGCCCTGGATGGTGTCACCGGCGTCCAGCAGCAGGGTGTTGTGCCGGCCCTTCTCCTCGCGCACCTGGTTCACCAGCGTCGCGATGCGGGCGAGCCCCATCGCGTTGCCCGCCTTGTCGGTGTACTCCGCGTCCTTGAAGTAGTCCCAGTTGAAGACGTGACCGTGCAGATCGGTGGTGCCCATGACGGTCAGCGCGTACCGCTTCACGGGGTGCCCGGGCTTTCCGGGCCGGTGGTCCTGCGCCGCCTCGGCCGCCGGGGCCGCCGCCGCACCGGCGATCGCCACACCCGCTCCGGTGGCGGCGGACTTCTTCAGGAACTTCCGGCGGTTCAACGGCATCTCTCGGTCTCCTCGACGATGTGGACAACGCGCGTAGATTCTGACTTGGGCATGACGTACGGCAACAGGCCCAGAAGGTTGCGATCTGGTGACCCGCCGCTCATCGGAGCGGTCGCCCGCACACTTCAACACTTGTCAAAAACCGTTAGCCGAAAGGCCGTTGAGTAGTCATACGGCACCAATTCTCTACCCGCCGGTAAGCCCTAGGCTCGACCCATGCGCCGAGCAAAGATCGTCTGCACCCTGGGACCCGCCACCGACTCGTACGACCGGATCAAGGCACTGGTCGAAGCCGGAATGGACGTCGCCCGGTTCAACCTCAGCCACGGCACGCACGCCGAGCACGAGGAGCGCTACCGGCGGGTACGCAAGGCGGCCGACGAAACCGGCCGCAGCGTCGGCATCCTCGCCGACCTTCAGGGCCCGAAGATCCGGCTCGGCCGCTTCGCCGAAGGACCGGTACTCCTTGAACGCGGCGACACCTTCACCATCACCGTCGAGGACGGCGTCGAAGGCGACCGCCACCGGTGCGGCACCACCTACGCCGGCCTCGCCGCCGACGTCACCCCCGGCGAACGCGTCCTCGTGGACGACGGCAAGGTCTGCCTGGAGGTCACCGGGGTCGACGGCCCCCGCGTGCACACCCGGGTGATCGAGGGCGGCGTCGTCTCCGACCACAAGGGACTCAACCTCCCCGGCGTGGCCGTCTCCGTCCCCGCCCTGTCCAAGAAGGACGAGGACGATCTGCGCTGGGCGCTGCGCACCGGCTTCGACCTGGTCGCCCTCTCCTTCGTCCGCAGCGGCGACGACGCCGTGGACGTGCACCGGATCATGGCCGAGGAGGACCGCCGCCTCCCGGTCATCGCCAAGATCGAGAAGCCGCAGGCGGTACGGAACCTCGACGGCATCGTGGCCGCCTTCGACGGACTCATGGTCGCGCGCGGCGACCTGGGCGTGGAGATGCCGCTGGAACAGGTGCCGATCGTCCAGAAGCGCGCCGTGGCCCTCGCCCGGCGCAACGCCAAGCCGGTGATCGTCGCCACCCAGATGCTCGACTCCATGATCGAGAACTCCCGGCCCACCCGCGCCGAGGCCTCCGACGTGGCCAACGCGGTCCTCGACGGCACGGACGCGGTGATGCTCTCCGGCGAGACCAGCGTCGGCAAGTACCCGGTCGAGACCGTACGCACCATGGCGAAGATCGTCGTGGCGGCCGAGGAGGACATGCTCGCCGAGGGGCTGCCGCCGCTGACCGAGCGGGGCAAACCGCGCACCCAGGGCGGCGCGGTCGCCCGGGCCGCCGCCGACATGGGCGACTTCCTCGGCGCGAAGTTCCTGGTCGCGTTCACCCAGTCCGGGGACACCGCCCGCCGGCTCTCCCGCTACCGCTCGCCGATCCCGCTGCTCGCCTTCACCCCCGAGCCGGCCACCCGCTCCCAGCTCAGCCTCACCTGGGGCACCGAGACGTACCTCGGACCGCACGTGGACTCCACCGACGCCATGGTCGACCAGGTGGACGAACTGCTCCTGAAGTACGGCCGCTGCCAGAAGGGCGACGTCGTGGTGATCACCGCCGGCTCCCCGCCCGGCGTCTCCGGCTCCACCAACATGGTCCGGGTCCACCACATCGGCGAGGACGACAGCCCGAAGTGAGGGGCGGGACACGTTTCAGTACTTGGGCCCCACGTGGGTGTCCATGACGGCCACGGAGGCTTTGCGGGCGACGGAGACGGTGACGGCCGCGCGGCTCTGGTTGAGCGTCTTCCACTCGACACCGGCCTTGTCGAGGGTGTCGGTGAAGAGACGGATGATGTCGGCCGAGGTGTTGGTGAACAAGTAGCGCGGATACTCGTACCGCTTGCGCTCACCGGCGACCATCCGTGTCGTCCAGTTGGTGATACGGCAGCCGTCCGAGTGGATGAGGCCGCGGATGAACTCCCAGGGGTGGGCGTCGACGATGGCCTGCTGCCAGAGGTCCAGGACGATCGGGCGCTCGTGCTTCTTACCGGGGCCGTGCTGGGGGAAGAGGCAGGGCCAGTGTTTGCTGGTGCCGGTGACCACCGCACAGCCCTGTCGGTGGACACGGCAGACGCTGTTGTCCGGGCGCACGGCGCGGACGGCTGCCTCGCAGGCGTCGATGATGCCCGGCCAGGCCGTGTCCAGGACGATGCGCAGGACGTAGACGCCCCTGCGGTGGGCGCTGATGCAGCCGTCGCCGAGGTAGAGACCGAGAAGGTAGGCGTAGGCGGCCGGGTCCTGGGGCGGCCCGGGAACCTCCTGGCAGCGAGGGCACGGCCGGCCGGCACGTCCCAGAGGCTCGGTGCGTGTCTGCCAGGAACGGATCGCGTACCGGGACACGCCCAATTCCCTGCTGACGGAGTTGAGGCTGCGGCCCTGCGCTACCAGCGCCACCGCTCGCTTGCGTGTGCTGATGTCGTACATGTGGACACCATGCGAGAGTGCTCGCGGTGACACGCGGCAAAAACGGAGGACCACACGAACGTGATCCTCCGCTTTACGGACTGACCTTGGAATCGAAGGAAAGTGCCCCGGGTGGGATTCGAACCCACGCTGTCGGTGGTTTGAGCACCGTGCCTCTCCCGCTGGGCTACCGGGGCTTCCTGCAAAATGAAGGCTGGAGGTCCCCCTCCGCGCGTCCACCTTATCGTAGCTAGGTAGGCTCTTGTCAGCAGTACCGGCCTGCCCCGTATCAAGGAGCCTCAGTGACCGCCCCCGAGTCGCCCCAGCCCGTAGACGTGACCGACGACGACAAGTCGCACGTGCCTCCGCTGACGACCCGTGTCGTCATCGCCGAGGACGAGGCCCTGATCCGGCTCGACCTGAAGGAGATGCTGGAGGAGGAGGGGTACACCGTCGTGGGCGAGGCCGGAGACGGTGAGCAGGCCGTCGAGCTGGCCCGCGAGCACCGGCCCGACCTGGTGATCCTGGACGTGAAGATGCCCAAGCTCGACGGCATCTCCGCGGCCGAGAAGATCGCCGAGGAGTCCATCGCGCCCGTCCTGATGCTCACCGCCTTCTCCCAGCGCGACCTGGTCGAGCGCGCCCGCGACGCCGGTGCCATGGCCTACCTGGTCAAGCCCTTCAGCAAGAGCGACGTCGTCCCGGCGATCGAGATGGCCGTCTCCCGGTTCGCCGAGCTGCGGCAGCTGGAGAAGGAGGTCGCCGACCTCAGCCAGCGGCTGGAGACCCGCAAGCTGGTCGACCGGGCGAAGTCGATCCTGCAGACCGAGTACGGGCTGACCGAGCCGGCCGCCTTCCGCTGGATCCAGAAGACCTCCATGGACCGCCGCATGTCGATGCAGCAGGTCGCCGAGGCGGTCATCGCGGACAGCGAGGAGAAGAAGGCGGCCAAGAAGGGCTGAGCGCCCTGGCGGTCAGTCCTCGCCCAGGTACGCCCTCCGCACCGACTCGTCGTGCAGCAGGTCCCGGCCCGCGCCGGACAGCACGATGGTGCCGGTCTCCATGACATGGCCCAGGTCGGCCAGGGAGAGCGCCGCCTGGGCGTTCTGCTCGACCAGCAGGATCGTGGTGCCCCGCGCCCTCAGCTCGGCGATCGTCGCCATGATCCTCCGCATCATGATCGGCGACAGGCCCATGGACGGCTCGTCCAGCATCAGCAGCTTCGGCCGGGACATCAGCGCCCTGCCCATCGCCAGCATCTGCTGCTCCCCGCCCGAGAGGGTGCCGGCGGCCTGCTCGCGGCGCTCTCCGAGGACGGGGAAGAGGTCGTAGGCGCGCCGGATGTCCTGCGCGATGCCCGGCCTGTCGCTCCGCAGGAACGCGCCGAGGCGCAGGTTGTCCTCGATCGTCATGCGCGGGAAGACGTGCCGGCCTTCGGGGGAGTGGGCGAGGCCGAGGGAGACCACCTGGTGGGCCGGGATCCTCCGCAGCGATCTGCCGTCGAACCGGATCCGTCCGCCGGCCGGTTCCAGCAGTCCGGACAGCGTGCGCAGGGTGGTGGTCTTGCCGGCGCCGTTGGTGCCGATGAGGGTGACCACCTGACCGGCCTCGACCGTGAAGGAGATGCCCTTGACGGCCTGGATCCTGCCGTAGGCGACGCGGAGGTCCTCGACCTCGAGCAGTGCGGTCATCGGCCGTTCTCCTTGCCGGGCGGGTTCTCGAAGGGTTCGCCGAGGTAGGCGGCGATCACCCGTTCGTCGCCTTGGACGGTCGCGCTGTCGCCCTCGATGAGCTTCTCGCCCTGCACGAGGACGGCCACCCGGTCGCAGAGGCCGAAGACGAAGCGCATGTCGTGCTCGATGACGAGGACGGCGATGCCCATGTCCCGCACGGCGAGGACGAGTTCCGCCGTGGACCGGGTCTCCTGGGGGTTCATGCCGGCGGTCGGTTCGTCGAGCAGCAGCAGTCCGGGCTCGCTGGCCAGGGCGCGGGCGATCTCCAGCTTGCGCTGTTCGCCGTAGGACAGGTTGCGCGCGAGGTGTCCGGCCTTGGCGGCGAGGCCGACGAACTCCAGGAGTTCCCCGGCCCGCTCGCGGGAGGCCTGTTCGGCGCGGTGGAAGGCGGGGCCGCGCAGTACGGCGGACCAGAAGCCTTCCTTGGTGCGGGTGTGGCGGCCGACGAGCACGTTCTCCAGGGCGGTCATGCCGGCGAACAGCCGGATGTTCTGGAAGGTGCGCGCGATGCCGGCCGCGGTGACCTTGTAGGAGGTGGGGGGCAGGACGGTGCCCCGGTACCGGACCTCGCCCCCGGTGGGGACGTAGAGGCCGGTCAGGCAGTTGAAGAAGGTGGTCTTGCCGGCGCCGTTGGGGCCGATGAGGCCGACGATCTGGCCGGTGTCCACGGTGAGGTCGACGGCGCGTACGGCGGTCAGGCCGCCGAAGCGCATGGTGACGCCGCGCGCGTCGAGCAGGGTGCGGCCGGGTGCGGGAGCGCCCTGGGGGGTGGTGTCGGTGGTCATGGTGGTCAGGCCCCCGCCTTCGTCGGGAGGGTGGGCGGGTCCGCGTCCTGGTGGGGGGCGCGCGGGCGGCGCCGGTGGGGGAGGAGGCCCTCGGGGCGGAACCGCATGAGGAGGATGAGTGCGACGCCGAAGGCGAAGAGTTGGTAGTTGCCGAGGAACTGGAGTTTGTTGGGGATGAGGAAAAGCAGGGCGGCGCCGATGAGCGGGCCGCTGATGGTGCCCATGCCGCCGAGGACGACCGCGGCGAGGAGGAAGGCGGAGTTGGGCGGTATGGGGCCGGCGAAGAGGTACTGCTCGGGGGTGACGGTGTAGGTGACGTGGGCCTGGACGGTGCCGGCGAGTCCGGCGAGACAGGCGCCGGCGGCGAAGGCGGTGAGTTTGACCCGGAAGCCGTTGATGCCCATGGCGAGGGCGGCGGTCTCGTCCTCGCGGATGGCGATCCAGGCGCGTCCGATGCGGGAGTCGCCGCTGCGGTGGAAGACCAGCACCACGACGGCGGTGATGATCAGCATCAGGAAGAAGTAGTTGGCGAACCGGCCGATGGTGAAGCCGCCCAGGTCGTGCGGGGTGCCGAAGTCGAAGCCGAGGACGTCGAGGTCCGGGATGGCGGAGACGCCGTTGGAGCCGTTGGTGATGTCGGGTCCGGAGATGCCGTCGAGGTTGTTGGCGGTGATGCGGAAGATCTCGCCGAAGCCCAGGGTGACGATGGCGAGGTAGTCGCCGCGCAGCCGCAGGGTCGGGGCGCCGATGAGCACGCCGAAGACGAGTGAGGCGGTGGCGCCGACGAGTACGGCGGCCCAGAAGGGGACGTGCGCGTCGAAGGGTGAGCTGGGGGAGCCGGAGACCAGGGATGCCGCGTAGGCGCCGACGCCGAGGAAGGCGACGTATCCGAGGTCGAGCAGGCCGGCGAGGCCGACGACGATGTTGAGGCCGAGGGCGACGGTGGCGAAGACCAGGATGTAGACGCCGAGGGTGGCGTACTGGTCGTCGGTCTGGGTGAAGGGGAACAGTGCGGCCGCGAGGAAGGCGCCGCAGGTGGTGGTGGTCCGGTGCCGGGCGGTGAGCCGGGAGGCGCGGGCGATCAGGCCGGCTCTGCCGAGGGCGGCGAAGCCGAGGCCGGCGGTGATCAGGAAGCCGGTGAACTGTTCGTCGTACTCGGTGCCGATGCCGTAGGTGAAGACGGCCAGGCCGAACGCGAGGATGCCGGTGATGATCAGGGTCTCGGCGTACGCGGGCAGGGTGGGTGCGGGCCGGGGGGAGCCGGCGGCGAAGAGGGCCCGGGTGGTCGCCCAGGCGTGTGCGAGGCGGTGCCTGGTCGTCGCGCGGCCGGTGGCGTCGGGGTCGTCGGCGGGGTCGGGGTCGGGGCGCCGGAAGGGGAGGGCGAGGGCGCCGGTGAGGGCGGCGAGGGCGGCCGTGGCCGCGAGGAAGCCGCCGGGTTCCAGGTTGACGAGTCCGCCGAGGTCGGCGCTGATGGCGAGGAGCGTGTACCAGCTGGTGGCGAAGGCGGCCAGGGCGGCGAGCCGCAGGGCCGGGTCCGCTCCGGCGGGCACCAGCCAGCGCAGGCCCTTGACGCCGTAGGAGGCGAGGGCGAGGAGGGTGGCGAGGAGCGCGCCGGCGAGGACGGGAACCTGGAGGCCGCCGGGGTAGCCGTAGACGGTGAGGTCACCGGGGAAGTCGGCGGTCCAGGTCCAGGCGAGGAAGGTGGACAGGGCCGTGAGCGCGCTGCCGCCGAGGGCGAGGGCGCGGGCGGCCCGCTCCGGGAGGGGCAGCAGGCGGGCGGGGGTGAGGGCCTCCCGCGGGCCGGGGGTGCCGGGTGCGGTGGTCGGTGTGGTCATCGGTCTCACGCCCTGTCCGCGACGCGCTCGCCGAGCAGGCCCTGGGGCCTGAGCAGCAGTACGAGGATGAGGAGTACGAAGGCCCAGACGTCGGCCCAGGACTGGCTGCCGAACCTGCTCATGCCGGGGATCTCGGCGATGTAGGCGGTGGCCAGGGTCTCGGCGGCGCCGAGGACCACCCCGCCGATCATGGCTCCGTAGATGTTCCCGATGCCGCCGAGGACGGCTGCGGTGAACGCCTTGAGGCCGAGGATGAAGCCCATCCGGAAGTTGATCTCGCCGTATTTCAGGCCGTAGGCGACGGCGCCGACCGCGGCGAACGCGGCGCCGAGCGCGAACGCGATCACGATGATGCGGTCGGTGTCGATGCCCATCAGCCGGGCGGTGTCCGGGTCCTGGGCGGTGGCCTGCATGCCGCGGCCGGTGCGGGTCCTGAGGACGAACCAGCCGAGGACGGCCATGGAGAGGGGGGCCGCCGCGACGAGGAAGAGGTCGCCGGTCTGGAGCGTGACGTCGCCGATCTCGAACGGGCCGCCGGAGATCTGCGGGAAGGTGCGCGCGGATTTCGCCTCGGGATACCAGGCCCACACCGCTTGCTGGAGCGCGAGGGAGAGGCCGATGGCGGTGATGAGGGGGGCGAGGCGGGGGGCGTTGCGGAGCGGCCGGTAGGCGAATCGTTCCGCCCCGACGGCGATGGCGACCGCGACGATGACGGCGCCTGTGATCATCAGGGGCAGGGCGAGCCACATGGTGGTGCCGCCGGGCAGCCAGAGCCAGACGGTGAGGGCGCCGAAGGCTCCCGTCATGAAGATCTCGCCGTGGGCGAAGTTGATGAGCTGCACGATGCCGTAGACCATGGTGTAGCCGATGGCGACGAGCCCGTACATGGCTCCCAGGAGCAGGCCGTTGACCAGCTGCTGCGGCAGTTCGTTCACCGCATGTCCTCCGAGCGTCCGGAAAGTGCGGGGATGTGGCCGGGTGCGGGGGTGCGGGGGTGCGGGGGTGCGGGGGTGCGGGGGTGCGGGGGTGCGGGTCCGGGTGCGGCGCCGGTGGCCGGCGCCCCGCGCGGCTCGCGAGTGGTCCGGGCGCGGCGGTCAGCCGGTGTAGGTACCGGACTTGACGGGGACCCAGGCGCCGTTCCGCACGGCGTACACGGTCAACTGCTTGTTGGTGGCGTCGCCGTACTCGTCGAAGGAGACCTTGCCGGTCACACCGTCGAAGGACACGTTCCGCATGGCCTCGGTGACCTTCGCGCGGGCGTCGGCGGGGAGCTTGCCGCCGTGGGCCTCGGCGACCTTCTTGACGGCCTCGATGATCGCCCAGGCGGAGTCGTAGGCGTAGCCGCCGTAGGCGGAGTAGGCCTCCGGGTAGCCGGCGGCCCGGTAGTCGGCGACGAACTGCCTGGCGGAGGGCAGGTCCTCGACCGGGGCGCCGACGGAGGTGGTGAGGTCCCCGGTGCTCTCGGGACCGGCCAGTTTCATGTAGGTGTCGTCCTTGACGCCGTCGCCGCCGACGAGGGGGATCTTGGCGCCGGCGGCCTTCATCTGCTTGCTGAGCGGGCCGGCCTGCGGGTATTCGCCGCCGAAGTAGACGACTTCGGCGCCCGAGTTCCTCACCTTGGTGGCGATCGCGGAGAAGTCCTTGGTGTCGGGGTTGATGTGCTCGGTGCCGACCACGGTGCCGCCGAGTTTCTTGAACTCCTCGGTGAAGGTGGCGGTGAGGCCGGCGCCGTAGGTCTTCTTGTCGTCGATGACGAAGACCTTGGTCTTCTTGGCGGTGGTGACGACGTACTGGGCGGCGAACGGGCCCTGGACGGCGTCCGTGGTCGCGGTGCGGAAGTAGGCCCGGTACTGGCGGACCTTCTTGGTCCGCCAGTTCGGGCCCTGGGTCAGGGAGGGGCCGGTGTTCGCGGGGGAGACCTGGACCAGGTGGGCGTCGTCCAGGACCTTCTGCATGGACTCGGCGACCGAGCTGTTGAGGGGGCCGACGACGCCGAGGACTTCCTGTTCGGAGACGAACTTCGAGGCGTTCTGCTGGCCGGCGGAGGGCTGTGCCTGATCGTCCAGCGCCTCCGTCCTGAAGGTGATGCCCTCGACGGTGTTCCGCTTGTTGGCATTCCTGACGGCGAGGTCCACGGAGTTCTTGATGCCGAGGCCCATGGCGGACAGGTCGCCGGTCAAGGGGGCGTCGACGCCGATCACGACGGTGCTGCCGCCGTCCCGGCCGGAGTGGGAATCCTTGTTGCCGCTGTCACGGGAGCCGCAGGCGGTGAGGGTGAGCGTGCCCGCTGCCAGTGCGGCGGTGACGGCGATAAGTGAATGATGACGCACGATCATTCCTTTCCCCAGGAACAACCGCCTCCCGATGGACGCGGCAGAGTCGCGCGCCGCGCGGAATTGACACATCGAATGCGCGGTGGCGGTGACTCTAAGGGCGGGCGGGGAAAAGGAGGAGTACTCCGAACGAGGCTGTGACTCTCTCGTTATGACATGGCTTGATGCGCGGCGCCGGCGGTGCAATGAAGATCTGCGTCCGCATTGCCCGCGGATGACGCGGAGTTACGCCCGGAAAAAGGAGGGTGGCATTCCTGGGGGCTTTTTGCGTTTCACGGCGTGCGGCGCGGCAGAAAGGAATTGGGGATTCCGTGGTCAGTGACTATCCCGCGTACGGCTGCGTCACGGGGGTCACAGGCGTCACCATGACGGACGGCGAAGGCGCCCGCGGCGTCTTCGCGGACCTGAGAGGCGGGGCCGGCCGGCGCCGGGCCCCGCCTGGGCGCCCTGGGGCGGGGTCAGTCCGCGGTGGGCCGGGCGGGGGTGTCGTCGCCCGGACGGGCGTCGCGGAGCAGGCAGGTCAGGCGGGCCGAGCAGACCCGGCGGCCCTGCTCGTCACTGATCACGATCTCGTACGTCGCCGTCGACCGGCCCCGGTGCACCGGCGTGGCCACGCCCGTCACCAGGCCCGAGCGGACCCCGCGGTGGTGGGTGCAGTTGAGGTCCACACCGACCGCGATCTTCGAGACACCGCCGTGCAGCATGGAGCCGACCGAGCCCAGCGTCTCCGCCAGCACCGCGGAGGCGCCCCCGTGCAGCAGGCCGTACGGCTGGGTGTTGCCCTCCACCGGCATGGTGCCGACCACCCGGTCCGCCGAGGCCTCCAGGATCTGCACGCCCATGCGCGTGCCCAGGTGCCCGGCGGAGAACAGGGCGGGCAGGTCCACGCCGAGGGCGGCGTACTCGTCGACGACCTGCTGCGGGAACTTCACTTGCTGCTGCTCGCCCATGGGGCCCGGCTCCGTCCGTCGTTCACCACTCTGTTCGCTGAGCAAACGCTCACTCGGCCGCCGATTGTTCCAGACGGCCGCCCGCGTCCCCGGTGTGGGTCTCGAGGCGTACGACGACGGACTTGCTGGCCGGTGTGTTGCTGGTGTCGGCGGTCGCGTCCAGTGGCACCAGCACGTTCGTCTCGGGGTAGTACGCCGCCGCGCAGCCCCGGGCCGTCGGATACGGAACGACCCTGAAGCCGGGCGCCCGCCGCTCCACCCCGTCCTGCCACTCGCTCACCAGGTCGACGTACGACCCTTCGGCGAACCCGAGCGTCCGCGCGTCCTCGGGGTGCACCAGCACCACCCGGCGGCCGCCCGTGATGCCCCGGTAGCGGTCGTCCAGCCCGTAGATCGTGGTGTTGTACTGGTCGTGCGAGCGCAGGGTCTGCAGCAGCAGCCGGCCCTCGGGCAGCGCCGGGTACTCCACCGGCGCCGCGGTGAAGTTGGCCTTGCCCGTGGCGGTCGGGAAACGCCGTTCGTCGCGCGGCGCGTGCGGCAGCGCGAAACCGCCGGGCCGGGCCACGCGCGCGTTGAAGTCCTCGAAACCGGGGATCACGCGCGCGATGCGGTCCCGGATCGCTCCGTAGTCCTCGGCGAACTCCTCCCACGGCACGACACTGCGCTCGCCCAGCACCCGGCGGGCCAGGCCGCACACGATGGCCGGTTCGGAGCGCAGGTGCGGGCTCGCGGGGGCCAGACGCCCGCGCGAGGCGTGCACCATGCCCATGGAGTCCTCGACCGTCACGAACTGCTCGCCGGCGGCCCGCACATCGCGCTCGGTGCGGCCCAGGGTGGGCAGGATCAGCGCCCGCGCTCCCGTGACCACGTGCGAGCGGTTCAGCTTGGTCGACACGTGCACCGTCAGCCGCGCCCGGCGCATCGCCGCCTCGGTGACCTCGGTGTCGGGCGAGGCGGACACGAAGTTGCCGCCCATGGCGAAGAAGACCTTCGCCTCGCCGTCGCGCAGCGCGCGGATGGCCCGTACCACGTCGAAGCCGTGCTCACGCGGGGGCGCGAACCCGAACTCCCGCTCCAGGGCGTCCAGGAAGGCCGGGGCGGGCCGCTCGAAGATGCCCATGGTGCGGTCGCCCTGCACGTTGCTGTGCCCGCGCACCGGGCACACGCCCGCCCCCGGGCGGCCGATGTTGCCGCGCAGCAGCAGGAAGTTGACCACTTCCCGGATGGTCGGCACGGAGTGCTTGTGCTGGGTGAGACCCATGGCCCAGCACACGATCGTCCGCTCGGAGGCCAAAACCATGCCGAGGGCTTGTTCGATCTCCGCGCGCGTGAGGCCGGTCGCGGCCAGCGTCTCGTCCCAGTCGGCGGCGCGCGCGGCCGCCGCGAACTCCTCGAAGCCGTGGGTGTGCTCGCGGACGAACTCCTCGTCGACCGCGCCCTTCGTCTCCAGGATCAGCTTGTTCAGGAGCCGGAAGAGGGCCTGGTCGCCGCCGATGCGGATCTGCAGGAACAGGTCGGTGAGGGCGGCGCCCCGGAGCATGCCCTGCGGGGTCTGCGGGTTCTTGAAGCGCTCCAGGCCCGCCTCGGGCAGCGGATTGACGCTGATGATCTTCGCGCCGTTCCCCTTGGCCTTCTCCAGCGCGGAGAGCATCCGGGGATGGTTCGTGCCCGGGTTCTGGCCCGCGACGATGATCAGATCCGCTTGGTACAGGTCCTCCAGCAGGACGCTGCCCTTGCCGATGCCGATCGTCTCGCCGAGCGCCGACCCGGACGACTCGTGGCACATGTTCGAGCAGTCCGGCAGGTTGTTCGTGCCCAGCTCCCGCGCGAAGAGCTGGTACAGGAACGCGGCCTCGTTGCTGGTGCGGCCCGAGGTGTAGAAGACGGCCTCGTCCGGGGAGCCGAGGGCGGCGATCTCCTCGGCGATGATGTCGAAGGCCCGCTCCCAGGACACCGGTTCGTAGTGCGTGCCGCCCTCGGGGAGGTACACGGGGTGGGTGAGCCGGCCCTGCTGGCCCAGCCAGTAACCGCTGCGGGCGGACAGGTCGGTGACGGAGTGCGCGGCGAAGAACTCCGGCGTGACCCGGCGCAGGGTGGCCTCCTCGGCGACCGCCTTGGCGCCGTTCTCGCAGAACTCGGCCGTGTGCCGGTGGTCCGGCTCGGGCCAGGCGCAGCCCGGGCAGTCGAAGCCGTCCTTCTGGTTCACGCGCAGCAGCGTGAGCGCGGTGCGCCTCACTCCCATCTGCCGCTGGGCGACGCTCAGCGTGTGCCGGATGGCCGGCAGCCCCGCCGCCGCGTGCTTCGGCTCTGCGACCTGCGGCGCGTCCTGGACCGGATCACCCTTGGGCGGCTTCGTCGCCATCGCGCGCTCCCCTTCGACTGCGTGTGAGAAGTACCGCTGCCGATCCTCCCACGGGGCACTGACACCGATACCGGTCGGGCGCGTGAACCCCGGACCCCTTGCCCGCGGCGGGGTGTGTCTTTCACCGCTCTTTACCGAGGGGCGGGCGGACGGGCCGGCCGCGTGCGTCTTTTCCTCGGGCCGGTGATCGGCTGCGCGCTTTCCTGGCACGGCGGGAAGAAGGCGTGCGACCGGTCCCCCTCCCGACCGGGGGAAGGGCCCAACCACTCCCCGGGGCGAGCGAGACGCGCGGGGGTCCCTGTCCCGGCCGCCGGAGAACCGCCGTCCCCTTCCGGGGCGGAGCCGGCCGGCTCGCGTCGGGACTGGGCCTGCCCTTTCCCGACGGGAGGCACGGAGGCGGGCGCGCCGTGCGGCCGTGGCCGGTGTCACATCCGGCGCGGGCGGGCGGTCCGGGTTGTCAGTGGCTCGTGGCAGGATCGGTGGCGTGGCAGAGACAGCACCGAAGCAGACCGACAAGACCTCCGGCGGTCCCCGTCCCCGGCTGATGCTCATGGACGGGCACTCGCTGGCCTACCGCGCGTTCTTCGCGCTGCCCGCGGAGAACTTCACGACCGCGACCGGCCAGCCGACGAACGCGATCTACGGCTTCGCGTCGATGCTGGCCAACACCCTGCGTGACGAGGCGCCCACGCACTTCGCGGTCGCCTTCGACGTCTCCCGCAAGACCTGGCGCTCCGAGCGGTTCACCGAGTACAAGGCGAACCGCTCCAAGACCCCGGACGAGTTCAAGGGCCAGGTCGAGCTGATCGGCGAGCTGCTCGACGCCATGCACGCCCCGCGCTTCGCCGTCGAGGGGTACGAGGCGGACGACGTCATCGCCACCCTCGCCACCCAGGCCGAGGCCGCGGGCTTCGAGGTGCTGATCGTCACCGGCGACCGCGACTCCTTCCAGCTGATCACCGAGAACATCACGGTGCTGTACCCCACGAAGGGCGTCTCGGAGCTGACCCGGTTCACCCCGGAGAAGGTTTTCGAGAAGTACGGCTTGACGCCCGCCCAGTACCCCGACTTCGCGGCCCTGCGCGGCGACCCGTCCGACAACCTCCCCGGCATCCCCGGCGTCGGCGAGAAGACCGCCGCGAAGTGGATCAACCAGTTCGGCTCCTTCGCCGAGCTGGTCGAGCGCGTCGACGAGGTCAAGGGCAAGGCGGGCCAGAACCTCCGGGACCACCTGGAGTCCGTCAGGCTCAACCGCGTCCTGACCGAACTGGAGCGCCAGGTCGAGCTGCCCAAGGCGGTCGCCGACCTGGAGCGGGCCCCGTACGACCGCAAGGCCGTGGCGATGGTCCTGGACACCCTGGAGATCCGCAACCCGTCCCTGCGCGAGCGCCTCTTCGCCGTCGACCCCGGCACGGAGGAGACCGAGACCGCCCCGGTCACCACCGACGGCGTCGAGATCGACGGCAGGATCCTGCGCACCGGCGAGCTGGCCCCCTGGCTCGCCGAGCACGGCGCCGGACCGCTGGGCGTCGCCACCGTCGGCACCTGGGCCCTGGGCGCCGGCTCGGTCGCCGAGGTCGCGCTCGCCGCGGCCGGGGGAGCGGCGGCCTGGTTCGACCCGTCCGAGCTGGACGAGGCCGACGAGAACGCGTTCGCCGCCTGGCTGGCCGACGCCGGCCGGCCCAAGGTGTTCCACGACGCCAAGGGCGCCATGCGGGTCTTCGCCGAGCACGGCTGGCGCATCGAGGGCGTCGGCATGGACACCGCGCTCGCCGCGTACCTGGTCAAGCCCGGCCGCCGCTCCTTCGACCTGGACGCGCTGTCCCTGGAGTACCTGCACCGCGAGCTGACCCCCGCCGCCGCTGCCGACGGCCAGCTGGCCTTCGGGGCGGACGAGGGGGCCGAGGCGGAGGCGCTGATGGTCCAGGCCCGTGCGGTGCTGGACCTGGGCGAGGCGTTCGAGGGCCGCCTGGCGGAGGTCGGCGCGGCGGACCTGCTGCGGGACATGGAGCTGCCCACCTCCGCGCTGCTCGCCCGCATGGAGCGGCACGGCATCGCGGCCGACCGGGCGCACCTGGAAGCGATGGAGCAGATGTTCGCGGGTGCGGTGCAGCAGGCCGTGAAGGAGGCGCACGCCGCGGCCGGCCGCGAGTTCAACCTGGGCTCCCCCAAGCAGCTCCAGGAGGTCCTCTTCGGTGAGCTGGCGCTGCCGAAGACGAAGAAGACCAAGACCGGCTACACGACCGACGCCGACGCCCTGGCCTGGCTCGCCGGCCAGACCGACAACGAACTGCCCGTGATCATGCTCCGCCACCGTGAGCAGGCGAAGCTCCGGGTGACGGTCGAGGGCCTGATCAAGACCATCGCGGGCGACGGCCGTATCCACACCACGTTCAACCAGACCGTGGCCGCGACCGGACGCCTGTCCTCCACGGACCCGAACCTGCAGAACATCCCCGTGCGCACCGACGAGGGCCGGGCGATCCGCCGGGGCTTCGTGGTCGGCGAGGGCTTCGAGTCGCTGATGACGGCGGACTACAGCCAGATCGAGCTGCGGGTGATGGCCCACCTGTCCGAGGACGAGGGCCTGATCCAGGCGTTCACCTCGGGTGAGGACCTGCACACCACCGCCGCGTCCCAGGTGTTCGGGGTCGAGCCCCAGGCGGTGGACGCGGAGATGCGCCGCAAGATCAAGGCGATGTCGTACGGCCTCGCCTACGGCCTGTCCGCGTTCGGCCTCTCCCAGCAGCTGAACATCGACGCGGGCGAGGCCCGGGCCCTGATGGACGCCTACTTCGAACGCTTCGGCGGGGTCCGGGACTATCTGCGCCGGGCGGTCGACGAGGCGCGCGCCACGGGCTACACGGCGACGCTCTTCGGCCGCCGCCGCTACCTGCCCGACCTCAACAGCGACAACCGCCAGCGCCGGGAGGCCGCGGAGCGGATGGCCCTGAACGCGCCCATCCAGGGCACGGCGGCGGACATCGTGAAGATCGCCATGCTGAAGGTGGACAGCGCGCTGCGGGCGGCGGACCTGAAGTCCCGGATGCTGCTCCAGGTCCACGACGAAATCGTCCTGGAGATCGCCCCCGGCGAGCGGGCGGCCACGGAGGCACTCGTCCGCCGGGAGATGGCCGGCGCCGTCCACCTGAGGGCCCCCCTGGACGTCTCGGTCGGCGTCGGCCCGGACTGGGAATCAGCGGCCCACTGACGCCCACCGGACGGCGGGAGACCGGCCCGGGCGGAGCAAGGCCCCTGCGCTCCGCTCCCGGGCCGGCCCTCCCGCGGCCCCGGGGACGCCCCGCTACCCCGGGGACGCCCCGCCACCCCGGGGACGCCTCGCCGCCCCGGGGACGGCCGCCGTCGCACGGGCGAGGCCCCTCGCCGGCGACCACCGCCGCACGGGCGTCTGCGCGGTACGGCCCGGCCGTCTGGCGGGGTGTCTGCCCGGCCACGGCGCCTGTCGTTGGTCGGGCGCTGCCGTCGGTCGGGTGTCTCACCGGTCACGGGTGTCTGTCGTTGGTCGGGCGCTGCCGCCCGTCGGGTGTCTGCCCGGCCACCGGTGCCTGCCGCCGGTCGGGTGTCTGCCCGGCCACCGGTGCCTGCCGCCGGTCGGGTGTCTGCCCGGCCACCGGTGCCTGCCGCCGGTCGGGTGTCTGCCCGGCACAGACGACTGCCGCCGCCCAGGGACGACCACCCGCCGCACGGGCGTCTGCCCGATACGAGTGTCTGCCGCCGCCACAACGACGACCGCAGCCACAACGACGACCGCAGCCACAACGACGACCACCGCCACACCGGGTGACCCCGTCACCGCTCCCTTGCTTCCTCCGGCCCCTCGCTCCGCCGCGACGGCGATCAACCCCCACGGGGCAGCCCGGCGGTGCCGGGCCCACCGCACCCCGAACCGCTCCCCGCGCTCCAGAACGCGCCCAACCCCGGAACGGTCCCGGCGCCCGGCCCGCTCCCCGAACCCCGACCACCCCCGCACCCACACCCTCATCGGCCCCCACCCCCACCCCACCCCCACCCCACCTCCCGGCCGAACCCCGGAGGGCCCGTCACTCTCGTGGCCCCCGTCAGAACGCCCCCCACCCCCCGCAGCCGCAACACTGCGGGCATGGGTATACGCATGCTTCACCGCCGGACGCCCGAGGCAGTCGCCGGGGCCTGGGCGGGTGTCGCCTCGGCGCAGGCCGTGCCCGCCGCGCCGGTCCCGGCCCTCGCGGCCGGCGCAAGCACCGCCCGCATCCCGGCCGGCCTGGCCACGACCGTCCGCGGCGTCACCAGAGGCCTCGGCCGTGGGCTCGCCGCCCGCCCGGCCCGCATCCCCGACTGGCGTCAGTGGACCGATCTGGCCCGCGGCTGTCTCGCCCTCGCCCTCGCCCGGATCCCGAGAGCACGCCGCCGCCCCAAACTCACGGTCTTCGTGGCGTCCCTCACCGAGCGGCCGGCCGCCCCCGCTCCGCACCGACCACCCCACCGTGACCCCCATGACCCCCGCGACCCCCGTGAGCCACGGCCGGACGCCAGACCCTGACCCCCACGGCGTACACCAGCAGCCCCGGCAGCACCCCGGCGCCCACCCCGAAGCACAGGGTGGGCACCAGCTCCCACGGCCGCGCCCCCGTACCGCCGCCCCCTTCCCGCCAGTGCGCCGTCCGCTGCGCCGCCCCCGCCAGCGCGCAGCCCCCGATCACCGCGAGCGCCCACCACCGGTCCCGTACGGACAGCACCGGCACCCCCACGGGCATCCCGCCGGGCAGCCGTCGCAGCGCCCGGACCACGAACACCGCGATCAGCGCGGCGCCCGCCGCCGACGATCCGTACTGCAGCCAGGTGTACAGCGGCACGCCCGCCGGACGGTCGCGTCCGACGGCCGGAATCAGCCGCGTCCCCCACCGGTCGTGATGGGTGAACGCGTCCCACACCACATGGGTCAGCGCGCCGAGCACCGCCGAGGCGTACCACCGGCCCACCGAGACGGCCCGCACGCGCGCGCGGGGCGCCCCGCAGCGCAGCAGGGCCGCGGGCCGTCCCTGCCACGCCCGCGGCAGCAGCGCGAGCGACGGTTCCCGGACCAGCAGCCACACCCCCGCGAGCGTCCAGGCGAGGAACACATCGACCGTGACGACGCCGGTGAACGCGTGCGTGACCGCGCCGGACTCCATGCCGCCCGGCAGCACATCGGCCGCGTAGTAGGGCACGTCGGGTGCACAGGAGCCCGCGACGAGCACCGCGGGCACCAGGCGGCCCCGCCCGGTCCCGTCCCGGCGGACCGCGGGCAGCACGGCCGCCGCGTGGCTGAGGGTGAACGGCAACGGATCCTCCTGGGCGTAGGACGGGCCGCGCCGGAGGGCCGGTGTCCGGATCCGGCCAGTATGCGGGACACCCTCGCGCGGGGACCGAGGGTGTCCGGCCGGTGAACTTAGGGCATCAACCCGTGCCGCTTCACAGCAAGTTGTCGTAGGGTCACTTCGGCCCCCTTGCCGGGCGTACGGCGACACAGGGCGCTCGGATCGAACAGGGGCAACCAGAGCACCGGGTCAACCGTCACACCAGAGCGAGGCAGGCAGCGACGGAGACGGACGCGCGGGCGTCCATGGGAGGGGTTCACTCTATGGCGGCGCATTTCGGCAGGCGACTGCGCAAGGGAGCGGCGAGCACCGCCGTGGCCGCGGCGGCGGTCGCGGCGCTCTCCGCGTCCCAGGCTCCGGGAGCGGCCGGCGAGGACAACAGACCGGCGACGGCCGGTGCCACGACCTCCGCGCCGGACGGCGGCGACGTCGGCGGCAACGCCACCGGCAACTCGCCCTACTACACGGACCTTCCGCCGCTGAAAAGCCCTGAGCCCGGTCCCACGTCGCCCATCGGGACGCCCGTCTCCCGGGGCGAGGGGGACGCGGGCATCCCGGCGACGGTCCTCGACGCCTACAAGAAGGCCGCCGCCGAACTGCGCACCACCAAGCCCGGCTGCAACATGCCCTGGCAACTGCTGGCCGCCATCGGCAACGTGGAGTCCGGGCAGGCACGCGGCGGACAGGTCGACGCCGACGGCACCACCCTGCGCCGGATCCTGGGACCGCAGCTCGACGGCAACGGCTTCGCGCTCATACCGGACACCGACGGCGGCGCGTACGACGGCAACAGCAGCTACGACCAGGCCGTCGGGCCCATGCAGTTCATCCCGTCCACCTGGGCCTGGGCCGGCCGCGACGGCAACGGCGACGGCAAGAAGGACCCGAACAACATCTACGACGCCGCGCTCGCCGCGGGCCACTACCTGTGCCGCAACGACTGGGACCTGTCCCGCGAGGCCGACCTGCACAGCGCGATCCTCAGCTACAACAACTCCCAGGACTACCTGAACCTGGTCCTGAACTGGATGGAGTACTACCGCAAGGGCACCCACACCGTCCCCGACGGCACCGGCGGCGTCCCGGAGCACCGCAGCGACGAGGACACCCCCGTCCCGTCCCCGCGGCCCACCCAGCCGCCGACGACCGAGCCGGCCCCGAAGCCGCACAAGCCCGGCGACGAGACGCCCGTCCCCAAGCCACCCGCCCCCAAGCCCACGCCTCCCGCCCCCGACCCCGATCCGAAGCCGCCGGTCCCGCCGACGCCTCCGGAGACGCCCACCGACCTCGTGGACCACCTCCAGGGCCTGGGCACCGGGAAGCTCACCGCCATGGCCGGCGACGCCTTCACCGAGCAGGTCGCCGTGCGCGCCGAGACCAAGGTCGGCAAGTCCGTCGCCAAGGTCAGGATCCGGTTCACCCTCAGCGGTGACACCGACGCCACCTTCCCCAACGGCGAGACCGTCGCGACGGTCGCCACCGACGCCAAGGGCGTCGCGCTCGCCCCGCCGCTCCGGGCCGGCGAGAAGACCGGCGACTTCAAGGTCACCGCCGCCGTCGTGGGCCGCCGGGTCAAGGGCGTCGACTACACGGCGACCGTGACCCCGCGCGCCGCCGACACCCTGGCCCGCACCAGCGACACCCCGCTGGTCTGCGCCGCGGGCGGCGAGTTCGCCCAGCAGGTGCAGGTGAAGGCGACGTACCGGGGCGCCGACGCGGACAAGGTCGCGGCCACCGCCACGCTCGTCGCGTCCGCCACCGACGCCACGGCGAACACCAAGGGCCCCTACTTCAAGGACGCCGCCGGCAAGCCCGTACGCGCCCTCACCAGCCTCCAGACGGACGCGAAGGGCCTGCTGACGCTGCCCAAGCTGTACGCCGACGACACCACCGGCACCTTCCTGCTCCGCATCACCACCACGGGCGGCGCGACGCTCACGGTGGAGCTGAAGGTCGAAGCCGCCGCCCCGGCCATCCCCTTCCCGGTCCCGTCCACCTCCTCGGGCAGCCCCGCCCCGAACCCCTCCGCCTCCTCCTGAGGCCCCGCGACACGAGGGCGCCCTTCCCGCTGCCCGGGAAGGGCGCCCTCGTCCGTGCGTCGCCACGGCGCCGGGCCTGATGTACCGTCAGCCGCCATCCCCAAAGCCCGCACCGGTCAGCGCCTGAGCCGCGCGTTGGTGTGCCGGGTGGGCTCAGCGGACGCCGGGTCCTCGGGCCAGGGGTGCTTGGGGTACCGGCCGCGCAGCTCCGCCCGTACGGCCCGGTAACCGTCCTCCCAGAAGGAGGCCAGGTCGGCCGTGACGGCGGCGGGCCGCCCGGCGGGGGAGAGCAGATGCACGAGCAGCGGCACACCCGCCACGGCCGGCGTCTCCCGCAGCCCGAACAGCTCCTGGAGCTTCACGGCGAGCACCGGCCGTTCCGGGTCCCGGTAGTCGATCCGGATCCGGGACCCGCTCGGCACGGTGATCCGCTCGGGCGCCAGCTCCTCCAGCCGGGCCGCCTCCCCGCTCGCCCACGGCAGCAGCCGGGCCAGCGCCTGCCCCGCGTCGATCCGGGCGAGATCGGCCCGCCGCCGGGCCCGGCCCAGCTCCGGCTCCAGCCACTCGTCCACGCGCGCGTGGAGCGCGTCGTCCGACACGTCCGGCCAGGGCTCCCCGAGCCGCGCCCGCAGGAACGCCAGCCGCTGCCGCAGCCCCCGCGCCTCCGGCGACCAGCGCAGCAGCCCGAGCCCCTCCTCCCGGAGCCCCTCGAGCAGGGCGGCGCGCATCAGGGCGGGACCGGCGTCCTTCAGGGGGCGCACGGCCAGTTCGATCGCCCCCAGCCGCTCGACGTGCCGGGCCACCACGTCCCCGCCGGCCCAGCACACCTCGTCCCGCTCACCGAGCAGGGCCCCGGCGGCGGCCCGCGCCACGTCCTCGTCCACCGCCGCGCCGAGCCGCACGCGCGCGTGCCCCGTTCCCGCGGGCCGGCCGGCGACGGCCACGACGATCCAGGGAGCCCCGCGCAGCTCCGACCCCTCGGCCAACTCGACCCGGGTCCCGGACGCCATGAGGTACGACCCCCCGTCGAGCCTGGCCACCCGCTCGGGGAAGGCGAGGGCGGCGACCAGCCCGGCGAGCCGGTCGTCGCCGCTGCCCGGACCGACCCGGACGGCCCCGTCCCGCGCGGGCTCCCCGGCGGAACCGGCGGAACCGGCGGAACCGGCAGAGACGGCGCGCAGCCGCCGTACCTCCGCGGCCCACCGCGCGCCGTACGCGTCACCGCCCGCCCGGGCCCGCCGCAGGGCGCCCGCCAGATCGTCGCCGTACTCCCGCGGCACCTCCTCCGAGAGCAGCGCGACCACCGGCGCCCCGTCCCCGCCCGTGTCCAGCAGCGCCCGTCCCAGCC
Source organism: Streptomyces sp. NPDC038707 (assembly GCF_040636485.1). Lineage (NCBI taxonomy): Bacteria > Bacillati > Actinomycetota > Actinomycetes > Kitasatosporales > Streptomycetaceae > Streptomyces > Streptomyces sp. NPDC038707. The sequence continues at coordinate 262,505 of NZ_JBEZUP010000006.1, forward strand.
GGGGGTGCACCCCCAGCCGGGCCAGCCGCGCGCCGGCCTCCGTGGCCCGCCCGGCGCCGTCCACCGCTCCGACCGCCGTGAGCGCGGAGCGCGCCGCCGCCATCGCCCCGCCCGGCGGCGGATCCAGCAATGCCAGCCCGGAGGCGTCCGGATCGCCCCAGCAGGCCGCCTGAAGGGCGAACGAGGTCAGATCGGCCACCTTGATCTCCGGCGCCGGAAAAGCCGGCAGACGGCCGTCCTCGGCCTGCGCCCAGCACCGGTACACCACCCCCGGCGCCTCACGCCCGGCCCGGCCCGCCCGCTGCCGCCCGGCCGCCCGCGACGCCCGCACGGTGGTCAGCCCGCTCAGCCCGCGCGCGTGATCCACCCGCGGCTCCCGGGCCAGCCCCGAGTCGACCACCACCCGCACCCCGGGCACCGTCAGCGACGACTCGGCCACGGACGTCGCCAGCACCACCCGGCGCCGCTCCCCGGCCGACAGCACCGCGTCCTGCACCGCCGCCGGCGCCCGCCCGTGCACCTGGAGCACCTCCACCGCGCCGAGCTCCCCGAGCAGCCCCGCCACCCGCGCGATCTCGCCCACGCCGGGCAGGAAGCACAGCACGTCCCCGTCCCGCTCGGCCAGCGCCCGCCGCACCACCGACGCCACATGCGCCAGCAGCGCCGGATCCACCCGCATCCCGTGCGGCGGCCGCACCGGACGGGCCGGCGGCGCCCACACCACCTCCACCGGATGCGCCACGCCCGCCGCCTCCACCACCGGCGCCCCGCCGAGCAGCCGCGCCCACCCCGCGGCGTCCGTGGTCGCCGACGCCGCCACCAGCCGCAGCTCCGGCCGCAGCGCCTGCCGCACGTCCCACAGGAACGCGGCCGCCGTGTCGGCGTCCAGATGCCGCTCGTGGCACTCGTCCAGGACGACCACGTCCACCCCGGCCAGCTCCTGGTCGCGCTGGAGCCGCTGGAGCAGGACGCCGGTCGTCACGACCTCCACGCGCGTGTGCCGCCCCACCGCCCGCTCGCCGCGCACCGTGAAGCCGACGCTCTCCCCGGGCCGCTCGCCCAGCAGCCACGCCATCCGCCGGGCCGCCGCCCGCGCCGCGATCCGCCGGGGCTCGGCCACCACGACCCGCCGCGCCGGACCGCCTCCGGCCAGCCCCGCGAGCACGAGCGGCACCAGCGTCGTCTTGCCGGTGCCGGGCGGCGCCACGAGGACGGCGGTCCCCTCACCCTCCAGGGCGTCGGTCAGGGCGGGCAGGGCGGAGCGCACGGGCAGCGCGTCCAGAGCGTCGTAACGGATCACGCCCCCAGTGTCGTACGACCGGAAACCAGGGCCGGGGGCCGTGCGACGGGAGAACGGCCTCCACGCGCGCGTGCGCCCGCCTGATCACGCGCGGTGATCGGGCGGGCGCACGCGGACGGTTTTCGGACGGCTTCAGTCCCGCTCGCACACGAAGATCGCCGTGCCCGGGATCAGGTGTCCGCGCAGGGGCGACCAGCCGCCCCACTCCGAGGTGTTCCAGACCGGCCACTCCGGCTCCACCAGGTCCACCAGCCGGAACCCGGACGCCACGATGTCCCGCACCCGGTCGCCGAGCGTCCTGTGGTGCTCCACGTACACCGCCCGGCCCTGCCCGTCCTGCTCCACGTAGGGCGTGCGGTCGAAGTAGGACGCGGACACCGACAGGCCCTCGGGGCCCGGCTCGTCCGGGAACGCCCAGCGGATCGGGTGCGTCACCGAGAACGCGAACCGTCCGCCCGGCCGCAGCACCCGGCGCACCTCGCGCAGCACCAGCCGCGGGTCGGCCACGAACGGCAGCGCCCCGTACGCGGAGCACGCCAGGTCGAAGGACCCGTCCGCGAAGGGCAGCGCGCCGGCGTCGGCACAGACCAGCGGGAAGGCCCCGCCGATCCGCAGCGCGTGCTGGAGCTGGCGGTGCGAGAGGTCCAGGGCCACCGGCCGCGCGCCCTGGGCGGCCAGCCAGCGCGCGCACTGCGCCGCGCCCGCGCCGATCTCCAGGACGTCCTTGCCCTTCAGCTCCTCCAGCGGGCCGAGCAGCCCGGCCTCCACCTCGTCCAGGCCCTCCGGGCCCCACACGAAGCGGTCGTCGCCGAGGAAGGTGCCGTGCTCGGTCTGGTACTCGTCCGCGTTCCGGTCCCACCAGTACCGGTTGGCCCGGGTGCTCTCCGTGACGTCCGCGTCACGCCGCGTGGCCTCCGGCTCGAACCCTTCGGGCCGCTCAGGGTCGTACGCTTCCGGCTCTTGGATGATCGGCTCCCTCGTCGTACTCTTCCGTCCAGCCTGCCGGAGGGGCCCCGCGGGAGGGTTCGCATTGACCCTGTCCGGCTGCCCCCGTATGCTACAAGTTGCGCTGCGGGCCTGCGCACCTCAGACGTAGCAGGCTGCGCTCGCATCTGTTGTATGTCCCCTCGGTTGTCGAGGCGCCATCACCAGTAATGGTGGGGCGCTTCCTTGGCTGTCCGGCTTCTGCAGAGCGAAACGGGCTCCCGGCGTAAGCAGTACCTACGACTTCAATGTCCGTACCGGAGCCCTTTCCCACATGACGAGCAGCACCGAGACCACCGCCACCACCCCGCAGGTAGCGGTCAACGACATCGGTAACGAGGAAGCATTCCTCGCAGCGATCGACGAGACGATCAAGTACTTCAACGACGGCGACATCGTCGACGGCGTCATCGTGAAGGTCGACCGGGACGAGGTCCTGCTCGACATCGGTTACAAGACCGAAGGTGTCATCCCGAGCCGCGAGCTCTCGATCAAGCACGACGTCGACCCGAACGAGGTCGTGGCCGTCGGCGACGAGATCGAGGCCCTGGTCCTCCAGAAGGAGGACAAGGAAGGCCGCCTGATCCTCTCGAAGAAGCGCGCCCAGTACGAGCGTGCCTGGGGCACCATCGAGAAGATCAAGGAAGAGGACGGCATCGTCACCGGTACCGTCATCGAGGTCGTCAAGGGTGGTCTCATCCTCGACATCGGCCTCCGTGGCTTCCTGCCGGCCTCCCTGGTCGAGATGCGCCGTGTCCGCGACCTCCAGCCGTACGTCGGCAAGGAGCTCGAGGCCAAGATCATCGAGCTGGACAAGAACCGCAACAACGTGGTCCTGTCCCGCCGTGCCTGGCTGGAGCAGACCCAGTCCGAGGTCCGCCAGACGTTCCTCACGACCCTCCAGAAGGGTCAGGTCCGCTCCGGTGTGGTCTCCTCGATCGTCAACTTCGGTGCCTTCGTGGACCTGGGTGGCGTCGACGGTCTGGTCCACGTCTCCGAGCTGTCCTGGAAGCACATCGACCACCCGTCCGAGGTTGTCGAGGTCGGCCAGGAGGTCACCGTCGAGGTCCTCGACGTCGACATGGACCGCGAGCGCGTCTCCCTGTCGCTGAAGGCGACCCAGGAAGACCCGTGGCAGCAGTTCGCCCGCACCCACCAGATCGGCCAGGTCGTGCCCGGCAAGGTCACGAAGCTGGTGCCGTTCGGTGCGTTCGTCCGCGTGGACGAGGGCATCGAGGGTCTGGTCCACATCTCCGAGCTGGCCGAGCGCCACGTGGAGATCCCGGAGCAGGTCGTCCAGGTCAACGACGAGATCTTCGTCAAGGTCATCGACATCGACCTCGAGCGTCGCCGCATCAGCCTCTCGCTGAAGCAGGCCAACGAGTCCTTCGGTGCCGACCCGACGGCGGTCGAGTTCGACCCGACCCTGTACGGCATGGCCGCGTCCTACGACGACCAGGGCAACTACATCTACCCCGAGGGCTTCGACCCGGAGACCAACGACTGGCTGCCGGGCTACGAGAAGCAGCGCGAGGAGTGGGAGCGCCAGTACGCCGAGGCGCAGTCCCGCTTCGAGCAGCACCAGCAGCAGGTCATCAAGTCCCGCGAGGCGGACGCTCAGGCCGCTGCCGAGGGTGGCGACGCCGCCGGTGCGGCTCCGGCCGCGGGTGGCGGTTCGTACTCCTCCGAGGGTGCGGACACCTCCGGTGCGCTGGCCTCGGACGAGGCGCTGGCCGCGCTGCGCGAGAAGCTGGCCGGCGGCCAGAGCTGATCGCTTGCCGCTGAGGCTTGACCGATAGTCGCTGAAGGGCCGTACCTTTCGAGGTGCGGCCCTTCAGGGTTTTCTCCGGGCGGGCGCGGTCCGGATCCGGCCGCGGGTGCGGTGCGGAGTCGGCCGGCCGCGGGTACGATTCGGCCGCGGGTCCGTCGTGGCTTGTCGCGCGGTTCCCCGCGTCCCTAGGGGGTCACCGGGACGTTGGTCAGCCCGTTGCCGCCCGTCACCGTGTTGCTGCCGTAGACCGTGGTCTTGCAGGCGGTGCTGTGGTTGGTGACATCGATCGCCAGGCGGGTCGTGCCGGTCGCGCCCGTCAGGGTCGACGTGTTGCCCTTGAAGACCGTGCCGCAGCCCCAGCCGGCCTGCTGGGTGTGGGTCTGGTAGCCGTCGTTGGTGGTGGCGGTGCCGGTGTTGTCCTGGACGAGGACGCCGTTGCCCTTCACGTCGACCCAGGAGTCGTCGTAGTTCGCGCCGGTCAGGCCGCTGCCGTCGAAGGTGTTCCCGATGATCTGCGCGCCGGTCGTGCCCTCTTTGATGTCGACGTTCTCGCCGCCCACGCCGGGGCCGATCGTGTTGTTCAGGATCCGTATGCGGTCGCTCCGGTCGGACAGCGTGTTCGCGGTGCCCACGTACACGCCCTCGCCCATGCCCCGGCCGTCGTTCCCGGTGTCGTAGATCCTCGAGTTCTCGATCACGCCGTCCGTGCTGGAGTTGCGGAAGTGCACGCCCTCCATGTCCAGGCCGTGCACCGTGACCCCGTCCAGCACGACGCCCTGGGCCGCGTCGACCATGATGCCCTTCTGGCCGCCGGTCACGGTCAGGCCGCTGACCGTCCAGTAGGAGGCGCCGTTCAGGTGCAGTCCGTAGCCGCCGCCTGCGGTCAGCACGGCGCCCGGGGAGCCGGTCAGGGTGATGCGGGCGGTGGCCGTCGCCGGGGTGGCGGCCTTGAAGTTGCCGGTGTAGACGCCGTCCGCCAGGTGGATCGTGTCGCCGGGCCGGGCGGCGGCGAGCGCGGTCTTCAGCTGGGCGGCGGTCGTCACATCGAGGGTGGCGGCCGAGGCCGGCCCGCCCAGGGCCACGGCCAGGCCGCCGGCGGCGAGGGAGGTGGCGAGGGCGGTGGTGAGCAGGGAAGCCAGCGGCATGCCTATGCGCATCGGAATACCTTCCCCTGCGTGAACGATGACCGTCACCGTGGACTCGACGCCGGTGAAGGTACGGACCAGGTGACGAGGCGTCAAGGTGTCCCGCAAGAGATCGCCGATGAGCGCGGGTGGCGGGAATTCCGCTGTTCCGAGGGGCGTTGTCCATGACGAACACGAGGAGGAGCGGTCACAGTGCTTGATCCGCAGGGTTTGTACGCATGGGAGCCGAAGGGCCTCGCCGTGGTGGACATGGCGCTCGCCCAGGAGTCGGCCGGCCTTGTCATGCTCTACCACTTCGACGGATACATCGACGCGGGTGAGACCGGCGACCAGATCGTCGACCGGCTGCTCGACTCACTGCCCCACCAGGTCGTGGCCAGGTTCGACCACGACCGGCTCGTGGACTACCGGGCCCGCCGGCCCCTGCTGACCTTCAAGCGGGACCGCTGGACCGGCTACGAGACCCCGGCCCTCGAGGTCCATCTCGTCCAGGACACCACCGGTGCCCCGTTCCTGCTGCTGTCCGGCCCCGAACCGGACGTGGAGTGGGAGCGGTTCGCGGCGGCGGTGCGGCAGATCGTGGAACGGCTCGGCGTGCGCCTGTCGGTGAACTTCCACGGCATCCCCATGGGCGTCCCGCACACCCGCCCGGTGGGCCTGACCCCGCACGGCAATCGCACCGACCTCGTTCCCGGCCACCGCAGCCCCTTCGACGAGGCGCAGGTGCCCGGCAGCGCCGAGTCCCTGGTCGAGTACCGCCTCATGGAGGCCGGCCACGACGTCCTGGGCGTCGCCGCGCACGTCCCGCACTACATCGCCCGCTCCCCGTACCCGGACGCCGCGCTGACCGTCCTGGAGGCCGTCACGGCCGCCACCGGCCTGGTCCTGCCCGGCGTGGCCCACGCGCTGCGCACGGACGCCCACCGCACGCAGACCGAGATCGACCGGCAGATCCGGGAGGGCGACGAGGAACTGACCGCGCTCGTCCAGGGCCTCGAGCACCAGTACGACGCGGCGGCGGGCGCCGAGACCCGGGGCAACATGCTGGCCGAGCCCGTGGAGATCCCGTCGGCCGACGAGATCGGGCGGGAGTTCGAGCGGTTCCTGGCGGAGCGGGAGGGCGACAACTGAGGCGGGTGACCGCGCACCGCCCCGTCCGGTCCGCGGGCCGGGCCCGGCGGGTGCGGCGGTGACCACGCCGGCCGGGGACCCGCAGGCGGGTCCCCGGCACCTGCCGTACCGGCCGCCTGCCGTACCGGCCGCCTGGCGCGCCGTCTAGGCTTCCGTTCATGCTGACAGTGGGCCTGACCGGCGGGATCGGCGCCGGCAAGAGCGAGGTGTCACGGCTGCTCGTGGAACACGGGGCCGTCCTGATCGACTCGGACCGCATCGCCCGCGAGGTCGTGGCGCCCGGCACCCCCGGCCTCGCCGCCGTGGTCGGCGCCTTCGGCCCGGACATCCTGACCGCCGACGGCAGCCTGGACCGGCCCCGGCTCGGCTCTCTCGTCTTCGCCGACCCCGAGAAGCTCGCCGTCCTCAACTCGATCGTGCATCCTCTGGTGCGGGACCGGTCCCGCGAACTGGAGAGCGCCGTGCCCGAGGACGCCGTGGTGGTTCATGACGTGCCCCTGCTCACCGAGAACGGTCTCGCACCGCTCTACGACCTCGTGATCGTCGTGGACGCGAGCCCCGCCACCCAGCTCGACCGGCTGGTGCGGCTGCGCGGGATGACCGAGGAGGACGCCCGCGCGCGCATGGCCGCACAGGCGACGCGCGAGCAGCGCCGGGAGATCGCGGACATCGTCATCGACAACGACGTCCCCCTGGACGCGCTGCGGAAGCGGGTCGCCGAGGTCTGGGAGGACCTCGCCCGCCGGGCCCGGCAGGGGAACGCCGGCGCGGAATAGCCGGCCGCTCCGGGGCGTTGAACCGCTGGAGCAAGGGAAGGATTCAGCCGTGCCCGAGACCAGCGGTCCCACCGGACGCAGTCCGGAAACGCATGTCATCGACTTCCGCGCCGCCGAGCAGTTGCTCAACGCGCGGGACCCGCGGGGCGCGGTGAAGCTGCTCGACGGAGTCATCGCCGCGCACCCCGAGAACACGGCGGCCCGGCTGCTGCGCGCGCGTGCCTTCTTCGCCGCGGCGCAACTGCGTCCCGCCGAGCTGGAGTTCACCATCGTGCTGGAACGCGAGCCGGACAACGCGTTCGCGCACTTCGCCCTCGCCCGCACCTACGAACGCCAGGGCCGTCCCGACCAGGCCAAGCGCCACTTCCGGTTGGCGGCCGCGCTGGACCCGAACCCGCGGTACCTGAAGGCGGCGCGCTTCGACGCGTGACGTCCGGGCGGGACGGGAGCACGTCCGGCCGGAGAGGCGACGAGGGGCGACGGCCCCACTCACGGATGGGCGACGGCCCCGCTCATGATGCCGGGGGCCCGCTCATGGATGCCGGGGTCCGGCTCATGGATGCCGGGGTCCTGGACGCCCCTGGTAGGGCCCTCCGCCCGGAGGGCGGTGGCGCGGCGGGCGCGGGTACGGCGGCCCGTCCTCCGGAGGCGGGTACGGCGGGATGTCACGCCCCGGCTGGTAGTGCGGGCCCTGCCGCAGGTGCCGCAGGATCACGGCCAGGTCCACGGTGGCCACCAGCCACAGCGCCCCGCACGCCGCCGCCCAGCCCGTCCGCCCGGCCAGCGCGAACGCCGCCGTGCCGAAGGCCGCCCAGCTCAGCCCCCACACGCTCAGCCAGAACCGCGCCCGCAGAGCACTGCGCGCGGTCGACGGTTCACTGCCCGTACGCATCGGAGCACCACTTCCTCCTTGCAACGTACTCTTCGCCCGCGCCAGGCATCAACGCCGGGAGGGGCGGGGCGGTGGGGCGGCGAGGCGACGGGGCGGCGAGGCGACGGGACGGTGGGGCGGTGGAGGCCGACGCGCGGCTGGTGAGACCGGGCCGGCGCACCGCCGACACGGCCGGGACGCCACGCATGCCGGGCACGGGCAGACCGGGCGCCGAAGTTCCCGTTCCGGTCCGAATGACTCGAACGAGTGAACTGAGGGAAGAGGGGAACGGGCGTGCGGGCGTGGGCCGTTGTCCGGGCATGAGGATCGAGACGCGTGAGGGATACGAGGGCACGGGACCGGGGGCGATCACCCCGGACGGCTGCGCGGTCGAGCTGTACGCGCGGTTGCCGGTGGGGGACGAGCCGGACATCATCGCCGCCGCGGTGCCGGCCGGGGCGCACATCCTGGAGCTGGGCAGCGGCGTCGGCCGGGTGACCCACCCCCTGCTGGAGCGCGGCTTCACGGTCACGGCGGTGGACGAGTCCGCCGACATGCTGGCCCGCGTCCGCGGGGCACGCACGATATGCGGTCCCATCGAAACCCTCGACCTGGGCGAGAGGTTCGACGTGGTGATGCTCGCGTCGTTCCTGGTGCACGCCGGTGACGAGGAGGTGCGCAGGGGCCTGCTGCGCACCTGTGCCCGGCATGTGGCGGAGGGCGGCTGCGTACTCATCCAGCGGGAGGGGCCGGATTACCACACCGATGTGCCCAGGGAGCGGGTCGACCCGAGCGGCTTCACCGTCCGGATCACCTCGGCGGAGCCGGTCGGGGACGGGGTGAACTCGGTGCACGCGGAGTACGTGTTCCCGGACGCGGTCTGGACCCAGACGTTCCTGGCCAGACCTCTCACGAAGGAGCAGTTCGAGTCGGCACTGGCGGAGGCGGGGCTGGAGGTGGACAGCTATCTGACACCGGACGGGATGTGGGTGAGGGCGGTGCCGGCGGGGTGACGGGGCTGGGCCGGCCCCGCCTCCGCGCGATCCATACTCCCCGCCTCCGGAAGGGGCGGCACAGCGATGACTTTTGGGCGCCCGGCCGGTCTACCTCGGTGAAAGCAACCACGACCGCTTCACCAGGAGACCTCCATGCCGCAGATCACCGCTCCCGCCGGCTCGCGCTCCACGGCGTCCGCGGCCCCCGCCGGCTCCCGCCCGGGCCGGAAGCGTGGAGCCCTGGTCGCCCTGCGGGCCGTGCAGGTGCTGCTGGCCCTGTTCTACGGTCTCGCGAGCGCCCTGCCCAAGCTCATAGCGCACCCGACGGCTGTGGAGTCCTTCGACCGGATCGGCTGGGGCAGCGGGGCCATGTACACCATCGGCGCGCTCGAACTGGCCGGAGCGGTCGCGCTGTTGGTCCCGGCCTTGCAGTCCCTGTCGGCGATGGCCCTCGGCGCGCTCATGGTGGGAGCGTTCGTCGTGCAGCTCACCGTGTTCGACGGCCAGAACGCGGCGACCCCGCTGATCCTGCTCGTCCCCCTCGCCCTGATCGCCTGGGCCCGCCGCTCCCACAACGGAACCCTGCTGCGGTGGGCGGGCCGCCGGTGACACCGCTGTGTTCAGACGGTGTCGTGGGCACGCGGCAGGTGGCTCGGCAGCCGTAGACATCGCAGGTCCATGGCATATGAGCTCGGCCATAGCCGTAGCCCGTAGCCGTAGTGGGGACGTGGCCTGGTCGGCCGCGGGGGCCGTCAGCGTTCGCCGCCGCTGCCGGAGCCGCGGCCTCCGCCACGACCGCCCGTCCCGCCGGGACCCTTGCGACCGCCCGTGCCCGAGGCATCCGGCCCGCCCCGGCCGCCGGGGGCGGGGCCGGCGAAGCCGCCGGGGCTGCCGAGGGCCAGGGCGCGGAGCCGTTCGAGTTCGCGGCGGTCGCGCTTGGTGGGGCGGCCGGTGCCCCGCTCGCGCAGGCCGACGGGGGCGACGGCCGCGCGGGGCGGCGGCGGAGGGGAATTGTCGATGTAGCACTGAACCGCCACGGGCGCCCCGACCCGCTTGCGGATCAGGCGCTTGACGATCACGACCCGTTCCCGGCCCTCGTGCCGCAGCCGTACCTCGTCGCCGACGCGCACGGAGTAGGCGGGCTTCACCCGCTCGCCGTTCACGTGCACATGCCCGCCCCGGCAGGCGGCGGAGCCCAGGGAACGGGTCTTGATCAGACGGACGGCCCAGATCCAGCTGTCGATGCGGACGGTCTCGCCGCTCGCGGGCCCGGCGGCCTCGGCGGCGGCCACCGCGGCGGCGACCTTGGGGTCGAGCGGCTGTCCGGCGGCGGAACCCGCCTCGCCCGGCCCGCCCGGCCCGCTCGTCTCCTCGCCGGTCCCACGGCCCACGTTCTCGTCCGCATCCTCGGAAGCCATGTCCCGACCTTAACGCGCACGGCCCGCCGAGCCGGAAGCGTTTTCCCGGCACCCACCCGGGGCACCCGCGCCACCCCGGCCCCTCCCCGCAGCCCGCCCCGTCCCCCCACCGCCCACCCATCCCCGACTTACGGTGACCGTATGGACAACACCAGCGCCCTCGCCCGGCTCGACCGGCGCGTGGCCGGATGCCGGGCCTGTCCCCGGCTCGTCGCATGGCGGGAGGAGGTGGCCCGTACGAAGCGGGCGGCGTTCGCCGACTGGACGTACTGGGGGCGGCCGGTGCCCGGGTTCGGCCCGGCCGGCGCACGGCTGGCGATCATCGGGCTGGCCCCCGCCGCGCACGGCGGCAACCGCACCGGCCGCATGTTCACCGGCGACCGCTCCGGAGACGTGCTCTACCAGGCGCTGTACGACGTGGGGCTCGCCTCGCAGCCCACCTCCGTCAGCGCCGACGACGGGCTGGAACTGTACGGCGTGCGGGTCACGGCGCCGGTCCACTGTGCCCCGCCCGCCAACAAGCCGACCCCGGGGGAGCGCGACACCTGCCGCCCCTGGCTGGTCCAGGAACTGACGCTGCTCCGGCCGACGCTGAAGGCGGCCGTCGTCCTCGGCGCCTTCGGCTGGCAGGCCGCGCTGCCCGCGTTCGCGGAGGCCGGCTGGACGGTGCCCCGCCCCCGCCCGGCCTTCGGCCACGGCACCCGGGTCGCGCTGGACGGCCTGGACCTCTTCGGCTGCTTCCACGTCAGCCAGCGCAACACCTTCACCGGCCGGCTCACCGCCGAGATGCTGCGAGAGGTCCTGCGCACCGCGGCGAACGCGGCCGGGCTGCCCTGAGGAACGGGTACGGCCGCCTCCGACGCTCCGCGTGGCTCCAGGAGCTGGCGGACACCGGCCGGGGCGAGCCGGCGAACGACCGTACGCCGGGCCGGCCCCCGTCCGAGCGCCGGGTACGGGGACACCCCACGTCGCCCGGGCCGTCAGGGACGGTTCAGGGACGCCAGTCGTAGCGGACGTCCGGTTCGCGCTCCTCGTTGCGGCCGCCGTCGGTGAACGCCACGGTGGTGAAGCCGTGCCGCTCGTAGAAGCGGTGGGCGGGCTTGTTCACCTGGAACGTCCACAGGGTCAGCCCGCCCGGACTGCGCTCCTTGGCCAGCGCGACGAACCGGTCCCCGATGCCCCGGCCCCGCCACTCGGGGGCCAGGTACAGCTGGTCCAGCGCCTCCCCGTCCAGCACCATCAGGCCGACCACACCAACGCCGGCCGCCTCCGCCACCCAGGTCTCCCGCGCCGGCACCACGACCTCACGGATGTAGTCCCGTACCTCGTCGTCGGTGCGCGGGCGGACGACGGTCGGCAGCGCTGCGTCGAAGGACCGCAGATAGACGTCGGCGACGGCACGGGCGTCGGCCGGCACGGCACGGCGCAGCACCACCGGGTCCGCCGCCGGCTCCGGCACCACGGCGGTGGCCGTGATCTCCACGAGCTGGCCGGGGTAGCCGAGGCAGGACACGCCGAGCAGCGTGGAGGAGTGCGGGCCCGCGCTCAGCCCCGAGGACTCCACCACCTGCCATACCGCGGACAGCGCGGCGGTGTCGTCGCTCACCACATACACGTCCGTCGTCAGCACGTGCTCCAGATCGCTGCCGACGGCCCGCAGCTGCTCGCGCAGATTCACGATCACCTGCTCGGCCTGGCGCACCGGGTCCCCCGGCCCCACCAGCTCCCCGTCGGCAGTCAGCGGCACCGCCCCGGCGAGGAACGCGAGCTTCGTGCCCGCCTCGACGACCGAGGCGTGGGAGTAGACGGGCGGAGGGAACAGGGCGGGGACGGTCACACGCCGGATCACGAAGCGGCTCCTACGGGGGGGCGGCGGACAGATGCCCGATCATCCGGCCCGCCCGCCTCGCCCGCATCCGAATTAACGACGCCAAGAAGTCCGGCATCAACGACCAGGAGGCTGGCATCGACGACCAAGGAGGCCGTCGGGCATTGCGTTCATAAAGAAAACGGCCGTCCCGGCAGGTTTCACACGGGCGAAACGTGAGCGTTCCGTCCGTGAGGGGAACGCGATCTACCGTGGAACCACCTCCACCGGCCACCGTCGTCCGAAGGCCCACCCCCGCCCTCGAATGAACAGGAGCCCCGTGCCCCGGCCCGCCCTGCCCGCCGTACCCCCCTGGCTCGCCCACGCCTTCCGCGCCCAGCGCGAACCCGTCCCCTGGAACGCGGTGTGCCGGGGCGCCCTCGCCGCCGGGCCGTCGCTGCTCGCCGGGATGCTCCTCGGCCGCACGGCCCTCGGAGTGCTCGCGGCCATCGGCGCCATGCTCGCCGGCATCAACGACCGGCCGGGCGGCCGGCGGGCCTCCGTGCGCCGCCTCGGCGTCCCCGCGTCGGCCGGAGCGGCCGGGCTGCTCGTCGGGACGTACGCCGGGCAGGGGCTGAGCGCCGTACCGCTGACCCTGGCGCTCACCGTGCTGGGCCTGGCCGCCGGCGGCATCAGCGCCGTCGGTCCCGTCGCCTCCGCCGGCGGCACCCAGCTGCTCGTCGCCGCGGCGGTCGGCGCCGGGATGCCGGCGGCCGACCCCGGCTGGCAGCGCGCCCTCGCCTTCCTCGCCGGGGCCGGCTGGCTGCTCGTGCTGCGGCTCGTCCTGCCCACTCCCGGCTCGCTCGCCGGTGACTTCCGGTTCGACGGGGAGCGGGCCGCGGTCGCCGGCGTGTACGACGCGATCGCCGCGCTCGTCGAAGCCGTGGGCGGCCCGCACGCCACCGCCCGGCGGGCCGCGCTGACCGCAGCGCTCGACCACGCCCAGGACGCCCTGGCCGGGCCCCGGCTGCGTGGCCGTGCGGGCTGCGCGGCCGAACGCCGGCTGCACGCGAGGTTCGCCGCGGCACTGCCCCTCGCCGAGGCCGCCACCGCCCTGTACTGGGCCGGGCAGCCGGTGCCGGCGCGGGCGGCGCAGGGGCCCCGGCGGCTCGCCGCGGCGGTCCGCGCCGACACCGGCCCCGGCCCGCTGCCCGCCCCGCACCACTCCGGAGTCCGCCCGCGCACCGACGAGGCGGCCCCCGTACTTCCCGCCCTGCGCGCGCTGGACGACGCCCTGCTGGGCGCCGCCGACGCCTTCGACCGGGGCGAGGGCGCCCACCGCGGACTGCTCGGCCGGCGCCGGGGCGTACGGCAGGCGGTGCGGGCCGCGCTCGGTGCGGGCGGGCGCGAGTACGGCCTGCGGGTCGCCCTCTGCTTCGGCGCGAGCGCGGCCATCGCCCAGGCCCTGCACCACGCCCGCTGGTACGGGCAGCACCCGCACTGGTACTGGCTGCCCGCCACCACCGTCTTCCTCGTCAAGCCCGACCTCGGTCCGCTCGCCTCCCGGGTGCTGTGCCGGGCCGCCGGCACCGTCCTCGGCGCCCTGGTCTTCGCCGGCCTCGCCGCGCTGCTGCCCCGCCCGGCCGGACCGATCGCTCTGGTGGCGGTGTGCGGCGCGCTCATACCCGTCGCCACCCGGCACTTCGCGGCGCTCACCGCCGTCGTGACCGTCCTCGTCCTCGCCCTGATCATGGCCGGCGGCGAACCGCAGGCCTCGGCCGGCCGGATCGGCGAGACCCTGCTGGCCTGCGCGCTCGTACTGGTCGTGGGACACCTGCCGATGCCGGGGGACCGGGGCGGCGGGGTACGCGCCCGGCTCGCGGCGGCCGGGGGCGCGGCACACGCCTACCTCCTGCACGTTCTCGGCCAGCCCGGGCACGGGCCCGCCGTCGAGGCCGGGCACGGCGACCGTGCCGAGCGGTGGGCGCTGCGCCGGGAGGCCTACCGGACCCTCGCCGAGGCCCGTACCGCGATCTCGGTCGCCGCCGCCGAACTGCCCGCCCTGGCCCGGCACACCGAGGGAACGGACGCCGTCGCCGAGGCGCTGGAGCGGCTCGTGGACACCACCACCGCGTGCGCCGTGCACCTCGACGACTCCGGGCGGCTCACCGTCCGGCACATCCGCCGGCTGCGCGAGGCGCTGGGGGAGCTGGAGCGGCTGGAGCAGCGGGGCGTACGGGTACCGCTGCCCGTGGCCGCGTAGCCGTACCGGGGGGCCGTAGCCGTACCGAGGCCCGTAGCCCTACCGAGGGCCCGTAGCCGTACGGGGTCGTCGTGGCCGGACCGGGTCGTCGCGCTCGTGCCGCGTAGAGGCTCCACCGCCGCACGGAAGGCCCGTACGTTGGTCCCATGAGTGCCGTGGGGACCCCGGGTGAGACCGCTGCCGACCTCGTCGTCACCGGCTGTGCCGTCCTGGTGCACGACGAGGCGGAACGGATCGGATTCCGGGAGGACGCGGCGATCGTCGTCCGCGACGGGGTGATCCACGCCGTCACCGCGGCCGCCGCCGCGCGGCACGTGCCGGCCGTGACGCGGATCGAGGCGCCCGGGCAGGTCGCGCTGCCCGGTCTGATCAACTGCCACACGCACGCCCCGATGGTCGCCCTGCGGGGCCTCGCCGAGGATCTGCCGACGGCGGAGTGGTTCAACGACGTCGTCTGGCCCGTCGAGACCAACCTCACCGAGCGGGACGTGACGCTGGGAGCCCGGCTGGCCTGCGCCGAGATGATCCGGGGCGGGGTGACCTGCTTCGCCGACCACTACTTCCACATGGACGCGGTCGCCGACGTCGTCGCCGAGTGCGGGCTGCGCGCCCACCTCGGCCAGGTCTACTTCTCCGGGCAGGGGCCCCGGGGCCGGGAGGCGTCGCTGGAGTTCGCGCTCCGCCGGCGCGGCACCGCCGACGGCCGCGTCACCACCGCCCTCGCCCCGCACGCCCCCTACACCGTCACCGACGCCGACCTCACCGCCACCGCCGCCCTCGCCCGGGCCCACGGCCTGCCCGTCCACATCCACGCCGCCGAGAACCGCGACCAGACCGAGACCAGCCTGGCCCGGCACGGCCGCACCCCCGTCGAGATCCTGGACCGCACCGGTCTGCTCGGCACCGACCTGCTCATCGCCCACGGCACCGGCATCCTGGAGCGGGACCTGCCGCTGCTGGAACGCACGGGCGGCCGTACGGCGGTGGCCACCGCGCCCCGCGGCTACCTGAAGTTCGGCTGGCCGACGACCACTCCGGTGCGGGCCCTGCGCGCGGCCGGTGTCCCCGTCGGCCTCGCCACGGACGGCGCCGCCTCCAACAACTCCCTGGACGTATGGGAGGCGATGGCGCTGACCGCCCTGGTCCAGAAGTCCACCGAGGGGGATCCGCGCTGGCTGACCGCCCGCCAGGCCCTGCACCACGCCACCTCGCAGAGCGCCCGCGCGGTCGGCCTCGGGGACCGGATCGGCTCCCTCGCCCCCGGCCGGCGCGCCGACATCATCCTCGTCGACCTCACCGGCCCGCACACCCAGCCGGTCCACGACCTCGCCGCCACCCTGGTGCACAGCGCCCGCGCGGCCGACGTCCGTACGACCGTCGTCGACGGCCGCGTCCTGATGCGGGACCGCGTCCTGCTCACCCTGGACGTGGAAGAGGTCGTACGGGAGTTGGCGGACCGGCTGCCCGGGCTGACCGCGCGCGGCCACGGACGGCGCGTCCAGGAGTACGACACCTGAGCCCGCCGCCCGGCGGTCCGCGGGCGTCTCGCAGCCCGGTGAGACTGGCCGAAAAACTCCCCTTCCGCGCCGATGAGTTCCGCGCGCGCCGGCGGTCACCACCCCGGACGGACCGTCGGACAGGAGGGCTCATGTCGTTTCCGGAGATCGTCTCGCGCGAGCGGTGGCGTGCGGCGCGCGAGGAGTTGCGGCGCAAGGAGGAGGCGGTCAGGCGGGCACGCGCGGCCCTGGACGCCGAGCGCCGGAGGCTGCCCATGGTGGAGGTCGACCCGGAGTACGTCTTCGAGGGCGGCGACGGCAAGGCCACCCTCCTGGACCTCTTCGAGGGCCGTGCGCAGCTCGTCGTCCACCACTTCATGTTCGCGCCGGAGTGGGAGACCGGCTGCCCGTGCTGCGCGGCCTTCCTGGACCAGGTCGGTCACCTGGCCCATCTGCGCGCCCGGAACACGTCCTTCGCGGCCGTCTCCCGGGCGCCGTTCACCCGGATCCTGCCGTTCAAGGCGCGGATGGGGTGGGCGGTGCCCTGGTTCTCCTCGGCGCACAGCGACTTCAACCGCGACTTCGAGGCCACCGTCGAGGCGGACGGCGAACTGGTCGAACGCCCGGGCGTCAGCTGCTTCCTGCGCGACCACGACCGGGTCTTCCACACCTACTCGCTGTACGACGACGGGCTGGACGTGCTGGGCACCACCGCCGCCCTGCTCGACCTGACCGCGCTCGGCCGCACCCCCGTGGGCAGCGACCGGCTACGGCTGCACGACGAGTACGACTACTGACACCGGAGGCGGGGCTGGTGACACGGAGCGTACGGTTCGTGTCACCAGGTGAACGGATTCTCTCGGTCCGCGCCGAACCGGTGTCGGTCATGTCTCAGTACCGTCACCGGGCGAGGCGTTCTCCCTCTCCAGGGCGTTGACTCCTACACGGACGACGCTTCTGGAGGTGCGAGATGGTGAACGGGCGAACGGTGCTCGGACGCTTTCCCGCCGGTGGCCCGCGCGGCTCCTGGCCCGCTGAGGAGTTCGCGCACGCGCGACGGCTGGAAGGCATGCCCGCCGAGGTCGTCATGGACCTGGCCACGGACGCCTTCCTCGTGATCGTCCGTGGCGGTGAGCCGGCCGAGTAGCCGTACCGGGGCGTACGGGGTTACGCCGATGCCGCCCGGGACCAGTCCGGAGCCGTACCCGTCACCCGGCACAGGGCCAGGTACAGCGGGATCGGCGGGGTGTACGGGACCGTGCCCGCCGGGCGGTGGATCAGCCGGGCGGTGCGGGTGACCAGGGCGCCCGTGGCGTACCGGGCCGGCTCCGGCCAGGGCAGGGCGTAGTCGGAGTCCGACGGCACGATCCACCACCACTGGGAGCCGTCGGCGTACACGCATCCCACCCGCGGCAGCCGGGGTACGACGAGCGGGCCGAGGCGGTCGGGCACGGCCACGGCGTCACAGCCGAGCGGCGCGGTCATGCCGTCCGGCAGGGACAGCGGATGACCCGGGTCCCGGTCCGGCACCGGCCGTCGGCGCTGCAGCCGGACGAGGGTGTCCAGTCCGATGGCGTTCTCCTGACCGGCACCGACACCGACACCGGCACCGGCACCGGCACCGGCACCGGCCACGGAACCGGTCCGGGCCAGGGCACCGGAATCGACGACGGCACCGGTGCCGGGCTCCGTCCCGCCACGCGTTCCGGCGTCACTGCTCCCACCGGTCTCACCGGCACCGGTGGCGCCCGTCACGGCCACTCCCTGTGCGGACGCTGTCCGGGCGTGTGGTGCGGGTGTTCCGCGGACGCCGTGTGCCGGTGCCGCTCGGGCCGGTGGACGCCGTGGTCCTCCTGTGCCGGCTCCCGCCGGGGCCGCTCCGCCGCGGCCTGCCGGTCCTCCCCGGAGTCGTCCGGGCGGCCCGGCTTGGGGCGGGCGCCCCAGCCGAGGTCGGCGCGCGGATCGCCCGGGTCCGGGGCGGTGTCGGCGCGCGGCCCGCCCGGGGCCTGGGCGGTGTCGGTACCGCGGGGCAGTTCGGCCCAGACCAACAGGCCGGGGCCGTGCTCCTGGGCGCCCCAGGCCCGGCACAGCGCGTCGACGAGGAACAACCCCCTCCCGTGCTCCTCGTCGGGTCGCTGCGGGGACGGGTGGGGCTCGCCAGGAGCACAGCCCTCGTCTCGGACGGCTATGCGCACCATGTCGTCGTGGTCGTGCAGCTCGCAGACGACCCGGCCGCTCGCCGTGTGCACGATGGCGTTGGTGACCAGCTCCGACACCACCAGGGCGGCGCTTTCACAGGTGTCCGCGCAGACCGCCCAGCCGGACAGCCGGGCCTGGGTCAGGCGTCTCGCCCGGGCGACGGAACCCGGATGTGCGGCCAGCTCGAAACGGAACCTGCGTCCGGCGGCGCCTCCCTGGAGGGGCACCCCCTCCAGCGGGTCCGAACCGGCTCGCGCGGGGATACCCCCCTCGGCGCCGAGACCGGCACGGCCGGCGGCGTCTGTTCCTAAAGGCGCGGACGGAATCACGTCTGCCACTATCGCCCCGCCAGGGACACTTGGCAAGGCTCACTCTGAAAAATGCAGAGTGTTGTGGACTCTGTCAGGGAGCGTGGCACACTGCTCGCAACAGCACCTCGCGCGGCGCCAATTGGAGTCGTCGGAGATCGGGCCCGGTCTTCGAATGAATCTTCGAACGGCGCCGCAGGGCTGTCGGGGAAACTTTCGGTGGAGGCTTACGGTGGAGGTGGGAGCGTGAGTGAACCGCGGTCCGCGCCGACGGTGGGCCAGGTGGTCCTCGGCAGGCGCTTGCAGGACCTGCGGGAACGCGCCGGGCTGAAGCGCGAGGAGGCCGCCCGGGTCCTCCATGTCGCCCCCGCCACCGTCCGCCGCATGGAGACGGCGGAGGTCGCCCTCAAAATCCCGTACGTGCAACTGCTGCTGAAGGCCTACGGCGTCGCCGAGGACGAGGCCGACGTCTTCGTCCGGCTGGCCGAGGAGGCGAACCGGCCCGGCTGGTGGCAGCGGTTCCACGACATCCTGCCCGGCTGGTTCTCCATGTACGTCAGCCTGGAGGGCGCGGCCAGCCTCATCCGGTCCTACGAACCGCACTTCGTCCCCGGCCTGCTCCAGACCGAGGACTACGCGCGCGGGGTGCTGAGGTCAGGCGCCGTCGGCCAGACCAGCCCGGACGACATCGAACGCCATGTCGCCCTGCGCATGCAGCGCCAGGAACTGCTGACCCGGCCCGACGCCCCCCGCTTCTGGGCCGTTATGGACGAGACCGCGCTGCGCCGTCCGGTCGTCGGCCCCGAGGTCATGCGTGCGCAGATCGACAAGTTGCTTGAGGCCACGGAGTTGGCCCATGTGACGCTCCAGGTCGCCCCGTTCGCCAACGGGCCGCACCCGGGGACGTACGGGCCCTTCGTGCTGTTCCGTTTTGCCATGCCGGAACTGCCGGACATGGTCTACAGCGAGTACCTGACCGGCGCCGTCTACCTGGACGCGCGCACCGAGGTGGCGACCCACCTGGAGGTCATGGACCGCATGGCGGCGCAGGCCGCCACGGCACAACGCACGAAGGAGATCCTGCGGGATCTCCGCAAGGAGCTGTGAATGGAACGCATCACGCCGCGCGGACGCGTCTACAACGGCATGCCCGCGCGGGAGTTGGGCAGCGAGGGGTGGCACAAGCCCTGGAGCGGCGGCAACGGCGGGAACTGCCTGGAGGCGATGAAGCTCGCTGACGGCCGGATCGCCGTACGCCAGTCGACCGATCCGGACGGGCCGGCGTTGATCTACACCATGGACGAGATGACCGCGTTCATAGAGGGCGCCAAGGCGGGGGTGGCCGACTTCCTGCTGTCCTGAACGCACCGGCGGCCCGGCCCAGTGCCCCGTCGAGGTTTTTGATTCTTGGCTCAACTCCCCTCTCGTGTCCCCGCCCTGACCGTTCCACGTGTCCGACGCCTACGCAGTGCCGCATGACAGGGCAGGACCCCCGTCCATCGAGACCGGCACCGGCGGCCGTGTCCCCCGCGGCCGGCAGGTCGACGCCGATCCACTCCGCGGAATCGACCCATGACTCCGACCTGCACATGCATTCCCGGGAATGCATCCCGGGAATGCATCCCGCAGCCGGTCCTCACCACTCCTGCCGGTGGAGCGCGTGGTGACGGACATCCCCACCCCCAGCACGGGTGACTCCAGCGCGCCCGGACGGACACGGGGGGCGCAGCCGCGCGGTGCGTGTCGCTCGGGCGGTCGGGCTCGAGTGGTGGGTGTCGCTCGGGCGGTCGGGGCGTGGCCGGGGTCGGGCGGTGGGTGTCGTTCAGGTGGCCGTGGGGCGCGGCCGGTGCGTCCTCGTTCAGACGGTCATCGGCCGGTCCGTGGGTGTGATCGGGGCCGGGAGCCGGGAACTCCCCGTCAGGCAGCGGTCGACGGCCGCCGCCACCGCCCGGCCCTCCGCTATCGCCCAGACGATGAGCGACTGCCCGCGCGCCGCGTCGCCCGCGGCGAACACCCCGGGGACGTTGGTCGCGAAGCCGTCATCCCGGGCGATCGTGCCGCGCGGCCCCAGCGCCAGCCCCAACTGATCGATCAGCCCGTCCTCCCGGTTTGGCCCGGTGAAGCCCAGGGCGAGCAGCACCAGGTCGGCCGGGAGCGCGCGCCCGGTGCCCGGCAGCGGAAGCCGCCGCTCGTCGACCCCCACCAGATGCAGTGACCGCACATTCCCCCTCTCGTCTCCGGTGAAGCGGAGCGTGGACGCCGCGAACAGCCGGACGTCCGCGTCCGCCGCCGGCGCCGTCCGCAGTTCCCGTGCCTCCTCGTGCGCGGCCGACAGCCGGTAGAGCTTCGGATACGTGGGCCAGGGCTCGCTGTCCTCGTCGCGCTCCGCACCCGGCTGCGCGTAGATGTCCAGCTGGGTGACGGACGCGGCCCCCTCGCGCACCGCCGTGCCCAGACAGTCCGCCCCGGTGTCCCCGCCGCCGACGATCACCACATGCTTGCCGGCGGCCGACAGCGGCGAGACCTCGAGATCTCCCTCCCGCACCCGGTTCGCCAGCGGCAGGTACTCCATCGCCTGGTGCACCCCGT
This sequence comes from Streptomyces sp. NPDC038707, assembly GCF_040636485.1. Classification (NCBI taxonomy): domain Bacteria; kingdom Bacillati; phylum Actinomycetota; class Actinomycetes; order Kitasatosporales; family Streptomycetaceae; genus Streptomyces; species Streptomyces sp. NPDC038707. Next base: position 283,558 of record NZ_JBEZUP010000006.1, read on the forward strand.
TCAACTCCCGGCCCGGCACCGGAAGCTCCCGCCACGCCGTCGCACCGGTCGCGATCACCACCGCGTCGTACCGGCTGCGCAGCTCGGCCGCCGGAACGTCCCGGCCGACCGCCGTCGAGGTGCGGAACTTCGTCCCCTCGGCCAGCATCTGTCCGATCCGCCGCTCCAGATGCCGCTTCTCCATCTTGAACTCGGGGATGCCGTACCGCATCAGTCCGCCGATCCGGTCGTCCTTCTCGTACACCGCGACCGTGTGCCCGGCCCGGGTCAGCTGCTGGGCCGCGGCCAGCCCGGTGGGACCGGAGCCGATCACGGCGACCGTCTTCCCGGACAGCCGCTCGGGCGGCCGGGCCGGGGTGAAGCCCTCCTCCCAGGCCCGGTCGGCGATCGCGCACTCGACGTTCTTGATGGTGACGGCCGGCTGGTTGATCGCCAGCACACATCCCGCCTCGCACGGTGCCGGACACAACCGGCCGGTGAACTCCGGGAAGTTGTTGGTGGCGTGCAGTCGGTCGCTCGCGGCCCGCCAGTCCTCCCGCGAGACCAGGTCGTTCCACTCGGGGATGAGGTTGCCCAGCGGACAGGCCTGGTGGCAGAACGGGACGCCGCAGTCCATACAGCGGTCGGCCTGCTCGCTGACGATGGGCAGCAGCGCTCCCGGGACGTACACCTCGTCCCAGTCCCGCACCCGCTCCTCGACGGGCCGCCGGGGCCACTCCCGGCGCGGCGTGGTCATGAACCCCTTGGGATCGGCCATGGCGTCTTCCTCGCGTACGGGGCACCACAGGCGCCAGGTGTACGAAGGTCCGTCCGACATCGGGCAGCACTCTTCCGGCCACGATACGACCCCGCGGGCCCCCACGCAGAGCGGCGGACAGCGCTTTCTGCCGGGGCCGGGCCCCTATCGCCTCCCTCGGCGCATTCCGCGTCCCGCATCCGCTCCCCATCCGCACCCCGCATGCGCACTGCGCATGCGCACTCCGCTTCCCGCACTCGCGGCCCCGCGCCACGGCCGGCTCCCTCTGCCCGCCCCGCGCACGGTCCGTCGCGCGGCCCGGTGTCCGGGCCCGTCCCCGTGCCCGGCCCTTCTCGTCACTCCGCCGGGCCACCCGGCATCATGGGCGTCGTGCGACTCGAAGCGATCACCTGGGACCGGTTGGCCGAGCGGCTCGCCGACCGGCTGGCCGACGCGGTACCGACCGAAGGAGGGGCCTGGCCGCGGGTCGGCTTCGACGGCGCCCCGGCCGCCCGCCCGGGAGACCTCGCCACGCGTGTCGGCGAGGCGCTGCGCGTACGCGGCCGGCCCTCCCTCGTCGTCGGCACCGAGGGCTTCCTGCGCCCGGCGTCGCTGCGCCTGGAGCACGGGCGGCGCGACGCGGAGTCGTACTACAGCGGGTGGTTCGACACGGGCGCCCTGTGGCGCGAGGTCTTCGGCCCGCTCGATCCCGGAGGCAGCGGGCGGATCCTGCCCGATCTGTGGGACCCGGTCACGGACCGGGCCACCCGCAGCCCCTACGTCCCTCTCCCGCCCGGCGGGATCCTGCTGCTCCACGGTCCCCTCCTGCTGCGCCACTGGTTCCCCTTCGACCTGACCGTGCATCTCCTCCTCTCCCCGGCCGCCCTGCGCCGCCGTACCCCCGAGGCCGACCACTGGACCCTCCCCGCCTTCGAGCGCTACGAGGCCGAAGCCGATCCGGCCGGTACGGCGGACGTCCTGGTCCGCGCCGACGACCCGCGCCACCCCGCCTGGAGCGGCTGACCCGGTGGGCGCGCGCCGTCCACCCGGGTGGCCGTGGGAGCCGGCGCCCTGGAGCCGTGACCGTGCCGTGTGACCTCGACCGCCCCGTCGCTCAGAGCCAGCCGTTGCGCCGGAAGCCCCGGTACAGCGCCAGACAGGCCGCCGCCATCACGACCATGACCAACGGATAACCGAACGGCCAGTGCAGCTCCGGCATGTGGTCGAAGTTCATGCCGTACACCCCGCACACCATCGTCGGCACCGCGATCACCGCGGCCCACGCCGTGATCCTCCGCATGTCCTCGTTCTGCGCGACGGTCACCTGCGCCAGATGCGCCTGCAGGATGGAGTTGAGGAGTTCGTCGAACGCGGCGATCTGCTCCTTGGCCCGGAACAGATGGTCGAGTACGTCCCGGAAGTACGCCTGTATCTCCGGGGCGACGACCCGGATGGGCCGGGTCGCCAGATCCTCCACCGGGCGGCCCAGCGGCACCACCGCCCGTTTCAGCTCCAGCAGTTCACGCTTCATCTGGTAGATGCGGCCGGGGTCGAGCCGCGCGCCGCTCTCCGAGAACACCTCCGTCTCGACCTGGTCGATGTCGCTCTGCACCGCGTCCGTGACGTTCAGGTACTCGTCGACCACATGGTCGGCGATCGCGTGCAGCACCGCCGCCGGTCCCTTGGCGAGCTGCTGCGGGTCCGTCTCCAACTCCTCGCGCAGCGGACCGAGTGAGCCGTGCCGGCCGTGCCGCACCGTGATCACGAAGTCCCTGCCGACGAACGCCATGATCTCGCCGGTGTCCACGACCTCGCTGGTCGCCGTGAGCCGTTCGTGCTCCACGTAGCAGACGGTCTTGAACACCGCGAAGAGCGTGTCTCCGTAGTGCTCCAGCTTCGGCCGCTGATGCGCCTCGACCGCGTCCTCCACCGCCAGGGGATGCAGGTCGAACAGCTCGGCCACACCGGCGAACTCACGCTCCGTCGGCTCGTGCAGCCCGAGCCAGACGAAGCCCTCACCGCTCCTGCGCACCAGCCGCACGGCATCCACCAGGTCGGCGGACCCGGAGACGCGCACACCGTCCTGATAGGTCACGCAGTTCACCACCGAGGAGCCCAGGGGCGACCTGGCGGGATGGCTCAGGTCCACGCGCGGCCGGCGCCGGGTCAGCCGCGCGACCTTGCGCAGGCCGCCGACCCTGCCGAGCCCCGTGACCTTCCGCAGATTCCCTGCCATGGACATCTGGATCTCCTCGCATGGATCTCCGAGCGCGACGCTTCCGAACCTTGCTCCGCAAGTCTGCCAGTCCCGGTCACAACGCGTGCAAGCCTGTGGGAACAGGAAGTTCCGCTTGGTTCCCGCCTGTGGACAAGGGCGAACGGACGGACATCCAGGCAACGGAGGAGATCGAAGAGGGACACACCGGCGGTACCTCCGTCGTGTCCCGGCTCGCCCGCGGAGAAGGCCGGACCGGCCGGGCAGGTCGTCGCCACCGACGTCGGCACCCCGCGGGGCTTCGACCGGGTCCACGTCCGGTTCGCCCGGCTGGGCCACGGCTTCCGCACGCACCTCGCCGACCGCGGCACCGGCCTGTCCTACGGCCGTGAACTCCCGCGGCCGCTCCACGACACGGCCTGCGCTGCGTCGCGGCCGACGCGTCCCTCCCCATGTCCTCGCCCGTCTGCACCGCCATCGAAGCCGCGACGACCCGTCAGGTCCGTGGCCGGCCGGTCGCCGCGGGCCTCACCACCGACACGGAGACCCACCAGCACCTGGCCGACGTGGAGGCCGGCACCGCGGATCCGCACACCGCACCCGCCCTGATGATCTCGCCCTGGGGCTGCAAGGCGTAGCCGTCCCGGCCGGGGACGGACGGGGTACCGGTGCGGGTCGCCGGGTGATGAAGCGTTTCTCCCGTCCACCGGCGGGCCGCCGGGCCCGGAGACCACCGTCGGCAGCAGGCCCGCGTCCCCGCGCGCGGAGACCCGGCTTACGGCCTGGCTCCCCACGTACGCACGTCCGGCGGGCCACGCCCCGGCACGAGCGGGAGGAGGAGCCCGGCCGGAACAGCACACTTAGCTCCCGTCGTCCCGATGCGGCGGCCTGCCGCCCGCCCGGCGGACCGCTTCCGCCCCCGCCCGGCAGCCCCGAGCCGCCGCCTCCTCCGGGTCCGCGCCCGCCAGCAGGGCGGCGAGGAACGCGCCGGTGAAGGCGTCACCCGCGCCCGTGGTGTCGCGGGGCACCACCGGCAGGGCCGGGACCCGGGTGGGTACGGCACCGCGACGGGCCACCAGTGCCCCCTCCGCCCCCGCCTTGACGACCACCAACGGCACGAGACGGCTCAGCTTGGCCGCCGCGTCCGCCGTGTCCGGCAGCCCGGTCAGCAGACACGCCTCGTCCCGGCTGGGCAGCAGCACGTCCAGTCCCTGCGCGAAGGCCAGAAAGCGGTCCACCCCCAGCTCCATGAGGAAGCCGGCCGACGCCGGGTCCAGACTGACCGGCACCCCACGCGCGCGTGCCGCCGCGAGCGCCGTCCCGGCGAGCGCCCGGCTCGACTCCGTGAACAGCAGATAGCCCGACAGATGCAGCCGCCCCACCCCGTCGAGCAGCGCGTCCGACCAGTCGGCGGGGGCCAGCCGCAGCGACGCCCCGCTGTCCGTCAGGAACGTCCGCTCGGCCGCCGCGCCCGTGTCGACGAGGCAGATCACCGTGCCGGTGGCCGCCTGTGGATCCACCACCAGCCGGGGCCGCACCCCGGCCGCGACCAGCTCCCTCTCGTGCCAGGCCGCGCCGTCCGCGCCCACCCGCCCCAGCAGCCGTACGTCCCCGCCGCCCGTGTAAGCCGCCCAGCAGGCCACGTTGGCTCCCGCCCCGCCCGGCAGCGTCCGGATGGCGGCGGCCGTGTCGGTGCCGGCCGCGAGCGGCAGCCGGTGCCGGGCGACCACGTCGGTGACCACGTCCCCGACGACCAGCAGCGCTCCGTTCCGGCCCGCGCTCACCCCCTGGTCCACGCCGTGGCGATACGCGCCGCCAGCCGTACGTTGCCGCGCACCGCGGCCAGGTTGGCGTCCAGCGAGGCACCGTCGGTGTGCCGGACCAGGTAGTCCAGGAGGAACGGCGTCACCGCCTGACCGGTGACGCCCTGCTCCGCGCAGGCGCGCAGCGCGCCGGCGAGCACGCGCGCGTGCAGAGCGGGATCGAGCTGCTCCGTCTCCGGGACCGGGTGGGCGACGATCAGCGCGGACTCTGTCGCGTCCAGCGCGTCCTGGGCGCGCATGACGGCGGCGACCTGCTCGGGACTGTCCAGCGTCCAGTCGACCGGATGTCCCGAGTCCGCCAGATAGAAGCCCGGGAACCGGTCCGTGCCGTACCCGGCGACGGCCACGCCCAGTGTCTCCAGGCGCTGCAGCGTCGCCGGTACGTCCAGGATCGACTTGACGCCCGCGCACACCACCGTGATCCGGGTCCGCGCCAGCAGACCCAGGTCGGCCGACTCGTCCTGGGTCACCGTCCACTCCCGGTGCACACCGCCGAGCCCGCCGGTGGCGAACACCCGGATGCCCGCCAGCGCGGCCAGCTGTGCCGTCGCCGACACGGTGGTCGCCCCGCTCACTCCCGCCGCCACGGCGAGCGGCAGATCGCGGTGGCCCAGCTTGCGTATGTCCTCGTTCGCGATCCGTTCCAGCTCTTGCTTGCCGAGGCCGACCCGGAGTCGCCCGTCGAGCACGGCCACGGTCGCCGGCACGGCACCCTCCCGCCGTACGGCTTCCTCCAGTTCGCGTGCCACCTCGAGGTTGCGCGGGCGGGGCAGGCCGTGCGCGATGATCGTGGACTCCAGAGCCACCACCGGCCGCCGCGCGCCGATCGCCTCCCGGACTTCTTCCGACACCACCAGCACCATGTGCCCGCCTCCTGTCCGCCGGTCCTTTCTCATCTCTGGCGGGCGCCGGCCACGGCTAAACGCTTGTGGGCCGCCGGGGAGGCCACCAGCCTGGGGCGTATGACGAAGAACAGCACGCGTCTCGACCACGTCGTCCTGTGGGTGGCCGACCCGGCCGCCGCGGCCGCCTTCTACGAAACGGCCGTCGGCCTCGAACCGATCCGAGTCGCCGCGTACACGGAGGGCAAAGTGTCCTTCCCCTCCGTACGCGTCAACGAGGAGACCATTCTCGACCTCGCCCCGCACGGCCTCGCCGCACGGATGAAGATGCTGCCCGGCTCGGCCGACAGCGCCGGCCACCCGGTCAACCACGTCTGCCTGGCCCTGCCGGCCGATGCCTTCGACACCCTGCGCGCCCGCCTGGAGGAACACGGCGTCCCCGTCTCCGGCATCGACCCCGGCCTGTCGGGCGCGCGCGGCGACGCCGTCCGCAGCTTCTACTTCCGCGACCCCGACGGCAACGTCTTCGAGGCCCGGCACTACGACTAGTCGCGTCCGGCGCCGGTCAGAACAGCGGTTCCGGCAGCACGCCCTCCAGGGCGAGCAGCTTCCGCTTGGTCTCCAGTCCGCCCCCGAAACCGCCGATGCCGCCATCGCTCTCCACCACCCGGTGGCACGGCACCACCACCGGCAGCGGATTGGCCCCCATCGCCACACCCACCGCCTGCGCCCCGCCGGGCTGCCCGACCCGCCCCGCCAGATCGCCGTACCCGACCACGCTGCCGTACGGCACACCGGACGCCAGCTCACGCAGCACCTGCCGGTTGAACCCGGAGATCAGCGACCAGTCCAGCGGCAGGTCGAAGCCGTGCCGCTCGCCGGCGAAATATGCCCGCAGCTGGCGTATCGCCTCCGCCAGCAGCGGAGAGTCCGGATCCTCCACGGGCCGGCCGCCCAGCCGGGCGGCCAGCCGCTCCAGTGCCCGGTCGCGCACCGCGTCCGAGGCGTGGAACACCACGTTGACCAGGCCGTTCGCAGTCGCCGCCAGCATCAGCGGGCCGATGTCGGTGCCGACCACGGCCCATACGACCCGCTGCTCATCCTGCCCAAGGCTGTCCATGCGCCCACGGTACGGCCCACCACTGACAACGCTCGCCCGGTCAGCGCGATTTCAGCGCGTCCCGCACCACATCCGGCTTGTTGGTGATGATCCCGTCGACCCCGTAACCGGCGACCCGGCGGGCGCCGGCCGCGTCGTCCACCGTCCAGGCGAAGACTCTGAGCGGCCGGCCGTGCGGCCCGCGCAGGCCGTGCACCGCCGAGACGTACTCCCGGGTGAGCGACCCGTGCGCCGGGTTGACGAGATCCGTGAAGTCCGCGAACCGCTTCAGCTCCGACACGGCGGGCTTGCCCAGATAGGCGGTGGTGACCGCCGGCTTCAGTTCGTGGACGGTCCGTACGCTGTCGGCGCTGAAGCTCTGGATGATCAGCCGGGTCCGGTGCCGGCCGTTCAGCCAGCCCTCGTTGCGGAGCAGCTTGAGCGTCTGCTGCTCGATGCCCGGGTACAGCTCCGGGCTCTTGATCTCCAGGAGCAGCTTCTCGTGGTTGCGCTCGACCCGGCGCATGTACTGCTTCAGCGTCGGCACGCGCACGCCCGCGTAGGCGGGGGAGAACCAGCTGCCCGCGTCCAGCCGGGCGATCTCCGCGGCGGTGAAGTCGCGCACCTTCCACGGAGCCCGGCCGGGGAAGACGTCCTCGACGTTCGTGGTGCGCGCCAGGCTGTCGTCGTGGAGGACCACCAGCTGACCGTCCTTGGTGCGCTGGACGTCGTTCTCCACCCAGGAGATGCCCAGCCGGGCGGCCTTGTCGATGGCGGCCAGCGTGTTCTCGGGTGCGTAGGCGGAGGCGCCCCGGTGGGCGATCACGGTGGGCGCGGCCCCGCCGCCCGCCCGGGCGCCGGAGCCGGTGCTCAGCAGGACCGCCGCCGCTCCCAGGGCCGTGACGACCGTCCCGGCGACTACGCGCGCGTACATGCGTACTCCTCCCGTCGAGGGATACCGACAGCACCAGACTGACAGCTCAGCGTCAAAGGCACCCGGCGCAGGACGGCCACAATCGAAGCGGCACGTTCCGAGTCCGCTCACCAAGGACGCACATCTGCGGCAAGGGCGTGTTTCTTTGCCGGAAAGTCGTTCGACCATTCCGGTGGCAGTCATACTCTCTGCGACACCCTGACCGCCCGCGCGGTCCTGGGACGGGGGCACATTCAGGTATTGCGGGACGCAAGAAGGCGGAAGGGCAGCCGCGGATGCAAGGCACGATCGACGGATTCAGCTACGGGGCCGTCACCCCGTTGGTGGCCTATCTGATGGCCTGCCTCGGTGGTGCCCTCGGCCTGCGCTGCACCACACGGTCACTGCTGGTCACGCACTCCCGGCGCCCCGCCTGGCTGGCCCTCGGCTCGGCGGCGATCGGCTCCGGCATCTGGACCATGCACTTCGTCGCCATGATGGGCTTCACCATCGAGGAGGCGCCGATCCACTACGACAAGCCGCTCACCTACGCGAGCCTCGGTCTCGCCATCGTCATGGTCGGCATCGGGATCTTCATCGTCGGCTACCGGGGTGCCACCGGCACCCCGCTGTTCACCGGCGGAACGATCACCGGCCTCGGTGTCGCCTCGATGCACTACCTCGGCATGGCGGGCGTCCGCTTCCACGGGCAGTTCACCTACAACACGTTCACCGTCGCGGCCTCCGTCGTCATAGCGGTCGTGGCCGCCACCGCCGCCCTGTGGGCCGCAGGACAGGTGCGGGGCTTCGCGTGGAGCGTGGGCGCCAGCCTCGTCATGGGGCTCGCGGTCAGCGGCATGCACTACACCGGCATGGCGGCCCTCGGCGTCCACCTCGACACCGCTCCCCACCCCGCCGAGCCCGGGTCCGCGGCATCCTCGCTGGCGCCGATGCTGATCGGCCCGCTCGCCTTCCTGCTCATCGCGGGCGTCGTCGTGGTCTTCGATCCGCTGATGGTCATGGGCGGCCCCGACTGGACGCCCGTCGAGCACAAACCGGGCGTCCCGGCCGCCGCCGTCGCCTCCCACGCGGTCCGCGGCCCCGCCCTCCGCCAGCGGCCCCGGCCGGTCCGCCGGGCCGGTCACCACCGCCCCCGCACCCCGCAGAACCGCTGACCGGACCGGTTGTCAGTGGGGGGTCGTACGGTGGATGGCATGCGGCCCGTTTCCCACATCGAACGCACGGTGGCGCCTTTCGAGGTCGTCAGCCCCTACCAGCCCAGCGGCGACCAGCCGACGGCCATCGCCGACCTGGCCCAGCGCATCCAGGCCGGTGAGAAGGACGTCGTCCTCCTGGGCGCGACCGGCACCGGCAAGTCCGCCACCACGGCGTGGATGATCGAGAAGCTCCAGCGCCCCACCCTCGTGATGGCGCCGAACAAGACACTGGCCGCCCAGCTGGCCAACGAGTTCCGGGAGCTGCTGCCGAACAACGCGGTCGAGTACTTCGTGTCGTACTACGACTACTACCAGCCCGAGGCGTATGTCCCCCAGTCGGACACCTACATCGAGAAGGACTCCTCGATCAACGAGGAGGTCGAGCGCCTGCGCCACTCGGCCACCAACTCGCTCCTCACCCGCCGCGACGTCGTCGTGGTCGCCTCGGTCTCCTGCATCTACGGCCTCGGTACGCCGCAGGAGTACGTGGACCGCATGGTCCCCCTCAGGGTCGGCGACGAGATCGACCGGGACGAGCTGCTGCGCCGCTTCGTGGACATCCAGTACACGCGCAACGACATGGCCTTCACCCGCGGCACCTTCCGCGTCCGCGGCGACACCATCGAGATCTTCCCGGTCTACGAGGAGCTGGCCGTCCGCATCGAGATGTTCGGTGACGAGATCGAGGCGCTGTCCACGCTCCACCCGCTCACGGGCGAGATCATCAGCGACGACCGACAGCTCTACATCTTCCCCGCCTCCCACTACGTCGCCGGCCCCGAGCGGATGGAGCGGGCCGTCAACGACATCGAGAAGGAGCTGGGGGAGCGCCTGGCCGAGCTGGAGAAGCAGGGCAAGCTCCTGGAGGCCCAGCGGCTGCGGATGCGCACCACGTACGACATCGAGATGCTGCGCCAGATCGGCACCTGCTCCGGCGTGGAGAACTACTCGATGCACTTCGACGGCCGTTCCCCCGGCTCCCCGCCCAACACCCTGCTCGACTACTTCCCGGACGACTTCCTGCTCGTCATCGACGAGTCGCACGTCACCGTCCCGCAGATCGGCGCGATGTACGAGGGCGACGCCTCCCGCAAGCGCACCCTGGTCGACCACGGCTTCCGCCTGCCCTCCGCCCTGGACAACCGTCCCCTGAAGTGGGAGGAGTTCCAGGAGCGCATCGGACAGACCGTCTATCTGTCGGCCACCCCGGGCGCCTACGAGCTGTCCCGCTCGGACGGCGTCGTGGAGCAGATCATCCGCCCGACCGGACTGGTCGACCCGCAGGTCGTCGTCAAGCCCACCGAGGGCCAGATCGACGACCTGGTGCACGAGATCCGCAAGCGCACCGAGAAGGACGAGCGGGTCCTCGTCACCACGCTGACCAAGAAGATGGCCGAGGACCTCACCGACTACTTCCTGGAACTCGGCATCCAGGTGCGCTATCTGCACAGCGACGTCGACACCCTGCGCCGTGTCGAACTGCTGCGCGAGCTGCGTGCCGGTGAGTACGACGTCCTGGTCGGCATCAACCTCCTCCGTGAGGGCCTGGACCTGCCCGAGGTGTCGCTGGTGGCGATCCTGGACGCCGACAAGGAGGGCTTCCTGCGCTCCGGCACCTCGCTGATCCAGACCATCGGCCGTGCGGCACGCAACGTCTCCGGCGAGGTCCACATGTACGCCGACAAGATCACCCCGGCGATGGAGAGGGCCATCGACGAGACCAACCGCCGCCGGGAGAAGCAGATCGCCTACAACAAGGCCAACGGGATCGATCCGCAGCCGCTGCGCAAGAAGATCAACGACATCGTGGCGCAGATCGCCCGCGAGGAGGTCGACACCGAACAGCTCCTCGGCTCCGGTTACCGCAAGACGAAGGACGGCAAGGGCGCGAAGGCGCCCGTTCCGTCGCTCGGCGACAAGGCGGCCAAGGGCGCGAAGGCCGGCAAGGCCGCCAAGGACAGGGCGGTGCCCACGGACCGTCCGGCGGCCGAGCTGGCCGAGCAGATCGAGGAGATGACCGAGCGGATGCGGGCCGCCGCCGCGGAGCTGCAGTTCGAGATCGCGGCCCGGCTGCGCGACGAGGTCTCCGAGATGAAGAAGGAGCTGCGTCAGATGCGAGAGGCCGGCCTCGCCTGACCCTCCGCCCCGCCGACCTCGGCATTTGTGTGTCAAGTGTTGCAACACCGACACAAAGCGCGGGCCGGGGTCGGTGGCGGTGGTCGCCCTGCGTAGGGTTTTGACCACCGCGCCGCGCAACGGCCCGGCGCGGCAGCAGGGGACTGTCGAGAGGGGATCCAGCCGTGTCCGTCAACTTGTCCAAGGGTCAGGCCATCAGCCTGGAGAAGAACGACGGGGCCACGCTGACCGCGGTCCGCATGGGGCTCGGCTGGCAGGCGGCGAAGCGGCGTGGCCTGTTCGGCTCCCGCACCCGCGAGGTCGACCTGGACGCCTCGGCGGTCCTGTTCGCCGGCCAGGAACCGCAGGATGTCGTCTTCTTCCGCCACCTGGTGAGCGACGACGGCTCGGTGCGCCACACCGGTGACAACCTCGTCGGCGGCGCCGGCCAGGGCGGCGACGACGAGGCGATCCTGGTGGACCTGCAGCGTGTCCCGTCCCACATCGACCAGATCGTCTTCACGGTGAACTCCTTCACCGGTCAGACGTTCCAGGAGGTGCAGAACGCGTTCTGCCGGCTCGTGGACGAGACCAACGGCCAGGAACTCGCCCGCTACACCCTGGCCGGAGGCGGCGACTACACCGCCCAGATCATGGCCAAGGTGCACCGCGCGGGCTCCGGCTGGACGATGACCGCCCTCGGCGCCCCGGCCGACGGCCGCACCTTCCAGGACCTCATGCCGGCGATCCGCGAGCACCTCTGACCTGATCACGGCCCCGTGCGCCGGCTTGCGTCAAGCGCTGGTAAAGGGCCGCTGACCTGGCAATTTGGAATTTCTTTTACTGGACACTTTACCTTCTCTTGGTGATTGGAGTACTGTCTTCCGTACGGAGGGGAGTACTCCTGGCTGCGGCGTACCCGTCAATACGGACCGGTTCCGGTCCCGGGGCGCCGGCCCGTCACGGGCGGAAGAGACCTCCGGCAGCGACAACGCTGATGTGTTCGCCGTCACGTAATGCCGGAGGTGCAGTGGAAGTCTCCATGGGCCTGTGGGTCCTCACCATCGCGGGTCTCGCCGCGCTGATCGCCGCCGACTTCTTCATCGGCCGCAAGCCGCATGAGGTCTCGATCAAGGAAGCGGGTGTCTGGACGGTCGTCTGGATCACCCTGGCCGGCCTCTTCGGCCTCGGCCTCCTCGTCTTCGGCGGCGGACAGCCGGCCGGCGAGTTCTTCGCCGGCTTCATCACCGAGAAGTCGCTGAGCGTCGACAACCTCTTCGTCTTCGTCCTCATCATGGCGAAGTTCGCGGTCCCCACCCAGTACCAGCAGCGCGTCCTGCTCGTCGGTGTCCTCATAGCCCTGGTCCTGAGGGCCGTCTTCATCGCCGCCGGAGCCGCGATCCTCGCCAGCTTCGCCTGGGTGTTCTACCTTTTCGGCGCCTTCCTGATCTGGACCGCCTGGAAGCTCATCCAGGAGGCCCGCGCGGAGGAACAGGACGAGGAGTACGAGGAGAGCAAGCTCCTGAAGGCCGTGGAGCGCAGGTTCGGCGTGGCGGACCGCTACCACGGCACCAAGCTGTGGATCCAGCAGAACGGCAAGCGCGTCATGACCCCGATGCTGGTCGTGATGCTGGCCATCGGCACCACGGACGTGCTGTTCGCCCTGGACTCCATACCCGCGATCTTCGGGCTGACCCAGGACCCGTACATCGTCTTCACCGCCAACGCCTTCGCCCTGATGGGGCTGCGCCAGCTGTACTTCCTCATCGGCGGGCTGCTCAGGAAGCTGGTCCACCTGTCGTACGGGCTGTCGGTCATCCTCGGCTTCATCGGCGTCAAGCTGGTCCTGCACGCGCTGCACGAGTCCGGTGTCCACGTCCCCGAGATCGGCATCCCCGTCTCGCTCGGTGTGATCTGCGCGGTCCTCGCCGTCACGACGGTCACCAGCCTGCTCGCCACCAAGAAGCAGGCGGAGCGGACCGAGGGCGAAGACGCCCGGAAGGAGCGAGTCGACGTGTGACGGTGCCGCCGCCCGGCGGCACCCTCGCAGCAGTCCGAGACCTCGCCGAGCCTCCTCGACGAGGTCTCACCATGACGCGGGGTCCGGGCCCGGCACCGGACCCGCACCGGAGAGGATGAGAGGTATCCGAAAAGAACGGAATGCGAATCCTGTACGCCTCTGCGACCATCGCCGCATGATCCCTCGGCTCCGGTCACTCACCCGTCAATGGACGATGCTCGTACCGGTGCTCGCGGTCGTCCTGCTGGCCCTCACCTGGGGCCGGGACCTGCCCGGCGCCCTCGTCGCCCTGGTGACGCTCATCCTGGCCGGTTCCGTCCTCGCGGCGGTGCACCACGCCGAGGTGGTCGCCCACCGGGTCGGCGAGCCCTTCGGTTCCCTGGTGCTCGCCGTCGCCGTCACGATCATCGAGGTCGCTCTGATCGTCACCCTCATGGCCGACGGCGGCGACAAGAGTTCCACGCTCGCCAGGGACACCGTCTTCGCCGCCGTGATGATCACCTGCAACGGCATCGTCGGGCTCAGCCTCCTCGTCGCCTCCCTGCGGCACGGCACGGCGATCTTCAACCCCGAGGGCACCGGCGCGGCGCTGGCGACCGTGGCGACGCTGGCCACGCTCAGCCTGGTGCTGCCGACCTTCACCACCAGCAAGCCCGGACCCGAGTTCTCCACCGTCCAGCTGACCTTCGCCGCGCTGTCCTCACTGATCCTCTACGGGCTGTTCGTGACCACCCAGACCGTGCGGCACCGTGACTACTTCCTGCCTGTGACCCGGCAGGGCGCGGTCATCGACGGCGTGGACCACGCGTCGCCCCCGTCCGCCCGCACCGCCTGGCTCAGCCTGGGCCTGCTCGGGCTCGCCCTCGTGGGTGTGGTCGGCCTGGCCAAGGGGGTGTCGCCCACCATCGAGTCGGGCGTGGCGGCGGCCGGGCTGCCGCACGCGGTGGTCGGCGTGATCATCGCCCTGCTCGTCCTGCTGCCCGAGACGATCGCCGCACTGCGCGCCGCCCGCCGGGACCGGGTGCAGACCAGCCTCAACCTCGCGCTCGGCTCCGCCATGGCCTCCATCGGCCTGACCATCCCCGCCGTGGCCCTCGCCTCCGTCTGGTTGTCCGGGCCGCTCATCCTCGGCCTCGGCTCGACCCACATGCTGATGCTCGCGCTGACCGTGGTGGTCAGTTCCCTGACCGTGGTGCCCGGCCGGGCCACACCGCTCCAGGGCGGAGTCCATCTGGTGCTGCTCGCCGCCTACCTGGAACTGGCGGTCAACCCCTAGCTCGGTCTTCAACGTGTGCCCCGCCCGTGTCCGCCGCGACTTCCGGCACATCCGCCCGACAGCCGCCTGCCCTGCCGGAGCACCGAAACCACCCGCCCCGGACCAGGGCGCCCCCCCGGGCGGAAGAACCCCCGGCCCACCCCACGACACGACGTCCACACAGTCCGCAAAACCGACGCCGTCAGGTCCTGGAACAAGAAGTCGACCGCCCCACGGCCCCGCCGCACAGGTTGAAGATCAAGCTAGAGCCGGGCAGGCCCGCGTGCGACGCGTCCGGTCAGCCCGTGACCGGCTCCGCCGTCGCCACGGGCACCGGGCGCGTCTCCGGCAGCAGCGTGAAGCACACCAGGCTGACCAGCGCGATCCCCGTCAGATACGCGCCCACGCCCCACGGCACCCGCCCGCCCCGCTCGGCGAGCGCCGTGGCCACGATCGGGGTGAGCGCGCCGCCGAGGACCCCGCCGAGGTTGTAGCCCACGGCGGCGCCGGTGCAGCGCACCCGCGGTTCGTACAGCTCCGGCAGGTAGGCGGCGATCACCGCGAACATGGTGACGAAGGCGAGCAGGGCTCCCAGGATGCCGAGGAACATCAGCAGCGGCTCCCCGGTGGCCAGCAGCGCGACCATCGGCAGCATCCACAGGACGCAGGCGACGCACCCCGCCACACACATCGGCCGGCGCCCGAAGCGGTCGGCGAACAGCGCCACGACCGGCACGAGCGCGCCCTGCACGAGCACCGCGCCCATGACGCACGTCAGCATGACCGTACGGCTCACACCGAGTTGCTCCGTCGCGTACGACAGCGACCAGGTCGTCACCGCGTAGAACACCGCGTAGCCCACTGCGAGCGCCCCGGCCGTCAGCAGCACCAGCCGCCCGTGATGCCGCACGACCTCGAAGAACGGCACGCGCGCGTGGTCGTCGATCTCCAGGAAGCGGGGACTTTCCGCGAGGGACGACCGCAGCCACAGACCGGCCAGCGCCAGCGCTCCGGCCGCCCAGAACGGCACGCGCCAGCCCCAGCGCGCGAACTCGGCGTCGGACAGCGCCGCCGACAGCGCGAGCACCACGCCGTTGGCCAGCCCGAAGCCGAGCGCCGGACCCACCTGCGGGAAGCTCGACCACAGGGCGCGCCGTCCGGCCGGGGCGTGCTCGGCGGTCAGCAGCACCGCCCCGCCCCACTCCCCGCCGAGCCCCAGCCCTTGCAGGAAGCGCAGGACGAGCAGCAGGAGGGGCGCGGCGACGCCGATGGCGCCGTAGGACGGCACACAGCCGACCGCGACCGTGGCGGCGCCGGTCAGCAGCAGCGAGGCGACGAGCACCGGCCGCCGTCCGTGCCGGTCGCCGAGGTGCCCGAACAGCACCGAACCCAGCGGCCTGGCGATGAAGCCCACCCCGAACGTCCCGAACGCCGCCAGCGTGCCCGCCAGCGGCGAGAACGTCGGGAAGAACAGCGGACCGAGAACCAGCGCCGCCGCGGTGCCGTAGACGAAGAAGTCGTAGAACTCGATCGCCGTCCCGGCGAGCGAGGCGGCGGCGAGCCGGGGCATGGACGGCCTGTTTACAGCCTGTACATCACGCATGATGGGTCAACTACCCACCGTGATCAGGGGTTACGGGGGCGTGCGGAGGTGATCACGGGGCCAGTGGTACGCGCCGTGGGGACCGGCGCGCATGGCCCGCTGTCCGCCCGGGACGGCGTGATAGACCGGTCGTGACGAGCAGCGGTCGCAGACGCGCCGCCCACCGACGGACCGGAGGAAACCGTGCCCCGCACCCTGGCCAACGCCCCGATCATGATCCTCAACGGGCCCAACCTCAACCTGCTCGGCCAGCGCCAGCCCGAGATCTACGGCACGGAGACACTGGCCGACGTCGAGGCGCTGTGCGCCAAGGCGGCGGCGGCCTACGGCGGCACGGTGGACGCCCGGCAGTCCAACCACGAGGGCCAGCTCGTCGACTGGATCCACGAGGCGCGGCTCAACCACTGCGGGATCGTCATCAACCCCGGCGCCTACTCGCACACGTCCGTCGCCATCCTGGACGCGCTCAACGCCTGCGACGGCCTGCCCGTGCTGGAGGTGCACATCTCCAACATCCACCAGCGCGAGCCGTTCCGGCACCACTCGTACGTCTCCCGGCGTGCCGACGGTGTGATCGCCGGCTGCGGCGTGCAGGGCTACGTGTTCGGCGTGGAGCGGGTCGCGGCGCTGCTCGGGGCGGCGCGGACGGACGCCTGATCCCGCGCGGGGGTCACAGCCGGCCCGCCTCCACGATCCGGCGCAGGAAGCGCCGGGTGCGTTCGTGCCGCGGGTCGCCGAAGACCTGCTCGGCACTGCCGCGCTCCAGCACGACCCCGCCGTCCAGGAAGCACACCTGGTCGGCGACGTCCCGCGCGAACCCCATCTCGTGCGTCGCCAGCACCATGGTCATGCCCTCCTCCTTCAGGCCGCGGACCACCTCCAGCACCTCCCCCACCAGCTCCGGGTCGAGCGCGGCCGTGATCTCGTCCAGCAGCAACAGCCGGGGCCGCACCGCCAGGGCCCGTACGATCGCCACACGCTGCTGCTGGCCGCCGCTGAGCCGGTCCGGGTAGGCGTCCGCCTTCCCGGCCAGGCCGAGGCGCTCCAGCAGCTCCCTGGCCCGTTCCTCGGCCTCCGCGCGGGCCACCCCGTGCACCCGGCGCGGCGCGAGCGTGATGTTGTCGAGCACGGTCATGTGCGGAAACAGGTTGTACGCCTGGAAGACGACGCCGATCCGGCGCCGCACCGCGTCCTGGTCCACCCGCGGGTCGGTGATCTCCTCGCCGTCCAGCCAGATCGCGCCGTCGTCGATCTCCTCCAGGAGGTTGGCACAGCGCAGCAGCGTGGACTTGCCCGAACCCGAGGCACCGATCAGCGCGGTCACCGTGTGCGGGGCGACCTCCAGGTGCACGTCCCGCAGGACGACAGAGCCGGCGAAGGTCTTGCGGACCGACTCCATCCGCAGGACGGGCCCGTCGCCCGCGGGCCTCTTCTCCAGCGTGCTCACAGCGATCCTCTCCGGGGGCTCACAGGGAACCTCCCTGCGCCCGCCGCGCGTCCATCCGGGCCGTGATCCAGTCGGTGAACCGGGTCATCGGGATGGTCAGCGCCACGAAGGCCAGTCCCGCGACGATGTACGGCGTGTAGTTCAGGCTGCGGCCCACGATGATGTCGGCCGCGCGTACGGCGTCCACCGCGCCGCCGATGGAGACCAGACCGGTGTCCTTCTGCAGTGACACCAGGTCGTTGAGCAGCGGCGGCACCTGGCGGCGCACCGCCTGCGGCAGCACGACGTGGCGCAGGGCCTGCCGGTTGGTCAGGCCCAGCGAGCGGGCCGCCGCGCGCTGCGAGGGGTGGACCGACTCGATGCCGGCCCGGAACACCTCCGCCACGTACGCCGAGTAGGTCAGCGTCAGGGCCGTGCCGCCGAGCAGCACCGGATCGACCGTCACGCCCTGCAGCCGCAGCGCCGGCACGCCCAGGACGACGATCATCAGGTTGATGATCAGCGGCAGACCGCGGAAGAAGTCGGTGTACGCCGCCGCCAGCACCCGCAGCGGGAAGAACACCGGTCCGCGCAGGGTGCGTGCGATCGCGATCAGCATGCCGAGGACCAGCACGGCGACGCCGCAGACCAGCAGCAGCCGGAGGTTCAGCCACAGCCCTTCGAGGACCTTCGGGAACGCCTCGCGCGCGTAGTGCGCGCTGAAGAAGGTCTCCTTCGTACGCGGCCAGCCCGGGGCGTTGACGACGACCAGGTAGAGCAGCGCGGCCGTGACGAGGGTCGACAGGGCCGCGATCGCCGTGGCGCGACGGGCACGCGCGCGTCGATGGCGCTCACGCGCCAGGCGCCGTTCGGAGGGCACGTAGCCGTCGTGGCCGGGGCCGTCACCGGTCAGGTCACCGCTGTCGTCCGCCCCTTCCCGGGCCGGCCCGCCCTTGACCACCGTCACTTCAGTACCGGGGCGTCGACGGCGTCGGAGAGCCACTGCTTCTCGAGGCCGGCCAGCGTGCCGTCCTCGCGCAGGGCGTCGACGGCGGCGGTCACGCACGAGGTCAGCGCGCTGCCCTTGTCCAGCACGAGCCCGAACTGCTCGGGCGCGCCGCCCTGGTTCTCGAACTGACCGACGATCTTCGCGTCCGTGACCTCGGCCGCGGTGATGTAGAACGCGGTCGGCAGGTCGGTGACGACGGCGTCCACCTGACCGTTCTTCAGGGCGGACTTGGCCTGGTCGTTCTTGCCGAAGACGGCCGCCTGCCGGTCCGGCTTCACCAGGTCGGTGATGTAGTCGAGGCTCGTGGTGCCCACCTGGGCGCCCAGCTTGAGCTTGCGCAGGTCCGCGATGCTCGTCGCCTCGGCCGCTCTGCCGCCCTTCAGCGCGATGACGGCCTGACGCACGTCGTAGTAACCGGAGGAGAAGTCCACGGCCTTTTTGCGTTCGTCGCTGATCGAAACCTGGTTGATGTCGAAGTCGAAGCTTTTCACCCCCGGCGCGAACGCCTTGTTGAACGGCACGCTCTGCCAGACCACCGCGCTCTTGTCATAGCCGAGTCGCTTCGCCACCGCATAGGCGACCGCCGACTCGAAGCCCTTGCCGTTGGCGGGCTTGTCGTCCTTGAACCACGGTTCGTAGGCCGGTTCATCCGTCGCGATCGTCAGCTTCCCGGACGTCTTCGTCGGGAGCTTGCCCTTGGCGCAGCTCTCCGCGGCCGGCCCGGACGAGGTGGCGGAAGCCTTCTCCTCGGGCTGCGGCGCACAGCCGACAGCGGTGGCGAGCAGGGCTATGGTGGCGGCGACGACCGCGCGGCGCGGTGTGCGAAGGGCAGGATGCATGGCGGGAGAGTGGCAGCGAACGCGGCATCTGTCCAGGTCACAGCGGTAGTTGTCCGAATGGTGGGAACGGGTGTTGCGGTTGTGTGAACCCGGCCGCACGCGTACGCGTGGCGATGCTCGGGCCGCCGGCCGAGGGCGGTGGGTTGGAGACCGGCGGCCCTGCCGCTTCAGGAGCTGATGTCCTGTGCGGGCTGCTACCAGTTGACTGCGGAGCGCCGCTCTCCGCGAGTGCGCACAGAGGCTCGGGACGTGCGGCGGAATCACACGGGGCGCGTACGGAGGTGCTGTGCGCCCGGAGCATGCGTGATGTGAGAGGCGCGCCCGGCGCGCAGGCGACGCGCCCGCGCGGGGCGCGTGCACGGCACCGTGCGCCGGAGCGCGGATGCCTTCGGCGCCGGGAAGTCGGCAAGGAGCGGGCGGATACGCGGGCGGCGCCGTGCGGACCGCCCGTGAAGTCCCCGCCCCGCCATCACCACCCGCGCGCGTGCCACTCCGGCAGCTGCGGCCGCTCCGTGCCCAGCGTCGTGTCGTTGCCGTGCCCCGGATAGACCCACGTCTCGTCCGGCAGCACGTCGAAGATCTTCGTCTCCACGTCGTGGATCAGACTCGCGAACGCCTTGGGGTCCTTGTGCGTGTTGCCGACACCGCCGGGGAAGAGGCAGTCGCCGGTGAAGACGTGCGGGTGGCCGTGCGGGTCGTCGTAGACCAGCGCGATCGAACCGGGCGTGTGACCGACGAGATGGCGCGCGGTCAGCTCCACCCGGCCCACCTTGATCACGTCGCCGTCGTCGACCAGGACGTCCGTGGGGACCGGGATGCCGGCGGCGTCCTCGCGCCCGGCGTACGTACGCGCGCCCGTGGACGCGACGACCTCGGCGAGCGCCTGCCAGTGATCACCGTGCCGGTGCGTGGTGACGACGGACGCGATGCCGTCGTCACCGATCATGCCGAGGAGCCTCGGTGCCTCGCTCGCGGCGTCGATCAGGAGCTGCTCGTCGGTGGCCCGGCAGCGCAGCAGATAGGCGTTGTTGTCCATCGGGCCGACCGCGATCTTGGTGATCATCAGGTCTTTCAGCTCGTGCACATCCGCCGGTCCGCCGACCTTGACCTCTCCGGTGTACGTCATGTCGGCAGCCTATAGCGGGACGGGCCTCGCGCACCGCCGCTCCCAGGGCCCGCGGACGGCCATGGTCCGCGGGCCGGTTCCCTAGAGCGGCGGCAGCTTCGGCAGCTCCCCGCCGTCCACCTTCAGCGCCGCGCCGTCGCGGCGCCCGGCGAGCCAGCCCAGCAGGTCCGCCGGCCGGCCGGTGACCGTGATGTCGGGCACGTCCGCCGCGCGTCCCGTGGTCCACGCGCGCGTGCCGTCCGTGAGACGGATCGCCGGAATGCCGGGGTGCCCGGAGAACCGCTCCGCGAGGAACCCGGTCTCCCGCTCCGTGAACTCTGCCGGCAGGTCCTCCAGCTCGTACCCGGTCCCGAGGTCCACGTGATGCAGCTCCACCTCCGCCCACCGGCGCAGCGGCACCCGCGACGCGGAATCGGTGACCCCGTTGCGCAGCTCCACCGTGCGCGTCCAGTCCGCGGGCGCCTCCCCGGCCGCCTGGAGGCGGGCCGCGCTGTCCCGGAGGTCGGCGACCTGCACCTCCAGGGGACGTGGCGCGCCCTCCTCGATGCCGGCGTCCCGCGCCTCGGCGCTGGCGTACATGGGGCGGCCCTCGAGGACGTTCACGAGGGCGTCCGCGTTCCGGGCCAGGTGAGCGAGGACGTGCCCGCGGCTCCAGCCCGGGAGCCGGGACGGCCCGGCGAGCGCGGTGTCGTCCAGTGCGGTGACCGCGCTGAGCAGCCGGTCGGTCGCCTCGCGTACACAGGCCAGGTCATGAGCGTGATCCATCATGGCGCCGACCCTAGCCCGGCCACTCCTTCGGGTGAAGGTGACGAACCACGCCCGTAAATCGAATGCACGTGCTATATCGTCGGTGGCGGCGTCGGGCATGCTGGAGAGCCGGGGATTGTTATGCAACCGGGCAATCCGACCGACGTTGTCAGTGGCTCCCCCTAGTCTGAAGAAGCACGGGGGCCCCGCCCCTGTCACTTCTCCCAAGAAAGGTGCGGACCGGCGTGGCCGACCGTCTCATCGTCCGTGGCGCGCGCGAGCACAATCTGAAGAATGTCTCGCTCGACCTGCCTCGTGACTCGCTCATCGTCTTCACGGGCCTGTCCGGGTCGGGCAAGTCCTCCCTGGCCTTCGACACGATCTTCGCCGAGGGCCAGCGCCGTTACGTGGAGTCGCTCTCCTCGTACGCACGGCAGTTCCTCGGCCAGATGGACAAGCCCGACGTCGACTTCATCGAGGGCCTTTCCCCCGCGGTCTCCATCGACCAGAAGTCGACCTCGCGCAACCCCCGTTCGACGGTCGGCACGATCACCGAGGTCTACGACTACCTGCGGCTGCTCTTCGCGCGCATCGGCAAGCCGCACTGCCCCGAGTGCGGCCGCCCGATCTCGCGCCAGTCGCCGCAGGCCATCGTGGACAAGGTGCTGGAGCTGCCGGAGGGAAGCCGCTTCCAGGTGCTGTCCCCGCTGGTGCGCGAGCGCAAGGGCGAGTTCGTCGACCTCTTCGCCGACCTCCAGACCAAGGGCTACTCCCGCGCGCGTGTGGACGGCCAGACCGTCCAGCTGTCCGAGCCGCCGACCCTGAAGAAGCAGGAGAAGCACACCATCGAGGTGGTCGTGGACCGCCTCACGGTGAAGGACTCCGCCAAGCGGCGCCTCACCGACTCCGTGGAGACGGCCCTCGGCCTGTCCGGCGGCATGGTCGTGCTCGACTTCGTGGATCTCCCCGAGGACGACCCCGAGCGCGAGCGCATGTACTCGGAGCACCTGTACTGCCCGTACGACGACCTGTCCTTCGAGGAGCTGGAGCCCCGCTCCTTCTCCTTCAACTCGCCCTTCGGCGCCTGCCCCGAGTGCACGGGCATCGGCACGCGCATGGAGGTCGACCCCGAGCTGATCGTCCCGGACGAGGACAAGTCCCTGGACGAGGGTGCCATCCACCCCTGGTCGCACGGGCACACCAAGGACTACTTCGGCCGGCTGGTCGGCGCCCTCGCGGACGCCCTCGGCTTCCGCACGGACATCCCCTTCGCGGGCCTGCCGCAGCGCGCCAAGAAGGCCCTCCTCTACGGCCACAAGACCCAGATCGAGGTGCGCTACCGCAACCGGTACGGCCGCGAGCGGGTCTACACCACCCCCTTCGAGGGCGCGGTGCCCTTCGTCAAGCGCCGGCACAGCGAGGCCGAGAGCGACGCCAGCCGCGAGCGCTTCGAGGGCTACATGCGCGAGGTGCCCTGCCCCTCCTGCGAGGGCACGCGCCTGAAGCCGATCGTCCTCGCGGTCACGATCATGGGGAAGTCGATCGCCGAGGTCTCCGCGATGTCGATCAGCGACTGCGCGGACTTCCTGGGCGAGCTGAAGCTGAGCGCCCGCGACAAGAAGATCGCCGAGCGGGTCCTGAAGGAGGTCAACGAGCGGCTGCGCTTCCTGGTCGACGTCGGCCTGGACTACCTCTCGCTCAACCGCGCGGCCGGCACCCTCTCCGGCGGCGAGGCCCAGCGCATCCGCCTGGCCACGCAGATCGGCTCCGGCCTCGTCGGCGTCCTCTACGTCCTGGACGAGCCGTCCATCGGTCTGCACCAGCGGGACAACCACCGGCTGATCGAGACCCTGGTGCGGCTGCGCGACATGGGCAACACGCTCATCGTCGTGGAGCACGACGAGGACACGATCAAGGTCGCCGACTGGATCGTGGACATCGGCCCCGGCGCCGGCGAGCACGGCGGCAAGGTGGTGCACAGCGGCTCCGTGAAGGAACTGCTCGACAACGCCGAGTCGCAGACCGGCGCGTACCTCTCGGGCCGCAAGTCGATCCCGCTCCCGGACGTGCGCCGCCCGCTCGACCCGTCCCGGCAGCTCACCGTGCACGGCGCCCGCGAGAACAACCTCCAGGACATCGACGTGTCCTTCCCGCTGGGTGTGTTCACGGCCGTCACCGGAGTCTCCGGCTCCGGCAAGTCGACCCTGGTCAACGACATCCTGTACACCCACCTGGCCCGCGAGCTGAACGGCGCCCGGACCGTCCCCGGACGGCACACCCGCGTCGCCGGCGACGACCTGGTCGACAAGGTGGTGCACGTCGACCAGTCGCCGATCGGCCGGACCCCCCGGTCCAACCCGGCGACGTACACCGGCGTCTTCGACCACATCCGCAAGCTGTTCGCCGAGACCACCGAGGCGAAGGTCCGGGGTTACATGCCCGGCCGCTTCTCCTTCAACGTCAAGGGCGGCCGCTGCGAGAACTGCGCGGGCGACGGCACCATCAAGATCGAGATGAACTTCCTCCCGGACGTCTACGTCCCGTGCGAGGTCTGCCACGGCGCCCGGTACAACCGGGAGACCCTGGAGGTCCACTACAAGGGCAAGTCCATCGCCGAGGTCCTGAACATGCCGATCGAGGAGGCCATGCACTTCTTCGAGGCGGTCCCGGCGATCTCCCGCCACCTGAAGACCCTGAACGACGTCGGTCTCGGCTACGTCCGCCTCGGCCAGTCCGCCACCACCCTCTCCGGTGGTGAGGCGCAGCGCGTCAAGCTCGCCAGCGAACTGCAGAAGCGGTCCACCGGACGCACGGTCTACGTCCTGGACGAGCCGACCACCGGTCTGCACTTCGAGGACATCAGCAAGCTGCTGACGGTCCTCGGCGGACTGGTCGACAAGGGCAACACGGTCATCGTCATCGAGCACAACCTGGACGTGATCAAGACCGCCGACTGGATCGTGGACATGGGCCCGGAGGGCGGTGCCGGAGGCGGCCTGGTGGTCGCCGAGGGCACGCCGGAGGAGGTCGCCGGGGTGCCGGCGAGCCACACGGGGAAGTTCCTGAGGGAGATTCTCGGTGCCGACCGCGTCAGCGACGCCCAGCAGGTCAAGGCGCAGCGCGGCGGCACGGCCCGGAAGACGGCGGCGGCGAAGTCGCCGGCCAGGAAGACGGTGACGGCCAAGACCGGCAGCACCGCCAAGTCCAAGGCCAACAGCACCGCGGCCAAGAAGGCCGCCGCGGCCACGAAGAAGGCGACGCCCGCGAAGAAGACCACGCGGACCCGCAGTTCCTGAGGCGACGAGCCGCCGAGGCGGCCGTTCCGTCAGGCCTGACACCTCGTCGGCAGGCCTGACGCCCCGTCAAAGAATCTGCGCCCCGCGGGAACTCCCCGCGGGGCGCCGCTCGTTCCCCCATCAGCCGGTCCGACAGGTCCCCGTGCAGCGCAGGCCGCGGGTCCGGTCGTACCTTGTCAACAGAACAGGGAAGAACAGCCGCTCACAGCCCGGCCGGATCGCCCAGCTCCGTCGCGTACGGCGGCTCGGCCCCCGCCCGGGAGCAGGTGATCGCCGCCGCCCGTGCCGCGAAGCGCAGCAGCCGCGTCCAGCCCTCCGTCCCGAGGGCGGCGAGCGCTCCGGCGGACAGCGCGTCCCGGCCGGCCAGCCCGTGCAGCAGGGCCGCGTTCACCGTGTCCCCGGCCCCGATGGTGTCCACGACACCGACCTTCTCACCCGGCACGGAATGCTCCCCGCCGTCCCGGGTGAACACGGTCAGACCCTCGCCGCCCCGTGTGATCACCACGGCCGCCGGTCCCGCGGCCAGCCACTCGCGCGGAGTGCCGCCGAGCCACGCCGCGTCCTCCGCGGACAGCTTCAGCAGCGTCACCGAGGGCAGCCAGCTCCGGAAACGCTCCCGGTAGGCGTCCGCGTCCGGGATCAGTCCCGCCCGGACGTTGGGGTCCAGCGCGGTGAACAGCCCCTGCCCGGCAGCGGTCCGCATCAGCTCCTCGTAGGCACTCGCCCCCGGCTCCAGGACGAGCGAGCAGGTGCCGAAGGAGACCGCGCGTGTGCCGGCGGGGAGCGCGGCGGGAGCGGTGAACAGACGGTCGGCGGTGCCGTCGACGTAGAAGGAGTAGGCGGCCGAGCCGCCGGCGTCGAGGGTGGCCACGGCGAGGGTCGTCGGCTCCGGCCCCCGCTGTACGCGGGACACGTCGACCCCGGCCCGCCGCAGCCCGTCGAGCAGGGCCTCACCGAAGGCGTCGGACGACACCCGCGAGCAGAAGGCGGTGGGGGAGCCGAGCCTGCCGAGCGCCACGGCGGTGTTGTACGGCCCGCCGCCCAGCGCCGGCTTCAGGTCCGCCAGGGCGCCCGGGCCCTGCGGTACCAGGTCGATCAGTGCCTCACCGGCGACGACGATCACGAGGCGGTTCCCTTCTCGGACAGCGCGGACGGTGCGGTGCGTCCGGCGGCTTCGGCGCGGCCCCACCCCCTTCGGGGCAGCCGCAGGACACGCGGTGGACGAACCTTCACCGCGCGGGCCCACCGTTCCCCACCGATCCGACCACCCGGCCCCGGCCGTCTTCCGGCCGGGACGCTATCCCATGACCCGGCCCGGCGTAAACGCTCAGATGAGCGGCCCGCGCCCGCCGCCCCCGCCCGGGGACCGGCCCCTCGGTCCCGGTATCGTGCGCTCCGCACACCCCTCGACCAGTGGAGTCCAGATGCCCGCCCGCTCCCGCGCGAGCCGTCGTACCGTCCTTCGAGGGGCCGCCGCGGCCCCGGTCGCCGGGCTCGGCCTGGCCGCGTGTTCCTCGCCGGACGAAGGCGGCTCGACCTCGTCCGCTGCCACCGAGTCCGTCGAACTCGGCAAGGAGAGCGAGGTCGCCAAGGGCGGGGCGAAGCTCTACCGGGACCACAACGTGGTGGTCAGCCGTGACCAGGACGGCGGCCTCAAGGCCTACAGCACGATCTGCACGCACGCGGGGTGCCCCATCAACAAGCTGGAGGGGACGACTTTGATCTGCCCCTGCCACGGCAGCCGGTTCGATGCCGTCACCGGCAAGGTGGTCCAGGCACCGGCCACCGAGCCGCTGACCGAGCTGGCGGTGAAGGCCACCGACGGCAGGATCGTCGCCGGCCCGGCGAACTGACCGGGAGGCCGCCGGGGGCGGGCACGTCCCCGGCGGCCGGGCGGCGCGGGAGGCGGGGGACCGCTCACTCCCAGTCCCAGGTGATCCCGAGGATGCCCGGCCGGAGCCGTGGCTCGACCAGATGGGCGCTGCGGTGGGGGCCGGACACGGGCAGCTCCTGGCGGCCGGCGCGCGGGGCCGCCGCCGAGTGCTGGGAGAAGCGGTGGCAGCGCACCGGCAGCGCCGCCGGGTCGAAGCGCACCTGGAGCGCGTACTGGCCGCCGGGAGAGCCGCACCGGTGCAGATACTCACGTGACGCCCCGGCCGTGCCGTCCTCGACGGCGTACCGGAAGAGAAAGGTGTCGCCCGAGCGCAGCCGGGTGCCGAAGAGCAGCTCGGCCACCAGCACGCCGGTGTCCCGGTCCCAGCGCAGGCGGCCGGTGCGGCAGTTCTCCAGGGCCCGCACGACGACGCGGCGGGGGTCGCAGCCGGGGTCGCCGTGATGGACGGTGACGAAGCGGTCGACGCCGTCGCGGTGGGCGCGCACGATGTGGTGGGCCTCGCGGCTCGCCAGCTGGCGCCGGGCGCCGATCCGGACGCATTCGTGGTGGCTCAGGGTGCGCAGTCCGCCGTCCAGGGACCAGCCGAGGCCGGCCGTGAGCCGGTCCACCACGTCCGAGGCCTCGGTCAGGGAGCGGTAGGAGCGGGCCGCCGGGTGGCCGGCGGGCGCGGGCCCGTCGGACTCGGCGAGCAGCCGGATCAGCGACTCCTCGGGCAGCCGGAGGATCTCCTCCAGCGCCCGTACGGCGCGCAGCGACTCCGGGCGCTGCGGGCGGCGCGCACCTTGTTGCCAGTAACTCAGGCTGGTGACACCCACCCTGACCCCGTGGCGGGACAGATGGTGCTGCACCCGCTGGAGCGGCAGTCCGCGTGCGGCGATCGCGGCGCGCAGCGCCACATGGAAGGGGCCGCCCCGCAGGGCCGTGGCCAGTTCCGCGGCGGGGGCCTCCGCGTGCTCTGTGGCATGCCGCATGCCGAGGGGCCTTTCTGTGAGTGTCGCTACGGCCGGTCACACCGTCTGCACGGCTGTGCGGGGCCGCTCCGCGGGCGCCGCGGACACCCGTGGCCGGGCACCCTCGCCCGCACCCATGGGTGCGCGGCCCCGATTCCCCCGCATTGAAGCGTGTTGACCAGGACCCGACAACACCTCGGTCCGGTCGTGACGGACGACTGGCCGGACCTCGCCGTCGCGCGGACGGCGGCCCGGCGCGCGGCGGACCTCGACATGTCGTGGTGGGCCCCTGTCCCGGGCCTCGGCCAAGAGCGCCGGGCGGGCTGCGGGCGGCGCGTCCCCGGCACCCCGCATGGCCGGATCCCGCCCGCCGGGCATGCAGGAACAGCCCCTGCGGCCGTCCAGCAGGGCATCCACCGCGCGCCAGCGCCCCGCACCACCGTCCCGGGCCGCCGTGCGGGGCACACGGCGCGGAGCCCGGACAGCCCACCGCCGGCCCGCGGCCCGGCAGCGCGCGCACCGTCGGCCCGGCGCACCCCTCGGTCCAGGGGCGGGCCGCCGTACGGGTCCGAGGGTTGTCCACAGGCCCGACGCGGTGTCGGTGCTCGCCAGTAGGGTGTGAGACATGGCCGATCCCTCCAGCTACCGCCCCAGGCCGGGTGACGTCCCGGACTCCCCGGGGGTGTACAGGTTCCGCGACGAGCACCGCCGGGTGATCTACGTCGGAAAGGCGAAGAGCCTGCGCCAGCGCCTGGCGAACTACTTCCAGGACCTGGCGAACCTGCACCCGCGCACCCGGACGATGGTGACCACCGCCGCGTCCGTGGAGTGGACCGTGGTGTCCACGGAGGTCGAGGCGCTCCAGCTGGAGTACTCCTGGATCAAGGAGTACGACCCCCGGTTCAACGTCAAGTACCGCGACGACAAGAGCTACCCGTACCTCGCGGTCACGATGAACGAGCAGTTCCCCCGCGTCCAGGTGATGCGCGGTCACAAGAAGAAGGGCGTCCGGTACTTCGGTCCCTATGGACACGCGTGGGCCATCCGGGACACCGTCGACCTGCTGCTGCGGGTCTTCCCGGTGCGCACCTGCTCGGCCGGCGTCTTCAAGAACGCCACCCGCACCGGCCGCCCCTGTCTGCTCGGCTACATCGACAAGTGCTCCGCGCCCTGCGTCGGCCGGATCACCCCCGAGGACCACCGGGAGCTGGCCGAGGAGTTCTGCGACTTCATGGCCGGCCGGACCGGCACCTACCTCCGCCGCCTGGAGAACCAGATGATGGAGGCGGCCGAGGAGATGGAGTACGAGCGGGCGGCCCGTCTGCGCGACGACATCGGGGCGCTGAAGAAGGCCATGGAGAAGAACGCGGTCGTCCTCGCCGACGCGACCGACGCCGACCTCATCGCCGTCGCCGAGGACGAGCTGGAGGCGGCCGTGCAGATCTTCCACGTACGCGGCGGCCGGGTGCGCGGTCAGCGCGGCTGGGTCACCGACAAGGTCGAGGACGTCACCACCGGCGCCCTGGTCGAGCACGCCCTCCAGCAGCTGTACGGCGAGGAGAGCGGAGACGCCGTGCCCAAGGAGGTGCTCGTCCCGGCCCTGCCCGAGCCGGTGGAGCCGGTCCAGGAGTGGCTGACCGGCCGCCGCGGGGCGAACGTGTCGCTGCGCATCCCGCAGCGCGGCGACAAGAAGGCGCTCATGGAGACCGTGCAGCGCAACGCCCAGCAGTCCCTCGCGCTGCACAAGACCAGGCGCGCCTCCGACCTGACCACCCGCTCGCGCGCGCTGGAGGAGATCGCCGAGGCCCTCGGCCTGGACAGCGCCCCGCTGCGGATCGAGTGCTACGACATCTCCCACCTCCAGGGCGACGACGTGGTGGCCTCCATGGTCGTCTTCGAGGACGGGCTCCAGCGCAAGAGCGAGTACCGCCGCTTCCAGATCAAGGGCTTCGCCGGCCAGGACGACGTCCGCTCCATGCACGAGGTGATCAGCCGCCGCTTCCGGCGTTACCTCGCCGAGAAGGAACGGACGGGGGAGTGGGCCGACGGCCCCGGCACCGGCACGGACGGCCCCGGCGTCGAGACCGAGGGCACGCTCGGCGGCGCGGAGACGATCACGCAGGCGATCACGGAGGCGCTCCCGGACACCCTCAAGGACGACGACGGCCGGCCCAGGAAGTTCGCGTACCCGCCCCAGCTGGTCGTGGTCGACGGCGGTCAGCCGCAGGTCGCCGCGGCCCAGCGCGCCCTGGACGAACTGGGCATCGACGACATCGCCGTCTGCGGCCTCGCCAAGCGCCTGGAGGAGGTCTGGGTGCCCGGCGAGGACGACCCGGTGGTCCTGCCCCGCACCAGCGAGGGGCTCTACCTCCTCCAGCGGGTGCGCGACGAGGCGCACCGCTTCGCGATCACCTACCAGCGCACCAAGCGCGCCAAGCGCTTCCGCGCGGGCCCGCTGGACGACGTCCCCGGCCTCGGGGAGACCCGCAAACAAGCGCTCATCAAGCATTTCGGCTCGGTGAAGAAGCTGCGGTCTGCCACGATCGAGCAGATCCAGGAAGTGCCCGGGATAGGCCGGAAGACGGCGGAGACCATCGCCGTGGCCCTCGCCCAGGCGGCCCCGGCCGCACCCGCCGTGAACACGGCGACCGGAGAGATCATTGAGGACGAGGAACCCGGCACGACGGGGGGTTTCTCGGGGGAGCCCGTGACCGCGGGCGTCCCGGACGAACGACGGGGGCAGGAGACATGACGGAGCACGACGCACGGCCCGGGGCACAGCGAGATCGCACGCACGGCGCCACGGGCGGCGAAGCCGTCCGGCAGGACACCGGCCAGGGCCCGGCCCGGCCCGACGCCGTCCGGGAGACGGGCCAGGACAACGGAGCACAGGTGAGTACGGGCAGCGAGACAGCCGGGGTCCCCGAGGCGGCCATCCCCGAGCTGGTGATCATTTCCGGTATGTCCGGAGCAGGCCGGTCCACGGCCGCCAAGTGTCTGGAGGACCTCGGCTGGTTCGTCGTGGACAACCTGCCGCCGGCCCTCATCCCCACCATGGTGGAGCTGGGCGCCCGCTCGCAGGGCAACGTGGCACGGATCGCGGTCGTCGTCGACGTGCGCGGCCGGCGCTTCTTCGACAACCTGCGGGAGTCCCTCGCCGACCTGGACACCCGGGGCGTCACCCGGCGGATCGTGTTCCTGGAGTCCTCCGACGAGGCCCTGGTCCGCCGCTTCGAGTCGGTGCGCCGGCCGCACCCGCTCCAGGGCGACGGACGCATCGTGGACGGCATCGTCGCCGAGCGCGAGCTGCTGCGCGAGCTGCGCGGCGACGCGGACCTGGTGATCGACACCTCCAGCCTCAACGTGCACGAGCTGCGCGCCAAGATGGACGCCCAGTTCGCCGGCGAGGAGGAGCCCGAGCTGCGGGCCACGGTGATGTCCTTCGGCTTCAAGTACGGCCTTCCGGTCGACGCCGACCTGGTCGCGGACATGCGGTTCCTGCCCAACCCTCACTGGGTCCCGGAGCTGCGCCCCTACACCGGCCTCAACGAGGAGGTCGCGTCCTACGTCTTCAACCAGCCCGGGGCGAAGGAGTTCCTGGACCGGTACGCCGAACTCCTGCGGCTGATCGCCGCCGGCTACCGGCGTGAGGGAAAGCGGTATGTGACCATCGCCATCGGCTGTACCGGCGGCAAGCACCGCTCGGTCGCGATGTCGGAGAAGCTCGCCGCGCGGCTCGCGGCCGAGGGCGTGGAGACGGTGGTCGTACACCGGGACATGGGACGGGAATGACGCAACGTACACCGCGGCTGGGCAGGCTGCGCCGGATGGTGCCCGAGGCGCGCGCCGGCCGCCCGGCCGAGGCCCGCGGCGGCCGGCCCCGCCGGCGCGGCGCCCAGCCCAAAGTGGTCGCGCTCGGCGGCGGCATGGGCCTGTCCGCGTCGCTCGCCGCGCTGCGCCGGATCACCGGCGACCTGACCGCCGTCGTCACCGTGGCCGACGACGGCGGCTCCAGCGGCCGGCTCCGGGACGAGCTGGGCGTGCTGCCGCCCGGCGACCTGCGCAAGGCGCTGGCCGCGCTGTGCGGCGACGACGAGTGGGGCCAGACCTGGGCCCGGGTGATCCAGCACCGCTTCCAGTCCCAGGGCGATCTGCACGAGCACGCGGTCGGCAACCTGCTCATCGTCGCCCTGTGGGAGCAGCTCGGCGACCATGTGCAGGCCCTGGACCTGGTCGGCAAGCTGCTCGGCGCGCACGGCCGGGTGCTGCCCATGTCCGCGGTGCCCCTGGAGCTGCAGGCCCTGGTGAAGGGACACGACCCGGAGCGCCCGGACGACGTGGACACGGTGCGCGGACAGGCGACCGTCGCCCTCACGCCCGGTGAGGTGCAGTCGGTCCACCTGGTGCCCAACGATCCGCCCGCCGTCCCCGAGGCCGTGGCGGCGGTCCTGGACGCGGACTGGGTGGTGCTGGGCCCCGGCTCCTGGTTCTCCTCGGTCATCCCCCATCTGCTGGTGCCCGAACTGCTGGACGCCCTCACCGAGACCAAGGCGCGCCGTGTGCTCTCCTTGAACCTGGCGCCGCAGCCGGGAGAAACCGAGGGCTTCTCCCCGCAGCGTCATTTGGAGGTTTTGGGGCGACACGCCCCTAAACTCGCCCTGGACGTGGTGCTGGCCGACGAGGCCGCCGTGCCCGACCGCGATTCGCTCACCGAGGCCGCCAAGCGGCTGGGGGCCGCGGTCGAGCTGGCGCCGGTGGCCCGGACCGACGGATCGCCCCGGCATGATCCGGAGCTGTTGGCCGCCGCGTACGACCGTATTTTTCGGATGCATGGAAGGATCGGCCCATGGCGATGACGGCAGCGGTGAAGGACGAGATCTCCCGGCTCCCCGTCACCCGGACCTGCTGCAGGAAGGCGGAGGTCTCCGCCATCCTGCGGTTCGCCGGCGGCCTCCACCTGGTGAGCGGGCGCATCGTGATCGAGGCCGAGTTGGACACCGCGATGGCGGCGCGCCGGCTCAAGCGGGACATCCTGGAGATCTTCGGCCACAGCTCCGAGCTGATCGTGATGGCCCCCGGCGGGCTGCGCCGCGGCTCGCGGTACGTCGTACGGGTCGTCGCGGGCGGTGACCAGCTGGCCCGCCAGACCGGCCTGGTCGACGGGCGGGGCCGGCCGATCCGCGGGCTGCCCCCGCAGGTGGTGTCCGGGGCCACCTGCGACGCCGAGGCGGCCTGGCGCGGGGCCTTCCTGGCGCACGGCTCGCTGACCGAGCCCGGCCGCTCCTCCTCCCTGGAGGTGACCTGCCCGGGCCCGGAGGCGGCGCTCGCGCTGGTCGGCGCGGCCCGCAGACTGTCCATCGCCGCGAAGGCCCGCGAGGTGCGCGGGGTGGACCGGGTGGTCGTCCGCGACGGTGACGCGATCGGTGCCCTGCTCACCCGGCTGGGCGCGCACGAGTCGGTGCTGGCGTGGGAGGAGCGCCGGATGCGCCGCGAGGTGCGGGCCACGGCCAACCGGCTCGCCAACTTCGACGACGCCAACCTGCGCCGCTCGGCCCGGGCCGCCGTGGCCGCCGGTGCCCGTGTCCAGCGCGCCCTGGAGATCCTCGGCGACGAGGTTCCCGAGCACCTCGCCGCCGCCGGGCGACTGCGCATGGAGCACAAGCAGGCCTCCCTCGAGGAGTTGGGCGCGCTCGCCGACCCGCCGCTGACGAAGGACGCGGTCGCGGGCCGTATCCGCCGGCTGCTGGCGATGGCCGACAAGCGCGCCGCCGACCTGGGCATCCCGGGCACGGAGGCCAACCTCACCGAGGAACTGGCCGACAACCTGGCCGGCTGAAACCGGACGAGGCGTCAACTCGCCGGTGTCGTCGCCGCCCTTTCGGGTGGTGCGCACCGGCGTTCGCGTGTCCATGAGGCGCTCTTGACTCGATCATCGAGTGCCATGAGCCTGGCAGCCTTGTTCGCCACTGGTGCGGACCACCTGTAGGGGGGTTCATGAGACACAGAGCGAGATCGATCCTCGCTGTCGGCGCGCTGATGATCGGCGGAGCGAGCCTCGCACCCACCGCCCAGGCACGGAGCGAAGGCCCGGCATCCGGGCCGGAGGAGATCGGGGTCTTCCAGGCGGAGGTCACGAAGCAGCAGTTACCCCTGCTGCTCGAGGCCGGACAGGACGGACACGAACTCGGCGAGCCGGCGGCCCGGGGCGGCAGGACCCGGGTCGAGGTCTACCTCACCGCCAAGCAGGCCGCGCACCTGCGCGAGCAGGGCGTCGCCCTCACCGAGCAGACCCTCACGGCCAAGGCGGAGGCCCGGGTCGAGGACGCGGCCCAGGGCGTGTTCCGCCCGTACAGCGGAAACGGCGGGCTCAAGGAGGAGATCCTCCGCACCGCCGCGGCCAGCCCGGGCCTCACCAAGGTCGAGGCCATCGGCAGGACCATCAAGGGCCAGGACATCCTCGCGCTCAAACTGACCAGGAACGCCAGGAAGTCCGAGGACGGCTCCAAGCCGGCCGTGCTCTACATGTCCAACCAGCACGCGCGCGAGTGGATCACGCCGGAGATGACCCGCCGGCTGATGCACTACTACCTGGACCACTACAAGACCGACCGGCGCGTCAAGAAGATCGTCGACTCGACGGAGCTGTGGTTCGTCCTCTCGGCCAACCCGGACGGCTACGACTACACCTTCGAGGGTCCCGGCACCCGCCTGTGGCGCAAGAACCTGCGGGACGTCGACGGGGACGGCGCCATCGGCACCGGCGACGGCGTCGACCTCAACCGCAACTTCCCCTACAAATGGGGCTACGACAACGAGGGTTCGTCCCCCGACCCCACCAGCCAGACCTACCGTGGCGCGAGCCCCGCCTCCGAGCCGGAGACGAGGGCCCTGGACGCCCTGGAGAAGCGGGTCGGCTTCCGATACGGCATCAACTACCACTCCGCCGCCGAGCTCCTGCTCTACGGCGTGGGCTGGCAGGTGGCCACACCGACCCCCGACGACGTCCTCTACCGGGCGCTGGCCGGCACGCCGGACAACTCGGCCGTCCCCGGCTACCGACCGCAGGTCTCCTCGGAGCTGTACA
Organism: Streptomyces sp. NPDC038707; assembly: GCF_040636485.1. Lineage (NCBI taxonomy): Bacteria > Bacillati > Actinomycetota > Actinomycetes > Kitasatosporales > Streptomycetaceae > Streptomyces > Streptomyces sp. NPDC038707. The sequence goes on from NZ_JBEZUP010000006.1 coordinate 317,767, forward strand.
CCACCAACGGCGAGGCGGACGGCCACGCGTCGAACGTCAACGGGATGGCCATGTTCACCCCGGAGATGTCGACCTGTCAGACCGCCTCGGACAGCGACCCGGACGACGCCTGGAACAGCCGGGACTGCCGGTCGGGCTTCACCTTCCCCGACGACGAGAAGCTGATCCAGCGGGAGTTCGCCAAGAACGTCCCGTTCGCGCTCTCGGTCGCCGAGACCGCGGCGCACCCCGACCGGCCTGCCTCCGCCGTCGGCCTGGGCGCCGCCGACTTCACCCCGGCCTCGTTCACCACGTCGTACTCCCGGGGCGCGGACCAGGAGGTCGCGGTCGTCGCCCGCAAGGCGGTCCGGGACAAGGAACTCAAGTACCGCGTCAACGGCGGCCGCACGCTCGACCAGGCGCTCAGGCCCTGGAAGGGCGGCGAGACCTACGGCGGCGAGGACAACCTCTACTTCGACGAGTACCGCGCCAAGGTGCGGGACGGCGAGCCGGGCGACCGGGTGGAGGTGTGGTTCACCGGCGAGACCAGGAGCGGCAAGAAGGTCACCAGCCCCCACTTCACCTACACCGTCGCGCACCGGCCGGCCGCCGACACCCTCGTGGTCGCCGAGGAGGGCACCGCCGCCGCCCGGGCACGGGCCTACGCGGACGCGATCCGGGCCGCCGGACACCGGGCCCTCGTCTGGGACGTGGCGACCCAGGGCGCCCCGGACCCGCTCGGCGTGCTGAAGCACTTCCGGACGGTCGTGCACTACTCCGGCGCGAAGGGTCCCGGCAACGCCACCCAGCTGCGGCTGCGCGCCTACCTCAACGAGGGCGGCAGGCTGATCGAGGCCGGGGAGCGGGCCGGCGGCAGCGTCGACCTCGGCGACGGCACCCTGTCGGACGACTTCAGCCAGTACTACCTGGGCGCCTACCACCGGACGCCGGCCAAGGGAGCCACCGGCTTCACCGGCTCCGGGGCGCTCGCCGGAGCCACCGGAGCCCTCGGCGACGCGCCCGGGAACCCGCTCGACGAGGCCGGCGCCTACGGCGTCACCTCCGAGGAACTGCCGGTCGCCGCGTTCCCCCGGTTCAGGAGCGCGGGCGCGGGCGCGTTCAGCGGGACCGTCAACCCCTACGGGCCGTACGCGGGCGCCTTCATGGCCGCCGCCGCGCACACCGACAACGCCTACAAGCGGCTCACCCGCACCATCGACCTCACCGGTGTCACCGCCGCCGACAGGCCGGCCCTGAGCGCCCGGCTGCTGTGGGACACCGAGCCCGGCTACGACCACGTGGTGGTAGAGGCGCACACCGCGGGCGCCGACGACTGGACCACGCTGCCGGAGGCATCGGGGGCCACGCGGACGGCCGTGCCCGAGGAGTGCGGCTCCCTGACCGGCGAGCACCCGTGGCTGAAGCACTATCTGACGCCGGCCGGCAACGACTGCGCCGCGACCGGCACCACCGGCTCCTGGAACAGCCTCAACGGCGCCTCCGACGGCTGGCAGCGGGTGAGCTTCGACCTGAGCGCCTACGCCGGCAAGTCCGTCGAGGTCTCGATCGGCTACGTCACCGACCCCGGCAGCGGCGGGCACGGCGTGCTGGCCGACGACGCCTCACTGGTCGTCGGCGGCGCGGCGCGGGAGACGGAGGGCTTCGAGTCGTCCCTGGGCGCCTGGCGGGCGGCCGGACCGCCCGCGGGCAGCGCCCCGGTGCAGAAGGACTGGACCCGCACCGGGGCCCTGTTCCGGACGTACGCGGCGGTCACCACGGACGACACCGTGCTGCTGGGTTTCGGTCTGGAACAGGTGGTCTCGGCGGCCGACCGGACGGCCCTGGTGAGGAAGGCGTTCGCCGCGCTCGACAGGTGAGCGGAGACCCCTCTCAACGGTGCACGGACGGGCAGTTCATCAAGTGAGCCGACCCGCTCACGAACGAGTGAAAATGACGTCAGGGGCGCCCGTCATTCCGTAACAAATACGGGTGAATCCGCTGTCGATCCGGGGCGGTCCGTACCTCTACTGGCGGGTACGGACCGCCTGCCCGTGTATGGGTCATCTCGATGTCACCCAGGGGGCCTCAGAGAGGTAGGGTCGGGGGTGGTCGGGGACATCCCAAACAGAGCTCGCCGGCACCGCATAGCCGGCGTACCAACGAGGAGATCGGTTCGTGACGATCCGCGTAGGCATCAACGGCTTCGGCCGCATCGGTCGTAACTACTTCCGCGCGCTGCTGGAGCAGGGAGCGGACATCGAGGTTGTGGCTGTCAACGACCTGGGTGACACCGCGACCACCGCCCACCTGCTGAAGTACGACACGATCCTGGGCCGCCTCAAGCAGGAGGTCTCCCACACCGCCGACACGATCACGGTCGACGGCCACACCATCAAGGTGCTCTCCGAGCGCAACCCGGCCGACATCCCCTGGGGCGAGCTGGGTGTCGACATCGTCATCGAGTCCACCGGCATCTTCACCAAGCGCGAGGACGCCGCCAAGCACCTCGCCGGCGGCGCCAAGAAGGTCCTCATCTCGGCTCCGGCCAAGGACGAGGACATCACCATCGTCATGGGCGTCAACCAGGACAAGTACGACCCGGCGCAGCACAACGTCATCTCCAACGCCTCCTGCACCACCAACTGTGTGGCGCCGATGGCCAAGGTCCTCGACGAGAACTTCGGCATCGTCAAGGGCCTGATGACGACGGTGCACGCGTACACGAACGACCAGCGCATCCTGGACTTCCCGCACAAGGACCTGCGCCGCGCCCGGGCCGCCGCCGAGAACATCATCCCGACCACCACGGGTGCCGCCAAGGCCACCGCGCTGGTCCTGCCGCACCTCAAGGGCAAGCTGGACGGCATGGCCATGCGCGTCCCGGTCCCGACCGGCTCGGTCACCGACCTGGTCGTGGAGCTGAGCCGCGAGGTCACCAAGGAAGAGGTCAACGCCGCCTTCCAGAAGGCCGCCGAGGGCGAGCTGAAGGGCCTCCTCGACTACACCGAGGACCCGATCGTCTCCTCCGACATCGTCAACGCCCCGGCGTCCTGCACCTTCGACTCCTCCCTGACCATGGTCCAGGAGGGCAAGAACGTGAAGGTCATCGGTTGGTACGACAACGAGTGGGGCTACTCCAACCGCCTCGTGGACCTCACGGTCTTCGTCGGCAACCAGCTCTGATCGCAAACAGCAGGACCACGAAGTGAGAGCAGGGCTCGGGCAGCGCACCGTCGCGCTGTCCGGGCCCTGTCCCACGTACTGACCACGCCCTTTTACGATCAGGTGCACACGAGCTCTCCTCAGGAGTCCACCCCATGAAGACGATCGACGAACTTCTCGCCGACGGCGTGAGCGGCAAGCGGGTCTTCGTCCGCGCCGACCTCAACGTTCCGCTGGCCGACGGCACCATCACCGACGACGGCCGCATCCGTGCCGTCCTGCCCACCGTGAAGGCCCTCGCGGACGCGGGCGCCAAGGTGATCGTCGCCTCGCACCTGGGCCGCCCCAAGGGCGCCCCGGACCCCGCTTTCTCGCTGCTGCCCGCGGCCGAGCGCCTCGGTGAACTGCTCGGCGCCCCGGTCGCCTTCGCCGAGGACACCGTCGGCCCCGCCGCCCACGACGCCGTCGACGGCCTCCAGCCGGGCCAGGTCGCGGTCATCGAGAACCTGCGCTTCAACCCCGGCGAGACCGCCAAGGACGACACCGAGCGAGGGGAGTTCGCCGACCGGCTCGCCGCCCTCGCCGACGTCTACGTGGGCGACGGCTTCGGCGCCGTCCACCGCAAGCACGCCTCCGTCTTCGACCTCCCGGCCCGGCTGCCGCACTACGCCGGCCACCTCATCGCCACCGAGGTCGGCGTGCTGAAGCAGCTCACCGAGGACGTCAAGCGGCCGTACGCGGTCGTCCTCGGCGGCGCCAAGGTGTCCGACAAGCTGGGCGTCATCGACCACCTGCTGGAGAAGGCCGACCGCATCCTCGTCGGCGGCGGCATGGCCTACACCTTCCTCAAGGCCCAGGGCCACGAGGTCGGCATCTCCCTGCTCCAGGAGGACCAGATCCCGGCGGTCAAGGAGTACATGCAGCGCGCCGAGGAGCGCGGGGTGGAGTTCGTCCTGCCCGTCGACGTCCTCGTCTCGCCCGAGTTCCCGGACCTGAAGACCAAGGCCCCGGCCAACCCCACCACGGTCGCCGCGACCGCCATCCCGGCCGACCAGGAGGGCCTGGACATCGGCCCGGAGACCCGCAAGCTGTACGCTTCCAAGCTCGCCGACGCCGCGACCGTCTTCTGGAACGGTCCCATGGGCGTCTTCGAGCACCCCGACTACGCCGAGGGCACCAAGGCGGTCGCCCAGGCCCTCGTCGACTCCGACGGCTTCACCGTCGTCGGCGGCGGTGACTCCGCCGCGGCCGTGCGTACGCTCGGCTTCGACGAGAAGGCATTCGGCCACATCTCGACCGGTGGCGGCGCCTCCCTCGAATACCTCGAGGGCAAGACGCTCCCCGGACTCGCCGCACTGGAGGACTGACCTCGATGAGCACGCGCACGCCGCTGATGGCGGGCAACTGGAAGATGAACCTCAACCACCTCGAGGCCATCGCGCACGTCCAGAAGCTCGCCTTCGCCCTGGCCGACAAGGACTACGAGGCCGTAGAGGTCGCCGTCCTGCCGCCCTTCACCGACCTGCGCTCCGTGCAGACCCTGGTCGACGGCGACAAGCTCAAGATCAAGTACGGGGCCCAGGACATCTCCCAGCACGACTCCGGCGCCTACACCGGCGAGATCTCCGGCCCGATGCTGGCCAAGCTCAAGTGCACCTACGTGGCGATCGGCCACTCCGAGCGCCGGCAGTACCACCACGAGACCGACGAGGTCGTCAACGCCAAGGTCAAGGCCGCCTACAAGCACGGCCTCACCCCGATCCTGTGCGTCGGCGAGGAACTGGACGTCCGCGAGGCGGGCAACCACGTCGCCCACACCCTCGCCCAGGTCGAGGGCGGTCTGAAGGACCTTTCGGCCGAGCAGGCCGAGACCGTCGTGATCGCCTACGAGCCCGTGTGGGCCATCGGCACCGGCAAGGTCTGCGGCGCCGAGGACGCGCAGGAGGTCTGCGCCGCGATCCGCGCCAAGATCGCCGAGCTGTACTCCCAGGACGTGGCCGACAAGGTCCGCATCCAGTACGGCGGCTCGGTGAAGTCGGGCAACTGCGCCGAGATCATGGCCCAGCCCGACATCGACGGCGCCCTGGTCGGCGGTGCCTCGCTGGACGCCGACGAGTTCGTCAAGATCGTGCGTTTCCGTGATCAGTGACGCCGGACCGTGAGTAGGCGGTAGCGGCGATACGTCGTACTCTTGCGGGGGCGCAGCCGAGACGCTGTGCCCCCGTCGTCCATCCGAATCCGAGGAAGTTGGTCCAGCCGTGGTTTTGGGGTTCTCGATCGCCCTGATCGTCTTCAGCCTGCTGCTGATGCTGCTGGTGCTGATGCACAAGGGGAAGGGCGGCGGTCTGTCCGACATGTTCGGCGGCGGCATGCAGTCCTCCGTCGGCGGTTCCTCGGTCGCCGAGCGCAACCTCGACCGGATCACCATCGTGGTCGGCCTGCTGTGGTTCGCGAGCATCATCGTCCTCGGCATGGTGATGAAGTCGAACAGCTGACGCGCGATCGGCGCGAACCGGCCGTACATCCGGACCGCGCCGCGGATTTCCCCCGCAAAGCCCCATGTTGGGTACGCGCCTGTGAGCGCGGCCTATCATGGGGCTTGCGTCTTGGTGTGGGGGCGGGTAACTCCAATCACTGGACGCGCGTTGGGCCTTACGTAGACTGAGGCGCTCGCGGCGAAGCGAAACGCCGACTCGCTTCGCGGCACCATCACGCAGGGAGTTACGACCGTGGCAAGTGGCAACGCGATCCGAGGAAGCCGGGTCGGGGCGGGGCCGATGGGCGAGGCCGAGCGCGGCGAGTCCGCGCCGCGTCTGCGCATCTCCTTCTGGTGCTCCAACGGGCACGAGACGCAGCCCAGCTTCGCCAGCGACGCGCAGGTTCCCGAGACCTGGGACTGCCCCCGCTGCGGCTTTCCGGCCGGCCAGGACCGGGACAACCCGCCGGCCCCGCCGCGCACCGAGCCCTACAAGACGCATCTCGCGTACGTCCGCGAGCGGCGCAGCGACGCGGACGGCGAGGCGATCCTCGCCGAGGCGCTCGCCAAACTGCGGGGCGAGATCTAGGACTTCTCACCGGCCGGGTGCCCACGGGCGCCCGGCCGGAGCCGTCTCGCCCACGCGACGCCGACCGATTGTCAGTGGTGCCCTCTACGGTTGTGCATCGGCGCATCGTGAGGGGGAAGCGTGGCTGGGGTCGAGCCGGACAGCGGGGGGACACCCGCCTGGCGCGGGGGATTCGGGCGGTTGTGGACGGCCGCCGTGGTGTCCACGTTCGGTGACGCGTTGCGCACGTCCGCGTTGCCGTTGCTCGCCGTGCGCCTCACCGACGAGCCCCTCGTCATAGCCTCCGTCACCGTCTGCGGTTACCTGCCCTGGCTGCTGTTCGGGCTGTTCGGCGGCGCCGTGGCGGACCGGGTCGACCAGCGGCGGGCGATGTGGCTCGTGGACACCGCACGGGGCGCGCTCGTGGCCGGTTTCGCGCTCGCCGTGGGCCTCGGGCACGCCTCCGTCCCGCTGCTGATCGCCCTCGCCTTCTCGCTCACCGCGCTCCAGACGCTTTTCGACAACGCGGCCACGGCCCTCCTGCCCTCCCTGGTGGAGCGCGGGGCACTGGGCAGCGCCAACGCCCGGCTGATGACCGGTCAGCAACTCGCGGGCGGGCTGCTGGCGGCCCCGTTCGTGCCGCTGCTGCTGGCGGCCGGCGCGTTCACGCCGTTCGTGGCGGACGCCGGCACCTGTCTGGTGGCCGCCGCCCTCGTGGCGTCCCTGCGGATACGGCCGCCGGAGCGGGAGCCGCGCGCGGCCGGCAGCACGCTGCGCTCGGAGATCGGGGCGGGCCTGCGCGCCCTGGCCCGGGACCGGGTGCTGCGCGCGGTGTGCCTGGCGACCCTGCTGTGCAACATCGGCATGGGCGCCCTGATCGCCACGCTGGCGCTGCACGTCACCCGCTGGCTGGACGCGGGCGACACCGGCTATGTCGCCGCCATGACGGCGTACTCGGCCGGCAGCCTGGCCGGCGGCTTCGTCGCCCAGCGGATCGCCCGCCGTACGGGGCGGGTCCGGGCCCTGCTGTTCGGCTGCGCGATCCAGACGGGCTCGCTGCTGCTCATCGGCTCGGTACGGCACGTGGCCGCGCTGGTCGCCGGAATGATCCTGCTCGGGGCGATGAACATGGTGTGGAACGTCAACCAGGTCACGCTGATGCAGCAACGCAGCCCCGACGCGATGGTGGGCCGCATCGCCGCCGCCTTCCGCACCGCCTCCGTCTCCGGTGCCCCGCTCGGCGCGTTCCTCGGCGGCGCCGTGGCCGGGCTCTACGGCCTCAACGGACCCGCCCTGCTCGCGGCCGTCCTGTTCGCGTCGGCCGTCGCCGCGCTGATACCGGCGCGCAAGCAGGACATACGTGTGGTGACGCCGGAGGACGACTCGCACCGGGCGCTGATCAATTAGGTTGGAACCGGCAGCGGTCAAGGTCGCAGGAAAGAAGGCTGAAGTCGGACATGAACGCAGACGGCCGTACCAGGCTCCACCAGACGCCCGAGTGGACCGCCCTCGCCAAGCACCGTGAGGAGCTGGCGGACACCCGGCTCAGGGAGCTGTTCGCCGCCGACCCGGAACGCGGCACCGGGTACACGCTCCAGGTCGGCGATCTGTACATCGACTACTCGAAGCACCTGGTCACCGACGACACGCTGCGGCTGCTGCGCGAGCTGGCCGCGGCGACCGACGTCTTCGGCCTGCGGGACGCCATGTTCCGCGGCGAGAAGATCAACGTCACCGAGGACCGGGCGGTGCTGCACACCGCGCTGCGCGCCCCCCGGGACGCCGTGATCGAGGTCGACGGCGAGAACGTCGTGCCCAAGGTGCACGCGGTGCTGGACAGGATGGCCCGCTTCGCCGACCGCGTCCGCTCCGGCGAGTGGACCGGGTACACCGGCAAGCGCATCAGGAACGTGGTCAACATCGGCATCGGCGGCTCCGACCTCGGCCCCGCCATGGCCTACGAGGTGCTGCGCAGCTTCACCGACCGCGACCTCACGGTCCGCTTCGTCTCCAATGTGGACGGCGCCGACCTGCACGAGGCCACCCGGGACCTGGACCCGGCCCAGACCCTGTTCATCATCGCCTCCAAGACCTTCACCACCATCGAGACCATCACCAACGCCACCTCCGCGCGCCAGTGGCTGCTGGCCGCGCTGGGCGACGAGAAGGCCGTGGCGAAGCACTTCGTGGCGCTGTCCACGAACGCCGGGAAGGTCGCCGAGTTCGGCATCGACACGGACAACATGTTCGAGTTCTGGGACTGGGTCGGCGGCCGGTACTCCTACGACTCGGCGATCGGCCTGTCCCTGATGATCGC